>NZ_LMVM01000038.1 GCF_002287175.1 Methanobacterium bryantii | reverse complement strand
AGGGCCCAAAAATCTAGATTTTTGAGGATTTTGAGGGATTTTGTGAACATGAGCGATTCTAAAATTCTGTAATGGGTTATAATAATTTATGTTTACATACAATCAATTCAATTTACTAAACTGAAATAACCTGTACCTTCTTTACTTGAAACAAATAGAATTCAATTAGTATACATTATTCGAAAATGCTATAGACTATTTACAAGATATTAGTTTAAAAAATATTTTTTTTATGTACTGGTCATTTAGCTTCTGTTAGGAAAATTTTCCAGATATATACAACTCTACTTGGCTTTTTTCCATTTGATTTGCCTTTTTTCGATTTTTTAAAGTTTGGTACACTACCTTCCCATAGTTCAACTGTTTTATTCAGGTATTCATCTATTTCTTCACTGTATTTCCTTGTTCCAATTGTATAACAATCATCTTCATTATGAATATAGCTAATCCCATTACCTTTCTCTTCCATTACTCGGGATATATCAATTAATTTTTGATAAAAAATTTCAGAAACCATTTTTTTTTTACTCCTTATTATCTTTTTTTCTAATCCAAGCACAATCAGTTATTACTATAAATTAAATACTAAAATGAAGGCTATCATTACTTTATGTTGTTCATTTCCATAAGCATTACTACTAAAAAAAATGTCTAAAATTAAATAATTTCAAGCCACTTCAGCGGCTTTATGTTCGTGAAGTGAATGCACGTAATATATAATGAATTTAAAAAATATGGTGAATATGCTATCAAACTGATTCTCTCGCTCCATTAGTGGAATCGTTAAAGAACCTCATTTGATCGATTTCATAAAGAAAAATCCAACAATAGAATTCATTAATTATAAATAATGTTATGAGAAGGTTCAATGTAGCACTGTTTCAAGTGGTCAACTTTTTATTCTTAGTGTGATGGTTAATATGCCTTTTAGGTATAATGATGGTTTTATTAAACGCTAAAAGCCCCAAAAAAAATGATTATTCTATTTGATAACTTTTAATTATGACTGCATATCAAACATCTTTTTTTATAGACATAATATTGTTTTGATTTACATGGACTTTATCAGTCAGTACTTAAATTATTAGAATTATTTTATAATCTTCTTAAACTAGTTTGAAAAGAAATTTTATATTTAAGTTGAATTTTAAAAATAAAGTTATATATGTTCTACATGTTCATAAAATGAGGTAAAATACTGTTATTTTTGGAAAACAGGCTTATAATGTCTTAATTTATCTTTAGATCATGACTTAATTATAAAGATTAAATATAAGATCATATAAACTGAATATAGTATAAATTCAACTACATTTTTAAATATCTAATTAAATCACTTAATTTAACTTAAAAATTTTTTTAAACCACTTTTTAAAGAAAATCCGGAGATAGAAATGATAGCAATTAAAGTTTTAAGATATGATCCAGCTAAAGACAAAAAGCCACACTATGAAACCTATGAAGTTGAGGAAACGGAAAAAATGAAAGTCCTCGATGCTTTAAACTATATCAACCAGAAATATGGTGCAGGTATAGCTTACAGGTGTTCATGCAGGGCTGGACAGTGTGGATCATGCGCTTTAAAGGTAAACGGCGAAGTTAAACTGGCATGTAAAGCTGAAATAGAGGATAACGCAGTTATTGGCCCCCTTGATTTTGACGTTTTAAAGGACCTGGTTGTAGATCGAAGCGAAATTGAAAACAAGATCAAAAAGATGAAACTCTCTTTAAGGGGAGATGAAGTACCTCAAGACAGCGAAATGTGTCTTGAAATCTTAAAACCAGAACAATATGAAGACTCAAAGAAATTAAGGGGATGTATAGAATGTTTCTCATGTCTATCTGTATGTCCTGTTGTAAACAAAACATCTGCTGAATATGCAGGTCCTTATTTCATGCGTGAAATTTCAAAATTTGCCCTTGACCCCCGTAATAATGAAGAACGTGCTAAACTCGGGCTTGATGAAGGCCTTTACTGCTGTACCACCTGTGGAAAATGTGCAGAAGTATGTCCGAAGGAAATAAGCACAATAGGTGGGGCAATTGAGAAATTAAGGGAAATCGCATGCCGTGAAGGTGTCGGCCCGCTTCCAGCGCATAAAGAAGTGAAGGACTTAATTGCACGTACTGGAAGGTCTGTAGAACTTTTAGATGAAGGATTTATTAAAGCAGTTTCTGGTGAAAATAAAGAGAAATCAAATATAGCTTTCTTTACAGGCTGCCTTGTAGATTACAGGCAGCAGGAAGTAGGTTTTGCACTGCTTAAAGTTTTAGAGAACCATAATATTGACATTGTAGTGCCTGAAGACCAGGTGTGCTGCGGTTCTCCAATGATTAGAACGGGGCAGACTGACATCGTAAAAGAACTGGCTCAAAAAAATAAAGAAGTTTTCAAAGATTATGACACAATAATAACTGTATGTGCAGGGTGCGGGGCAACTTTAAAGAAAGATTACCCTAAATTGGGTGTTAACTTCAACGTGGTTGATATCAGCGAATTCCTGATTGATAACTTAAATACTGAAGATATGAAGCCTTTAAATATGAAGGTAACTTACCATGACCCATGCCATCTTAATAGAGTCCAGGGAATCAACAAAGAACCCCGTGAAATTTTAAAGAAAATTAAGGGGCTTGAATTAGTTGAAATGGAAAAACCAAACCAGTGCTGCGGTGCTGGTGGTGGAGTGCGTGCCGGAAAACCTGAAATTGCATCAGAGTTAGGTAAGGAAAAGGCAGAAATGATTAAAAAACTTGGTGTGGACGCCGTTGTTACCATCTGCCCATTCTGCCAGATCCATATAGGAACTGAACTCAAAAAAGAAGGCATTGATATCCCTGTATTAAACATTTTAAAACTTCTTGAAATGGCTTATGAAAAATAAGCCTTTCTATTAATTTTAGAGAGTATAAAAATATGATTTATGTAGTTTTTGTTGAACCAGAATCTCCAGGAAACATAGGTTTCCTTGCAAGGACAATGAAAAATTTTGCATTCAACGATTTAGTGCTTATTAATCCATGTGAATTAAAAAATGAAGCTTATTACCAGGCAATGCATGCAAAAGAAATTATATGGAACCATAAAGAGTACGGTTCCCTTGAAGAATTCATCGAAGCTGAAAAAATAGATTTTACAGTCGGCACGACACGTATGGCCGGTGGGAGTTACAATGTTTCTAGAATTGCGGTCACACCTGAGCAGTTTGCAGAATCATTAAATATAACTGGAAATATTGCTATAGTATTTGGGAGAGAAGGTAACGGTCTCTATAATGAAGAGATAGCCCTCTGTGATGTGGTTGTAACCATTCCTACAAACGATGAATATCCTGTATTGAATATTTCCCATGCTGCAGCAATTGTACTGTACGAATTATTTAAAAGAGAAAAGAATTATCCTCGAGAAGAACTGGAAGTAGCTTTAAAATCTGAAAAAGAACTTTTAATTGAGGAAATGGATGAATTAATTAAATACACTGGTTACCCTGAACATAAAATGAAAAAGGCATCTACAGTTTTTAAAAATATTATAGGGAGAGCATTCATCTCTGGAAGGGAAGCACATACTTTAATAGGAACTTTAAGGAGAATAGGGCTGAAATTAAAAGAATAATGTGGGGGAAGGAAATGGCATTATTTGGATTGAGTCCATTTGATATTATGGGGATACTGGTAATAGTTTTACTCATTTTTCTAATTCCATGGATTGTAAGGGTAAGGGCATTATCCAGTGTTAACAAGGCTGCACTTGAATTAGAGAACATGGTTCGGGAATTGGAGGATTTTCTTATTGAAATATCTAAAGAAAAAGGAAAGCCTATTCTTGACCCTTCAGCTAAAATTGAAGGTTTTATGGAATTCTTTGTAGTTCCTCCTGTAGATCTTGACCCTAACGGACTCGTAAGAAAGTTTGAGAAAATCCTGGATCTAAGTGAAGACAGATTTAAACAGATGATAAATGAAGTGGCCCCTTTAGCCGACGTGGAAACCAAAGCAAACATTGTGATGACTTTAAAGGCCACACTCGCTATTAACGATGTTGCAAAACAGGTAAGACACAATTTAGAGCTTGGAAGAAAAGGAAACTTACAGATATTACTGATGCTTCAAATGAGTATTCCTCTGATTATGAGGGTTGTAAAAGCCCAATTTGAAGGTGCAAAAACATTTTCTGAAGGAAAACCCATAGGAGATGGTGCAGGTCCTATAGTTGCAGGTCTGCTTATGAAAGACTATAAAAATGAGTACATAACTGAGATCGAAGATATGTTCATTGCTAAAAAGAAGATGGAAGAACGTGATCTGATTATAGCTCGTGCAAAAGGTCCTGGAGCAAGAGTTGGAAGGGTTGGAAAAGTTGTCAGGTCTATACTTGCGAAAGAAAATATAGATAAAGTAATAACAGTAGATGCAGCAGTCAAACTTGAGGGTGAAGAGACAGGGAAAGTGGCAAGAGGTATTGGAGTTGTAATTGGCGGTCCTGGAGTAGATAAATGGGCTATTGAAGAAGAAATTGTTAAAAGAAACATTGAACTTGATGCTGTCATTGTGAAAATGAGTCCTGAAGAGGCTATAAGCAACATGAACCAGAAGATTGCAGATGCTTCACTTGAGGCATTTGAACTGGTGCAGGAATTAATTTATAATTCTCCTGACGACACAAATATCCTTGTGGTTGGGGTTGGAAACAGCTGCGGGATTAAAAATATACTGGATGATATATCAGAAATAGAAGTTAAGCAAAATAAAATAGATGCGCAAGAAGACAAGCGCGGTTATTTAAAGAGATAATTATATTGTGTATAGTTGTAGATCTCTTTATAATATAGGTATACAAATACAACTATTACCATTAATTAACGATAATAAATTAAATGGCCGTGGAGATAAACACATATATTTAAATATTAAGTTGTTTAATCTCCTTTGATAAATTTTATATGCAGATTGCAATTATCAACTGTTAAAAATAATAAATTAATATTTAAGAGGGTAAACATGGCTATTTTAAGCGATAAACATATTAAAGAATACCTTGATGCAGGAAAAATTGGTATAGATCCACTTGATAGTCCGAATATACAAATACAACCATCATCAGTAGATTTGAGGATAGGAAATGAGTTTAAAGGTTTCAAGATAATTAGAAAACCATGTATAGATCCAATGGATGAATCAGACATTGATTCTTATATGGAATCGTTTTATATAGATGAGGGAGAACCTTTTATAATTCATCCTGGTGAATTTGCCCTTGCTACAACTTATGAAACCATAAAGTTACCCGACGATATCGTTGCAAGGGTTGAAGGCAGATCTTCCATGGGAAGACTTGGTGTAACCATGCACGTCACAGCAGGTTATATAGACCCTGGATTTCATGGAAGGATCACACTGGAAATTTCAAATATTGGTAAAATGCCTGTAGCACTATATACAGGGCAGAGAGTTTGTCAAATAGTTTTTGAGACTATGACCTCTCCATCAGAAAAGCCGTATGGACATCCAGAAAGAGATAGTAAATATATGGGTCAAAAACGCCCAGAATCAAGTAGAATTAAATATGATAAAGATTTAATTAAAAAAATAGCTCTTAAAAAAGAGTAATGGAGATTATAATTTAATATTTAGATTCTTATTAAATTTTTTTTCAATATTTTTAATCGTTCAGAATCGAATTTTGGTTTCAAACAGAGGTTTTTGGATGATTTATGCTACTTATAGTTTTTAAAGCTAGACGAGATGATACTATGAAACATGATAAAGTAATGAACATTGCAAAGAAGAGAGGTTTCCTGTGGTCTTCATTTGAAATATATGCAGGTGTTGCAGGATTTTATGATTACGGCCCTCTTGGCGCTATACTAAAAAATTCGATTATCAACAAGTGGAGAGAATATTACATCGTAAGGGAAGGTTTTTATGAAATAGAGTCTCCTACTGTAATGCCAGAGGAAGCTCTTAAAGCTTCAGGACATGTTGACAATTTCACTGATCCAATGACTGAATGTAAAGAATGTTTAGAAGTTTACAGGGCAGATCACATAATTGAAGAGGTTATGGATAAAGAAGTGGAAGGTTTAACCAACGAAGAACTCACTGCAATGATTGCGGATGAAGAAATAGGTTGCCCTAAATGTGGCAGTCAGTTATCTCGTGTGTGGAATTACAATTTGATGTTTCAAACACTGATCGGTGCCAAAGGTAAAAAAACAGGATACATGCGTCCTGAAACCGCTCAGGGTATTTTTATACCATTTAAAAGGCTTTTAAGGTTCTTTAGAGGTAAATTGCCCTTTGGTGTGGTTCAAATAGGAAAGGCCTACCGAAATGAAATATCTCCAAGACAAGGTGTAATAAGGCTCCGTGAATTCACCCAGGCAGAAGCTGAGATTTTTGTTGATCCTAGGGATAAGACCCACAAAAAATTTGATGCCATTAAAGATGAGACACTTAAACTCTATTCTGCAGAAATCCAGATGAATGAAGGAGAACCAATCGAATTGTCTACAGGAGAAGCGCTTTCAAAGAAGATAGTATCAAGTCAAATGCTTGTTTACCAGTTATATCTTGCAAGTAAGTTTTTGGAAGAAATCGGAATTCCGGAGGATGTTATAAGGTTCAGGCAGCATTTGCCAACTGAGATGGCGCATTATGCAATTGACTGCTGGGATGTGGAAGTAAAAACGGAAAGGTACGGCTGGGTAGAGATTATTGGAATTGCAGACAGGACTGATTATGACCTTAAATCTCATACAGAGCACAGTAAAGAAGATCTAAGGGTCTTTTTAGAGTACGATGAACCTAAACATATCAAAAAATTAGCTGTAAAACCAAACATGGGTAAATTTGGACCTTCCTTTAAAGGTGATGCACCAAAGATACTTAAAGCGCTTGAAAATATTGAAGCTGAAAGCATTAAACAAGCAGTTGAAAATGAAGGATCATTTAAACTTGAGATAGGTGGTGACTCCTACCAATTATTGCCTGAACATGTTAATTTTGAGGAAGTGAGTGAAACAGTAAGGGGAGAAAAAATATTTCCTCATGTTATAGAACCTTCCTATGGTATTGACCGTATAATTTTCTCTGTACTTTCACATACATTTACAGAAGATAAAGAAAATGACAGGGAATATTTCAAATTACCGAGGGACATAGCTCCAGTTGAAGTAAGTGTTTTCCCACTTTTAAATAAAGAAGAACTTGTAAAAGTGGCGCTTCAAATAGAGGATGACTTAAGATTAGAAGGATTTATAGCAGAGTTTGATTCATCAGGAACTATTGGGCGGAGATATGCCCGTTCAGATGAAATAGGGGTGCCTTTTGCACTAACTGTTGATCATGAATCTTTAGAAGATGATATGGTCACCATAAGAAATAGGGATAATACCAAACAAAAAAGGATTCCAATTTCAGATATCAGTGAAGTTTTAGAGGGTTTAATGGATTACAGTATTGAATTTGAAGATCTTTAATTGGTCTAATATTATTCTCAAAGATAACTTTGAGAAATAATTTATTTTTGGAGTTTTTTTAGCAATTTTTAAATACTTTTCTTTTTTTAGTTCTTTACTTAAACTACATTTAATTAAATAAAAAGAGAAGAAAAATGGATTTATACCAGTGTGATAATGCAGCATAGTGCTAGCACGAAAATCCATTCTCCGTGTACCAGAAGGGACATATATTTGCTGATTTCTTTTGTATTGCTGACATAATTTATATGCCAGTAGCTGTTAACCATGGAAAAGGCCATTGTTATAAAGTAACCAAGAGACAGCCCGTAAAACAGTAATATTGAAATTACAGGCATAATAGAAAATGTAAGTGCTGAAAGTATTTTTTTTGTTTTTTCTTTTCCAATTCCAACGGGGATAGTTCTTATACCGTTTGCTGTATCTCCTTCTATGTCTCGTATGTCGCATACAACTGAATTTACGAAACTTTTTACAAAGAAAAAGTAGAGTATGGGAATTATAAATGCCCATGAAACATTAGGTGTATGGATTGCAGGAATAAACGTAGTTGCCACTGCCCAGCTTAAAGCAATGATTATATTTTTAACTGCAAATATGTCTTTTAGACGTGGTAATTTAGAAGAAACTTTGATACTGTATATAACTCCAGCAAAAAGTGGAACTAATAAAATAAGAACAGTATAAAAACTATCTAAAAATCCTAATATTATTGCTATAATATAGGAAGAACCCACGGCAAAGGTGAGTGTTTTTTCATTATTGTTAACGAAGCTTGCCTTTTCTGGTGAATTGACTTCGTCTTCTTCTTTATCCGTTAAATTATTCATGCAGTATACTGCAAAAATTACAAGAAATGTGGCTAGAAGTAGATTCCAGCTTACAACAGCCCCAAATAACAAAAAGGGGTAATATGCCCTTAAAGAGCCAAATATTGCTGTAGATAACGTACTTTTCAGTAGAAAAGATACTAAATTTTCTATTTTTTTATAGCTTGTATTTACAAAACTATTTAGTACATCATTCCAGTATTTTATTTTGTCGACTTGTTGCATTAAGATCGCTTCCTTTCAATATCATTGAATTGTAAATTCATGAACGAATTTACTTTAATGATCGTTAATTTGTCTATAATCTTGAATGCAAATCGAATATTCCGTTTATTTTTATATATTGCCTATATTTAATCTTATTTTAAAAATTAATTCATTTAAAACACTACGATTGGTATAATAATCATTTTAAGCATTTATTTTAATATTGTAATATTTAATATGGGCTGTCCAGTAATTATTTAAATTATTATATTATTAAAAGTTTCTATATGCATCAAACAAAGTTATAACTAGAAATAGCTTTATTTTTAAGGTTGCAGAACTAGTAAAATATTATAGCGGCCAATTTCATAATTGCTGCTTTATTAAAAATTTAAATAGTAAAAAAGTAGTATTGGTTTATTAAAAATTTATTTAAAACAATATGACAACATTTAATCTTTTATAAATGAGTTATGTGCTTTATTTTTCAAAATTTACTTTATCCGCCTGCATGCAGTAGTATTCAAATAATCTGTTACCCCAGGAAAGCGCATCGCTGTCGTTACTTACCAGGTTTCGAGTAGGGTCGTACATTCCATTTACTGAAAAAAAGCCCATTGTCATAAATTTATCTGTAACTGTAAATGCAACTTTAATATCTTTATCCAGTGTCCATAGCGTTAAATTTCCTTTTTTAATTAATTTTTTTAGGTCTTTTTCTCCGCTATCTGTTGATTGCATGGTTTTTTTCAGCACATCGCTTGTTAATATAAGTTCAACTTTAATGTCGCTTTCTATAATCTTTTTAAAAGTTTCAGGATAATTTGGATAAAATATTGGAGAAATGCCCCTTATCTTTTTAGAGTCTAATACAATTTCTAGATGTGTTCCATGCACTTTGAAAATATCTATATTATCTGCTTCAATAAGCTGGGAGTTGCTTAGATGGCCTACATCCATGAGTAAATCGTGAGGAATATCTCTTATTTCATGATTGAATAATAATTTCTGGAGTTTTTTAAGTGAAACAGATGCTCTAATGGTATCTATTAATTTTAGAGCCATTATTTTTCCTATTTCTGATAGAAAAAAGTTATCTCCTTCTTTTATAACTAATTCTTGTTTTTCAAGTTCATTGATTCCATGTAATATAGTGGATGCGGGTATTCCAGTTAATTCTCTTAGATCTTTAGTTTTCTTGGGTCCTTCACTTAGACTTATCATGATCTTTGTTCTGACACTGGAGGTACTTTGAGATTTTATATCGTCTTTCACTTCTTCATAGAAATTTAAAATATCTGTTATATGCATGTGTACACCTGGATTATCAATAGAATATTACTATTTTAATATTTCTCATATAAAAATAGGTATTATCTGGTAAAAGATGATAATATTGGAGATAGGGGTAATACCTTTTTAGATCATGTCAAAATAGTAAAAAATTCATGAGAATTGTTCAAAATATTCCATGCTAATTTTTTGAGATTTTTTCTTATGGTAATCAAACAGTTTATTTCCCCATGTAATTGCATCGTTATGATCACTTACTAAAATCAAATTTGGGTCATATATTCCATCTGCTGAGAACAACCCTAATATCATGGAACTATCTGTAACTGTAAATGCAATTTTAATATCTTCTTTTATTTCCCATATTTTAAGCTTATTTTTGGAGAGTAATCTTTTAAATTCATTGAGGTCTTCTGAATTGAGTGAATTAATTGTTTTTGTAAGTATCTCTCCTGTTAATATTAATTCAACGTCAACATTCTCTTTGATTAGTCTTGCAAAAGTTTCTGTGTAATCTGGGTAAAATATAGGTGAAATACTTTTTATTTCTTTAGAATTTGACACTATCTGAAGGTATGTTCTATGTGAATGGAACATATCATCAAGTTCATCTTCAATAAGATTAGAGTTGCTTAAGTCTCCGATTTTCATCAGTAAATTTTGAGGAATAGATTCTATATCATGATTAAGCCATAATTTCTTAGTATTTTTAAATAATCTACGTGTTTTAATCGTATCTACTAATTTAAGCGTTGATATAAACCCTATTTCTGATAAAAAGAAGTATTCTCCTTTTCTTGAAATTAATTTTTGTTTTTCAAGTTCATTGATTCCATGTAATAATGTGGATGCGGGTATTCCAGTTAATTCTCTTAGATCTTTAGTTTTCTTGGGTCCTTCATACAAGCTTATCATGATCTTTATTCGAACACTTGATATGCCTTGGAATTTAAAATCTTCTTTAACATCTTCATAATAATTTAAAATATCATTTATATTCATAAATGCACCTGCAAATCATCTCCGTGTTCTACATTTTTGTTTGCTACAATATATAAAGATAATTCATTTTAAAATGAAAATAAGACTTTAAATGATTATGATAGTACTGTTATTTGCTTAAATTGTCTAAATCGAATTTTTGAGCTTTATCCAAGTAATAACTGAATAATTTATTACCCCACTCGATTGCATCTACATCATAACTTACTAAATTGATGGTGGCATCATACAGTCCTTCAGTTGAAAATAAACCCAGTGATAGAAAATTCTCGGTGACTGTAAAGACCACTTTTACATCTTTTTCTATTTTATACAGTTTAAAATTCTTTGAAGATAAAATCTGGTTTAAAATTTCTACACCTGCAGTTTCGGTCATTTTAGCCAGTATTAATGGGGATAAAATGAGTTTTACGTCCGCATCCCTTTTTAATGCATTTTTATAAAGGTCTATATATGGATAATAGAAAATGGGCGATATGGATTTAATTTCATTGGCTTTGTTTACCAGTTTGGTGTAATGACTGTGGGGTTTTATGATATCTATTGGTGTGGATTCCACTAAAAATGAATTGTTTAGGCATTTAATTTCTTTAAGTAAATTTTTAGGTATTCCATCTATCCAGTGATTTAACCATATTTTCTCATATTTTTTAATTGTATAAAATGATTTGAATAAATTTTCTGATTTGATGGCATATAATTTACCGATTGTTGATAAAGAGTATTCATTTTTCTTTTTGATAATGATATTTTGGCTTTCAAGTTTTTTAAGGGAGTGCAATGCCGCAGATGATTCTAAACCCAGTTCATTTTTAAGTGTATTCAAATCCTTATTCCCTTTATTTAAGCTTAAAATGATCTTTGTCCTGACACTTGAAGTCGTAACAAATTTTATATCTCCTTTTATGCCTTCATAACGATTCAAAGTGTCAATTATGTCCATATTGATCTCCTTTATGCCTGAATATTGTAAATATTCATTTAAATGATATCTATTATTATAAATTATAACGATCTATTTTACTTTATATTGGCTCAAAATGTAATTAAATGTTGTGTAAATAAAATTTAATGATAATACATTAATTATATTAATATTATCGGAATAATTTTATAATTAAGAATGATTTTACAGGTGATTTTATGATAGATGCACATGTGCATGCAGATACACGGCCCTATGAAGACTTTGAAAAAATGGCAGTGGCAGGTATAGAGACGGCAGTAACGTGCGCACACGATCCTCTAAGGATGAGCGTGTCGGACGTAGTTTTTGACCACTGGAACCGTATTTTAAATAATGATATTAAAAGGGCAGCAGAAAACGGATTAAAACTATATGCAGCTCTTGGAATTCATCCAAGGAGCATTTCAGAAGATTTTGAAAGGGCACTTGAGAAGTTACCTTCCTTTTTAGAAAATGACTCTGTAGTTGCAATTGGAGAAATCGGACTTGAAACCGCATCTGAATCTGAAAAAAATATATTCAAAGAACAGCTGCAGCTTGCAGAAACTCTTAAAATGAAAGCAATTGTACATACACCTCGAAGCAATAAAAAAGAGATAACGTGGATTACAACATCCATTATTGAGGAAAATATAGATCCTAAAATGGTTGTAATAGATCATGTAGACTGTACAATAGTTAACGATGTTATTGATGTGGGTGCAATGCTGGGGCTTACAGTTCAACCTAAAAAAATGACTCCTGATGAAGCGGTTTCAATACTGGATGAATATGGCTTTAATAAGTTTTATTTAGACAGTGATATGAGTTCTTCACCTTCTGATCCTTTATCTGTTCCTAAAACAGTTCATAGAATTAAGTTAGCAGGTTTTAATGAAAAAGATATTAGAAAAGTTTCAAATGATAATGCCGCTAAATTTTTTGAGTTGTAAGAGATTTACCATTTCTTAACTCTAATATTTTATTAAAACAGTTATTTAAATATCCAGATTGCATGCTCTTGACACATTCATAGCTCCTATTTTCCCAACACATGAAGATGCCACTGTATTTGCAAAATCAAGGCATTCTTTCAATTTTTTATCTTTGATATAAGCAGCTATAAAACCTGCAGCAAATGAATCTCCGGCTCCAGTTGTATCAAGGGCAGCAGTTTCTTTTACAGGGGAATGGATTATTTCATCTTTAGTATAGAGATTTGCACCCTCTTTGCCGCAGGTTACAACAACCATTTTAGCGCCGGTATCTAAAAGTACTTGTGTTCCATTCTTTAAGTTTTCTCCAGTTAAGATTTTAACTTCTTTTTTATTTAAAAATATCACGTTAGATCGTTTAATAGGTTTGTATAATTCATCTATTCCATATTCTGAGAGTAATGTTCCTGGATTTAACGATAAAAAGTTTGCATATCTTGAAGCTTCTTCAAACACTTCTTTATACATTCCAGTTATGTGCAGTACTTTTGAACTATTTATATAATCAATATCCTCTTTTAATAGTTTAAATTCTGCATTTGCACCCATAAATGAATACATTGACCTTTCTCCAGGAGGGTCAACAGCTATAAATACCATGCCTGTAGGTGCATCAATATTTAGAAGTCTTTGAGTATTAACTCTTTCATCACATAACTTTTTAGCGCATAATTGCCCGAAATAATCATTTCCAATTCTAGCTATAATTCCTGTGCTTATATTTAATCTGGAAAGCCCCACCGTAAAATTGGATGCTGAACCTCCCACAGATAAAACGAGTTTTTCAACATTAACCTCATCATCGATTCCTACAAGTCTGGGAACTTTGTTAATGAAGTCTATATTACATGTTCCAAGTCCAACCACGTCAACTGGCAAAATATCGTCCTCATTTTATATTTTGAGTTTTCTTATATTTGATTTTATTGAAATTGTTCAACTAAAACCCTCAAACGCGTAGCGTTTGGGGCACCAAAAATCAAAGATTTTTGAGTGAAAGGTTTGATTTAATTTAGATAGTAAAAATGAAAATTTAAGGTTAAAATTAAGAAAATAAGATATTAGTCTGGTAACATGCCTATGAACTTTTTCAGTCTGCTTAGAATACCCTCTTTATCAGGTTCAATTGGTTTGTATTCTTCTCCAAGTAAATGAGCAGTAAGCTGCATGAGTGCATTGCTTGTAGGTGATGATGGATTGATTTCGACTACAGATTTTCCAAGGGCCATTGATCTCTCCACTTCACGGTCATATGGAATGATTCCAATCATTGGAACTTCAAGTATAGATTCTATCTCATTAACGGAGAGTAAAAAACCATCATCATACCACATATTCAGTACAAATCCAATGATCTGGATATTCAGTTCATTTGAGAGTATTCTGATTTTAAGAGCATCAGCTACAGAAGTCATGGTAGAGTTTGTAACGATGATCATCTCTACATTTTCTGGAAGCCCTTCAAAAATATTTGAATTAATACCTGCAGGCATATCCATAAGGAAAATGTCACCATAGTCTGCAATTTCTTCCAGTATTTTATTCCATGATATATATTTTGGATTGATATGTCTGAGTGTTTCAAAATGTATTCCTGTTGGAATAACTCGTATACCCTGTTCTATTTCATAAACACATTCATCTATTGATCTGTTTTTAGCTAGAACATCATGTAACGTAACATCTGGATTTAAAAGTCCTGTTATGACATCTAAGTTTGCCATTACTAAATCTAAATCTAGCATTATAACATTTCTGCCGAATAAGGACATTCCTACTCCTAAATTGTATGTTAAGGTAGTTCTTCCAACTCCACCTTTACCTGAAGCAATTGCTATAAATTTTGACATTTTTACCAGTTACTTATTTTTATTAAAAATTTATCCTCTTCTTCCAAGTAATCCTTCAACCAGTTTGGAAATAACTCCTTTTTTATCAGGTTCAATAGGATGGTACTCTTCACCAATTAGATCTGCACCTAACTGCATAATTGCGTTGCTTGTAGGAGATTTTGGATTTTTAACTACAAGTGGTTCTCCAAATGCTGCAGCCCTGCTTACCTCTGGATCATCAGGAACTACTGCAATAACAGGTACCTCTAGGATAGTTTCGATTTCGTTAACTGTTAAAAATGTCTTGTCATGTTGTTCTCTGTTTATAACAACACCTGTTATTTCTACACCCAGTTTATTGGCAACGATTTTTGTTTTTAATGCGTCACTTATGGAAGGAACCTCTGGAGTTGTAACAAGAATTAATTCCTGTGCGGATGCTATTGCTGCCAGTGCATCTTTTTCAAGCCCTGCGGGAGCATCTATTAAAAGTATATCTGCATTTTCAACCAGTACAGATAGAGCTTCTTCAAGTCTATCTAGTCTGATTTTTCGAAGTCCTTCCAGTGAAATCCCTGCAGGAATGACTTTGACACCGCCTGGTCCTTCATATATGGCATCTTCAATAGAGGCTTCTCCGGATAGGACATCATGTAATGTAATTGATTTTCCTTCCATTCCAAGGATAAGCTCTAAATTTGCCATAGCTACATCTGCGTCCAGTACTATAGTTTCTTCTCCATAAGTAGATAAAGCTACTCCTAAATTTGCAGTTATTGTTGTTTTTCCCACTCCGCCTTTACCTGAGGCGACGGTTATAACTCTTGTCATTCGATACCTCCTAGCTAACTTCCACGTTTATTTTAAAATTGTTTACAATTTCTGGATATCCTCTAAAACTTTTCTTTATCTCTATTTGAGTTATATTAATTATTTGTTTTTTTAAATTATCCAGGTCTTTGGATTCACCCATGAACCTTGATAAAAATCCTTTACTTTCATATTCTGTGATTATATTTATGGTTCCGGCCAGTTCACTGGTATTGTCTAAAAATACCATGACTTCTGTCCCTTTAATTTTTGGAATACTAAGAATTGATTTTTTAATTTTATTCATAAGCGTTAATTCTATTTTTTCAACATCATCATCGCTTAGAGATCCTCCTTTATAGGATTCTAAAATGTTTTCGACTTCTTCTTCACCTACATCTTTTAAACCATACTTTTTCATGAGTTCTGCTCGATCAATAGATTCATTTACAACTTCGGCAGCTTTCATCTCCTCATTTTCACCTTTATCAGCTTTTTCACCATCAATATCTGCACTAGCAGGTGAAATATCGGTGTTTCCTGATTTAATTTGAGTTTTTCGTCGAACATCTTCAACATGGTTTGATTTCATTTCTGATATTGATTTGAGCTTATTTTTCACTTCTTCATTACTGTCTTGAATTTCAGGCTCAACTTTGATATCCTCATTAATTTCAGGTTTTTTAGGTAAAAATGATTCATTTTGTTCTAGTAACGGAGATTCACTAATTTCAGGTTTTTCTTCAGGTAAAGTAGCTTCGGTTACTTCTGGCTTTTCTTCAGTTAAAGGAGCCTCAATAACCTCAGGTTTTTCTTCAAGTATGGGAGTTTCAATAACCTCAGGTTTTTCAGGTGTAATATTTTCAATTTTTTCTTTATCTTCATGCCCTGTTTTTTTAAGTTCATCCAGTACATCATTAACTTCAGAACCAGAATTGAGTAGATATTTTTTATTTATATCCATGAGGTAATTAACCTGAGAATCTCTAAGATCAAAAACTTCAATTAAAGTGCTGCTATTGTCGGTGGCGGATTTGATTTTTTTAATTGCATCTATCTTTGAATCGTTATCATATGACGCTGCAATTTGTATGCCCTCTTTAAAAAGAATGTGTCCTTCCTCAGAACCGGCAGTTACTCTTATAAATCCATTGTATTCTTTTGATTTTAGTTTGCCTAAAAGTTCATTAAAATTTAGCTGGTCTGCATAAGAGATCATAGACGGTCTGGTAATTGGTAACTCCATTTTTATTCCCCTACAATTATAACTTTAGATATATTAAATTCAATTGAATTTATGTATATCCTTTTTACAGTTATGAATATGTATGATCTGATGAATTATCATCATAGATTTTTCAGCTGGTTATTTTTTTAAAAGTTTAATTTCAGGAGGGGTTATAATTACCACGTTGCCTTGTTTACAAAGTAATATAGCTTCTCCACCTATATTATCTCGGAATTCTTTTAATTTTTCCCCAACCTGCTTAGATTCCTCTGGATTATTTTCTATAAAACCCATATCCAATATAATTGGATTTTTTTCTTCAGTAATCTGTTTTAGAGCATCTTCTATATCTGGAATGCCCTGGGCTTTCATTAGGATTATTTCATAAAAAGAATGTTCGGGAACGATTATGGTATCTTTTTCTTCTTCATCTTCGCTTTCTTCTTCTAATCCTAAATTTTTCTTTATATAATCCATGACATCTTTCATTTTATTTCCCCTATACTGATTTTATCAGGTGGGTTTTACAGGTTGGTGATTAGTTTAGTCCTACATAATCAATAATTACATCCAGTAATCTTGATGCCCCACCATTTTTAATATCTACTGCTGGCAATTTGTATCTTTCCTCATACTTTAATATATCCTTTTTGTCGCTAACGTTCCTCATATTTAGAGAAATGCCAACAACTTTAGTAGGTTCTACAGCTTCTATTGCTTTTATTTCGTAGTCTATTCCTCTTGGTTCTCTAAAAGGATGATTAGGTCTATGGCAGACTACAACAGCATCAGACCTTGAGCCTATGAGTATTGCAGCTGAAAGGCCTCTTGGATGGGGGTTTCCATCTTCAGTTAAACTGGATTGTCCTTCCACAAAGATAATATCGGGGTTCTTTTCTTCTTCGATATATTTCATAGTCCCCATGATTGCTGCAGCAACGTCCATAACTGAAAGACTTCCTGCTCTAAAATTAAGATCTGCTGGGCTTTCAAGTCCCATTTCATCAGTTGAAATTACAGCTGCATTTAAACCTTTTTCCTGTGCTGTTTTTCCAAGAATTCTTGTAGTTGTTCTTTTACCGCACTCTTGAGAAGTACCACCTACAAAAACAACTGGTGCTTTAGGTTTATACGTAATTTTTGGAAGTACTTCGGTACATTGGGAAGGTGCAGTTCCAAATATTTTATTAATAACATCTAAGCGGGAACTAATTTCTTTTATGACTACACCTTTTGATTTGGCAAATTTTAAAAGAGATGCGTTCTCTGAAAGTGATAATGACCTGAATGAAGTTATAACATTTAGTCCGTTATCTATAGCTTGAACAGCGTATTTAAGCGCAGCCCCTTCAGCGCCGATTGGAAGCATAATTGCAATGCTTTTGGCGTCTGTTTTTCCAATGAGTTCAGTTAAACTTGAAGATATTACATTGTCGCAAAATTGCATTCCCTGTTTTTTAATACTATCATCAACAAAGCCAACAGATTTTACTCCTTCGAAATTGGCGAATTTTTCACCACCCCCGCCGCATCCGACTATTATAAAAGGGTTAAGCTTTTTAAATTCTTCTACAGAAGTTATGTCATACAAATAATCACTCCATTATCATTTAGTTGGAATAAGTGTGAGTTTACATTATCTATTTATTTAATAAATATTAAACCAAGTTATATACTTTAAGATATATAATTTATGTATCTATATTCAATCTATTGTGGAGGTTGAGGAAAAATCTGCGATTTTTCGAACATTTGGAAATCAAGATTTCTGATGTCCCAAACGCTTCGCGTTTGAGGACCCCAAAATCAAAGATTTTGGAGGTTGGGGAAAAATATTTGCATTTTTCTAAAACCACAAAAAATGCAAAGGATTTTTTGGAGGTTCTCAAAATCATAAGGATTTTGGAACCCCAAAATTTTCAATTTTGGAGGTTGAAGAAAACCTCTCAAACACTTCGTGTTTGGAGCGCAAAAATTTTTAATTTTTGCAAGCTTCGGTTTTCTGAACCTTTCGAAAATCAAAGATTTTCGAAGGCCCGAAACTGTCAAAATTTATAATTTTGACGCCCCGAAAACAGAGTTTTCGAGGGCTATGTGTTCGAAGGCCCCAATTATCTTTAGTTGGAGGCATAGTATGATAGGAAGAGTACTTAAGGACTTAGGCAGGATCAATGGAGTAAATGGATCTTTAGTAGTAGGAAAAGACGGACTAATTATTGAAAGCGAGGT
This sequence comes from Methanobacterium bryantii, assembly GCF_002287175.1. Classification (NCBI taxonomy): domain Archaea; kingdom Methanobacteriati; phylum Methanobacteriota; class Methanobacteria; order Methanobacteriales; family Methanobacteriaceae; genus Methanobacterium; species Methanobacterium bryantii. The sequence goes on along the minus strand of NZ_LMVM01000038.1, from coordinate 192,494 downwards.
TCCTGGAGATATAGATTCAGAACTCGTGGCAGCTATGTCATCAGCAGTTTTTGGTACAGCCGAAAGATCTGCTGAAGAGATGAAACATGAACCTTTACAACAGGTTATGATTGAGGGACAGTTAGGTAAAACTTTGATGATAGATGCTGGTGAAGGAATTCTGGTTGTTATTACCGATATCGACATAAATCTGGGTTTAATCAGGATTGAAATGAGAAGAAGTGCAGAACGTGTAATCGATCTTCTTACCTAAATGCTGATATTTGGTGTGCGTTAAAGTATTTAACAACATTGGATAATAATATTTAATATAATAATATTAACATATTTATCCTAAACTCTTTGTGTTTTTTTATATTGATTTGGAGATGATCGGTTGAGAAAACCCTATGTTATTTTGATAGGAAGTGCTTCTGGAATTGGAAAATCGACTATAGCATCAGAGTTAGCTAAGATATTGGGAATAAAGCACTTAATCGAGTCGGATTTTATAAGAGAAATAGTTAGGGGAGTAATTGGGCCTGAATTTGCCCCGGCGCTTCACAAATCATCTTTCGATGCATATATAACAATACGAGACAAGGAAAGGTATAAAACTAATGCTGCTTTAATAAATGCTGGGTTTCAAGAACATGCTTCATTTGTTATCCCTGCTATTGAAAAAGTTATAAAAAGGGCTGTAGATGATTTTGATGATGTTGTAATTGAAGGCGTGCACCTTGTACCTGGTTTTGTTAACATCGACCAATTCCAGGACGATGCAGATATTCATTTTTTTGTACTTAATGCTGATGAAGAGATTCATAAGGAACGATTCGTTAAGCGAGCCATGAAAATAAAACGTGGCGGCAAACATCTGGAATATTTCAAAGAAAACAGGATAATTAATGATTATCTGGCTGAACAAGCCAATGAACATGGAGTTCCAGTTATTTACAATGATGAAATTGAGACTACAGTTAAGGTAATGCTCACACACATAAGACAAATCTGTAAAACTCTGAAATTAAAACATGGTGTGGATAGTATAGAAGATGAAACTAATACTGTGCTAAAGTATGGTGGCAGGATGGAAGATATATCCTATTTTATACATGGTTTTACAGAGCCGCTGCGCAGGAAAATCAATGTTTATGATCCAAAAGAAGCACAACGCTTTTTTGCATCATTAGAAAGGAATAAAAAGCGTAAAGATGATTTAGAAAATATTTATGATCTTTCAGACAATATTCACAGCCATAAATTATGTGCCCCTGATGAAGAGAGCCTGAATAAAATGATAAAAGAATTAGATGAAAAGGGATATTTGATTAAAGAACAATAAAATATTTAATTAAATATTGTTTAATACTATTTTTGATATTTTTAACTATTTTTTATTAATTAAGTGATAAGGAGAGAAATAATTTTGAATGAGATGAAAATTGATTGTCCGGTCTGTGAATGTAAAAATTCAATGATAGTCATAACAAAAACAGAAAATATCCCCTATTTTGGGGAAATAATGGAATCAACAGCTAAATGCCATGATTGCGGATACAAACATTCGGATATAATGTGTCTTGAGCAAAAAGAACCAGTGAGATATGAATTAAAGGTGGATAAATCCAATTTGAATGCGAGGGTTATCAGATCTCAATCAGCTACAATCAGCATACCTGAACTTGGCTTAAAAGTAGAACCCGGTCCAAGATCACAGGGTTATGTCTCAAATGTGGAGGGTGTGCTAACTAGATTTCATGATGCCGTTATTACTGCTATGAATCTTGTTGAAGATGAACAATCTAAGGAAAATGCTTCTAATATCTTAAAAGAGCTTGAACGAGTTAAAAATGGGGAAGATACTGTCACAGTGATAGTTGAAGATCCTTTTGGCCACAGTATTATAATTCATGAAGATGCACTCAAAAGAAAATTGACTCTGGAAGAGATAAAGAACCTGAAAACAGGTTTTACAGTATTTGAAAACGAGTAATGCTGGTGCTGTTTAAATAGCTTTGCGAGATTAATTAAATAATTTAAAAAGTTGTTTTAATTTGGAATCTGCAGTATGTCTAATTAGATGGTATGTATTATATGCATGGAATAACATAAGAAATATATGTATTTAATGTTTATGAAGTTTAAAAAAGTTAGAATTATCTTAAAAGGTACATAATGGGAGTATATTCTAAATGAAACGGAAACCTAACTTAAATAGTAATGAGGAAGGTAAAATTGAATCTGAAGAATATGGCCCGCTGCCAGGTCTAGATTATCAGTTTTTTGAGTATATGCAGGAAGGAGTGACTGTATACGCAGTATTACGTGATGAATCTGGAAAAGTAGTGGATTTAGTTATAACTTACGCTAATATCGCTGCTTACCGGCAGAAAAAATCCTTAAAGAAGGGTTTAATTGGAAAAAGCATTAAAGATCTTTATGGTTATGAAGCAGTATCTACAGATCTTAAAAAGGCTAATGAAGCAGTATCCACTGGAAGGGGCGTGAAATACGATGTTCATTTCATTCCATTAGATAAATATTTCTCTGTTTCGGCATTTTCGCCAAAAGAAGATGTGTATGTAACTTTAACAATTGATATAACAAAGCAGAGAAAGGCAGAGGAAGAAATGCAAATTGAACGCCAGAAACTTCTTGATATAATTGAATTTTTGCCGGATGCTACATTTGTAATAGATGAAAATAAAAGGGTAATTGCGTGGAATAAAGCTATTGAAGAAATGACTGGTACTCTCAAAGAGGATATTTTAGGTAAGGGCGAATATGCTTATTCTATGCCTTTTTATGGCGAAAAAAGGCCTATTTTAGTTGATCTGATTTTTTTAAGTGAAAAAGAGATGGAAGATAAATACGCTTATGTGAAAAGGGAAGGAAAAACTTTATTTGCTGAAGTATTTGTAAGTAATCTCTTTGGCGGAAAAGGGGCTTATGTATCTGTAAAAGCGTCTCCACTCTATGATCGTGAGGGAAATCTTGTTGGTTCTATTGAAACCGTTCGTGATATAACCGAATTAAGAAAAGAATTATGCCCTAAATGAATATAAATTTTTAATTTTTCGGATGATTTAATAGTTTAAATGAAAAAAGAAGTGTTTTAGAAGTTTACTCGATATGAGCATCTTCTTTTCGGCTCTCAAATAAATTTTGAGAGCTGACAAACACTTTGTGTTTGTCGCTCCAAAATTCTATGAATTTTGAGAGCTTGCAAAATTTTTAATTTTGCAGGCGCCGAAAACCTACGGTTTTCGAGAGATTAGTATACTGTGTCTTCAACGTCTTTTAATTTTAATGTCCTTCGGACATCTAAACTTAAAGCGTCACAGTCTGCTTTAATAGCATCTAAATGTTTTAATATCCTTTCTTTTTCTTCATTAATTCTTTCTACATTTTTGTAAGGATATATTGATTCTTTCAGCATTTCGTATTCTATTGTTGTGTAAGGATATTCATTGAGCTGTTTGCAGACTTTTTCAAGGACGTCTCCTAAAAACTTGTTCATTTCAACTTTGACACGTTCTCTTATCATTTTGTCGCTGTCTAAATGCTGTTTCATTAATCTTACGACTTCTGCTTTTGCAAATGGTAAATCTTCAGCTTCTTCTTCTTGTCCTTCTTCTTGTCCTTCTTCTATGTTTTCTTCAGTTTTTTGAATTTCTTCATCTGACATTGAATTCCTCCTTGTAAATTTAAAAATTGTGTAAAACTAAATTTTACATCTATAACTATTTTGTATCTAGTTTCATTTTAAGCATCAATGCATATAAATTTATGCATAAATAAGGGCCACTTCTTTAATTATTTTACACATGATGTAAATTATTTCCAGTCGCAATTATATATTAACTTGTAAAAATTCTACATAAAATTAAAGCACCATTAGTTCAAATTATGATAACTGAAAATATCGATTATACTTATGATTTGAATATTATGAAACGCCGTATATGGATGCTTGGTCAATGTATTACATGCCTAAAGTATCTCTAAACTCAAATCCAGAGACTTTGAAGAATGAGTTATATATCCTGCCGAAATGATATCTGCATTTGTTTTTGCATATTCAACAATATTTTCAGGCTTTATTCCACCTGAAACTTCCATTAAAATGTCATTTCTTAAATTCATTGATTCGAGTGTTGAAATGATTTTATCAATCTCTTGAGGGTTCATATTATCCAGCATTATAATATCTGCCCCTGCTTCTGCAGCTTCTATGGCACCTTTTTCGTCTTCCACTTCTATTTCAATTTTTTTGGTGAAACTCACATTCTTTTTGGCCATAATTACAGCATCTTCAATACTGCCAACAATGGCAATATGATTATCCTTAATGAGGACAGAATCATCTAATCTGAACCTGTGAGTATCTCCACCACCTACTTTAACTGCATTTTTTTCAAAAATTTGTAGTCCTGGTGTTGTTTTACGTGTACCTGCCAGTATAATATTTTCATTCACTTCCCTTATTTTTTGAAGGGTATTAAACGTTAAAGTTGCAATGCCGCTCATTCTCATGAGGAAATTCAATGCAGTACGTTCTAAACTTAAAACTGTACGTGCATTTCCTTTAATTTCCATAATAATATCGTTTACTTTTACACTATTTCCGTCATGTTTTTTAACGGATGATCTAATTTTAAATTCATTAAATAAATCAGATACAGCATCAATTCCTGAAATAATTCCATCTTCTTTAGTTATTATTATTCCCTTTGTTTCCAGGTCTTTAGGAATCAAGGCATTGGAGGTAATATCCTCAAAACCTATATCCTCATAAACCATTTGCTTTAGAATATCTCTCATATTAAATCCCTGTTTAGCTATATAAAGTAAAAGATATAAATAAATAACTCAGAAATAATCGATTATAGTTAATTTTATAAGTTATATCTAAGGTGAAATATTATGGAGCTTGTATTTTTAGGAACATCATCTGCAATCCCTACCAGTCACAGGAATCACTCTTCAATAGCATTAAAGGCATTTGGAGAGATTTTTTTATTTGATTGCGGTGAAGGCACACAGCTTCAGATGTCAAAGGCTAAAATAAGTCCTATGAAAATAAACAATATATTTATAACTCATTTTCATGGAGATCACATTCTTGGACTTCCAGGAATAATTCAATCAATGGCTTTTAGGGGAAGAAAAAATCCGCTGCATATATTTGGTCCTAAGGGCCTTGTTGAGATGGTAAATATTATAAGAAATTTTGGATATTTTTCACTCACCTTCGAAATTTATATGCATGAAATTGAGGATGGAATTATAATTGAGGCAGAAAATTATAGAATAAGCTGTTCTAAGATGAACCACACGGTTTTAAACTTTGCATATAGTATATATGAGAAAAGAAGACCTAAGTTTATAAAGGAAAAAGCGATAGCCCTTGGAATTAATCCTGGCCCTGATTTTGGGAAACTTCAGAGGGGTATTGCAGTAAAAGTAGGAGATAATATAATACATCCCGAACAGGTACTTGGAGAAGAGAGAAAAGGGCGTAAAATTGTTTATTCTGGGGATACAACCCCTTCAGATCAAATGCTGGAATTTGCAAAGGATGCAGACCTTTTAGTACATGAATCTACTTTTGAAGGTAAGTATGGAGATGAAGCTGGTGAAATGGGCCATTCTACTTCGGTTCAAGCTGCAGAAATTGCAAAAAAAGCAAATGTTAAAAGATTGATATTAACTCATGTAAGTACAAGATATAAAAAATCAGATATCCTTGAAACTGAAGCAAGGGAAATATTTGAAAATTCAACAGTTGCAGAAGATTTTATGCAGATAGAAGTGGAGCGCTAGCTGTTAGTTAATAATCTAATTTTTAAATAATAAATAATTCAGTAACAATTTAAAGAATAAACATATTTAAGTCCATGACAGAAATTAAGAACTGGTAAATTGAGGAACGTGAAATAAATGGGTATCAGTGAAATGCTTTTAAATCTACAACTTGATTCTATTATTGCAATTGGAGTTACTTTAGTTGCAGCATTTTTAATAGTAAGATTGACGTCCCGTTTTCTTAAAAACTCTCAAATTAAATGGGATCTTGATGTAACTATGGTTCAAGTTTTAAATGAAATTATTAAGTATACAATTTATCTAATTGCTGCAGCTGTAATCCTCGGATTATTTGGAATCAATTTAACTGCCATTGCTGTAAGTTTAGGGGTAGTGAGCATTGTTGTTGGTTTTGCAGCACGTGACACGCTTTCTAATTTTATTGCAGGAATGTTCATATTTTTAGATAAAAGTTTTAGAGTAGGAGATATTATTGAAGTATCTAATCAGAAAGGAAAAGTAGTTAAAATGGGTTTTAGGCTCACTACTATAATTACATATGATAAAAAGATTATAACGATTCCAAATGCACTATTTTCAACCAATCCATTCATAAACCATACAGCATCAGATACAAGAAGGGTAGATCTGGATATAGTTATACCTTATACTATGAATCTTGAAGAAATTTCAAAATCCCTTGAAGATATGGCTACTGGATGTGATTGGGTCCTGAAAAAACCTAAACCAAAAGTTATAGTTAGAGAACTTATAGATGTGGGGGTCAGATTAACGCTATGTGTGTGGGTAAATGATCCATGGAGAGTTACAGAACATCGCTCTGCTCTTGGAAAAGCAGCTAAGAAGCTTTTAAGGGATGAAAACACAAAATATGAATAACTGAGGGATGCAATTATTAAATAATATACACTTTCTAAAACACACAGAGGCCCATTTAAATATTTTTGGATATGTTCTCATTTTAAATGATATTTAACACGTTTAAATAGATGAATTAACAATATATCTAATTAAATTTTTTTAACTAGCGGTATATTATACGGAAGATGATCAGATGGATTTAACAATGTCTAAATATAAAATTTTAGCTGTTGTAATTGTTTTAGTGTGCGTAATTGTGTCTTCAGCTGTAATAATCGTTGGTTACGAGAAATCCAAGGAATTAAATGCATATCAAACTAATTTATACCTTCGTGGAAATGGAAGTGCTCCTGTTGATGTATTAAGCCCTTCAACTACTAATTCTGTATCTGGAAGTACATCTGATGTATACCGGATTGTAATTCCAAGAATAGGAGTTAACGCCAAGATAAATTCTGAGACTGTAAATGGATATAATACTGTTTATCATTATCCTGAAAGTGTCGAACCTGGTCAAAATGGAGAATGTGGTTTATTAAGTCATAGGACACATTATTCTGGATTATTCCGCCAACTTGGTAGTTTAAAGGTTGGAGATCAGGTTATAATAAAAGATTATACTGTATCTAAAAAATATATTTATAAAGTCACATCAAATGGTGATGACATCCGGTGGGATTATAAAGAAAATCCAATTTCATTTGCTCAAAGTGGAGAGCCACGGTTGTTACTTATAACATGTTACCCTCCAGGACGGAAGCTGGCAGCTTACATAGTCCATTGTAAACTGGTTTCTACAACTTCTTTAACTTAGTTTTAGAATTTATTTTCTTTATTTTGGAAGTCACAACATCTGGAATTATTTTATAATTGATGGTGATAATCTAGTTAATTGACTCTTTTTGGTAAAATTTAGGTGCTGAGTTATTATTTAGTAATAACTTCTTATTGTAAGTTATTGTGACTGCAAACACTTAATGGAAATATTTAATAGTAAAGAAATTCTATATGTTAAGTTTTCCTGAATGTTTAAAAACTATGGAATTATTTTTTCGTATTCTGGATAAAATAATGGAAAATTAAAGTACATCAATTTCCAGAGACTCTAAAGAAAAAAACTGGACTGATACTATGGTAAAAATAAAAGTAGACGAGGGCGCATGCGTTGGATGTGGATCTTGCGTTGAGGACTGCCCAAACGATGTGTATGAATTGGATAGTGAGCATGGTAAGACTGTTGTAGTGAATGAAAAGGATTGTATGGCGTGTTTGTCATGTCACGAGATTTGTCCTTCCCAGGCACTGGAACACAACGACATACCTGTAGCCAAAAGGCTTTATATCGATCGAAAAGTAAACCAGGTTATAAATAAAATATTATAGGGCCTTAAAAATAATATCTAGTGGAATAAATGCATAAACAAGTACACTAAAAATATATTCTAAATAAGTATGTAATGGTAACAAGGCTCTTATTATCGGCCGTTTTTTTAAAATACGGCTAAAATAATTATTTGACCTGAAAAAAGTTTTTAAGCTATTTATTGAATAAAAGTAGTTGACATGGTTGGGAAACTTATAGATATCAAAGCGAAACACAAACCATACAGACTGGATAAGGGTCTTAAAACCAGGATAATTTGATATAATAATTAAATTTACTATTTTTTTATAATTTTGACTCTCCTTTTTATTATTAGGTAATAATTTGTTATTATAATTTACAGAGTGTTACAAACATGTAATATAAATCCTTAATAGTAAAGACGTTTTATATAGAAAAATATCCCTACAAGGTAATATTAGAGATTGAATTAATTTTTTTTAATTCAAAAAAATTGTGTAGGAAAGATTTAATTGGGTTAAACATCTTTCTAAATTGCTTTAAAAGGAAAAATGAGGGGATTGCTATGGTAAAAATAAAAGTAGACGAGGATGCATGTGTGGGATGTGGGTCTTGCGTTGAGGATTGTCCCAGCGATGTGTATGAATTGGATAGTGAGCATGGTAAGACTGTTGTAGTGAATGAAAAGGATTGTATGGCGTGTTTGTCATGTCACGAGATTTGTCCTTCCCAGGCACTGGAACACGATGATATACATGTTGCTAAAAGACTTTATATTGACCGAAAGGTAAATTCAACTATAAGCAAAATAATATAAGGAGTTTTGGACATGGAAATCGAACATAAAGAAATAAGAGGCGATTTTAAACCTGAACTAATTCCTCCAGAAACTGGTGGAGACATCAATGACTATGAAGAAGCCCTTCACGTTCTTATGAAATTTGTAGGATCTATGTCAAGTGCATTAGAACAGGTTTCTGGGCGCGGTGCAAATGCTATTGTTTATCAGGCCGGGAAGAGAATGGGACATGAAGCCGGTAAAATGACTGAAAAAACCGATGACCTGGAAAAAGCCATGACTGAATTGAGTAAAATACTTGGAATGGAATTTTATTTTGAAATGTGGAAACCATCAGATCAGGAAGGATACACTATTGAGAAGGGCCACGAAACAATTGTAAAACTTTTATTTATGGATTGTGTTGTAAGACAAACTTTAAGAAGGACAGGTTTACCTCAAAAAGGACCATTATGTTATCTTTTGTATGGATACATGGTTGGAGCTGTGGAAGAAGTTATGAGTATCAAGGGAAAACTTGATATAGACCATGTAGGACCAAATGCTTGTCTTAAAACCCTAACTATAGGATGGGGTGGTAAATAATGGTAAAAATTGCACTTGAATGGCTTGCCGGCTGTTCTGGATGTGAAATTTCGATTCTTGATTTACACGAAGGAATAATGGAATTACTTAAAGAAGCAGATATTGTTTATGCACCAGTTTTAATGGATGTAAAAGAAGTACCAGATGATATTGATATTGCAATAGTTTCTGGTTCTGTACGAAATAAAGAAAACAAAGAAAGGCTTGAAGAATTACGTAGAAAGTCTAAAACATTAATAGCATACGGAACATGTGCATGTTACGGAGGTATAACTGGAATGGCAGATCTTTACCGGCCGGAAGATGTAACAGCAAGGATTTATTCTGACAATCCAAGTACTGAAGCAGCTGATGTGCCTTCAGAAGTAGTTCCAGAATTATTACCAATTGTTCACCCTGCAGGTGATTTCACAGAAGTAGATTATTTTTTACCGGGATGTCCTCCTAAAGAACTTCTTGTTTGGGATATATTAATGCCTTTAATTAAAGGAGAAGCTCCAGATGTTCCTAAAAAGAGCGTATGTGCTGACTGTTCAAGGTGGATGGATCACGTGGAATTTGACAAACTTAACAGGAGAATTGAAGGAGATCCAGATCCTCAAAAATGTTTCTTAAGCCAGGGCTATGTCTGTCTAGGTTCTGTTACACTTGGAAGGTGCGGTGCACTATGTACATCTGCAGGTATCCCTTGCCATGGTTGTGGTGGTCCTTCTCTTGATGTTTTAAGGGAACCAAGCCACGATGTATATAATGGTGTAATAAAAAGGATAGCTCACCTTTCTAAGATGCCAGAAAAGGATGTTGAGAAACAAATAAGAGATATTGGGCACGTAATATATGGATTCGTAATTGGAAGTACAATTATGGAGGATAAACAGGTTTCATTGATCCCTCAGCTGGTCAAGAAATAATAGAAGCGTGATAATATGAAACAGATAGAAATAAATCCAGTAACAAGAATTGAAGGACATGCAAAAATCACAGTTCAGTTGGATGATTCTGGAAACGTTTCAGATGCTCACTTTCATGTAATGGAGATAAGAGGATTTGAAAAATTCCTGGAAGGGGCAGCAGTTGAGGAAGCTCCTAGGATAACTCCACGTATATGTGGAATATGTCAAACTGCCCACCATTTAGCAGCTGCTAAAGCTACTGATACTGTTTTTGGTTTGCAACCTCCAGAAGCCGCTAAAAAACTGAGAGAGCTCATGCTTCTTGGTCAATATATTCACTCACATGCATTACATTTTTATTTCCTGGGTGCACCAGACCTTGTATTAGGACCGGATTCTGATCCTACACAGCGAAATGTGATTGGAATCATTAAAAAAGACCCTGAACTTGCAAAAATGGCAATAAAAACCAGGAAGGTCGGTCAAGATATAACAGAAGTGGTGGGAGGAAAAGCGATACATCCAGTCACTGCTGTTGCAGGTGGACAGACAAAGGCAATGAGTGCTGAAGAAAGGGCTAAACTGTTAGAAGCTACAAAAAATGCTATTGAACTTATAGAAAAAGGTGTTGGAGTAGCAAAACCGCTATTTGAACAGTATGCTGAGGCAATTGAATTATTGGGTCCAGTTGAAACTTATTTCGGTGGTTTAACCAATAATGGCAATCTTGAAGTTTATGATGGTCCTATGAAAATAATTGATAAAGCAGGAAATTCTGTTCATGAGTTCCAATCTTCTGATTATTTGGACTACATAGAAGAAAAGGTACAGCCGTGGTCTTATCTTAAATTCCCATACCTTAAACAAACAGGATTCCCTGATGGTAACTACAGAGTTGGGCCTCTTGCAAGGTTAAATATAGCTGACAATGTTCCAACAGAAAAAGCCGGTGCACTGTACGGTGAGTTCAAAGATAAGTTTGGAATTGCGCAAAACACTCTTCTGTACCATTATGCTCGTCTTATTGAGTTAATGTATGCTGCAGAAAGATCCATGCAGCTTTTAGAGGATGATGATATAGTAAGTACGGAGATAAGACAGTTCCTCAGCGAACCGTTAATGACAAGGGATGAAGCAAGACAGTCCAGCGAAACTAAAAGAGGTGTAGGAATAATAGAAGCCCCAAGGGGATCTCTTATCCATGATTACGAAACAGACGCTGCAGGAATAATAACACGTGCAAACCTTGTGGTTGCAACAGGTCAAAACAATCTCTCTATGGATATTGGAGTAAGAGAAACAGCTAAAGCTCTAATTAAAGGTGAAGAAGTCTCAGAAGGTATTAAAAATCAGCTTGAAATGATTATAAGGGCATATGATCCATGTCTTTCCTGTGCAACCCATGCAATCGGTGAAGACTCACCGCTTTTAGTAGATATACATGACAGCGAAGGCGCTCTCTTAAAAAGGCATTTATTGTAACTGAATAGTTGCATAATTATTTTATTTTTTTTATTTTCCAAAACAATATGTGTTTGGCCCTTAAATCATAGAATGATTTGGGAATTTAATACTTATTTTTTTTTAAATCTGTTCATTAAACCATAATTGTGTTTAAGATAAAACTTAAAAACTATAAACATAAACTAGAATATATTTGAATATTTAAAAATGCTAAGTATGATCAACCAGTCTTAGATAAGTTACTAATGATTATATTTGGGATATTTTAAATGAATCAGTGTGGTTATATGGATTCTGATATAGAAAACCAATTAATAAAAACTTTAAATAATTTGGATAAAGTTGAAGGCATAGACGGCAGTTTAATCGCTGATGACAGTGGTAACGTACTCTGCCATACTCTGTCTAAAGGAACAGATACATCTCTTTTTGGCTCAATGGCTCATGTAATTATGAGTTCATCAACAAGGCTGCTGAGTTCAGCGAATGGGAGAGAAATTCAAAGGGTACTGGTTGAATCTTATGGAGGAAAGGCTCTTTTTTTACACATGGAAAATACATATTTCATCGTGCTTATGGAAATATCTGCAAATGTAGGGCTGGTAATGGTTTCTGCTAAAAGAGCGGCAAGAGATATAATGAAAATTACGAGAGGTATAGTTTGGGAAGTTCCAGTTGAAAAAGAAGTACTTATAGATTCTCAGGAAGAAATTCAGGCTACCTCCACTTTGGAAGTATTAGATGCCCATGATAATACAGAAACAGAAACTGTTAAAATTGAAAATGAAGCGTCTGAAGGATTAGAAACTGAAGAACTAAATGGGGAAACAGTGGATAAACTCATTGAAACTGAAGACTTAAAAGAAGTATTTGCAGAGGTCATAGGAACTGAAAAATTAAATGAAATAGTGGAGTCTGAAGAGTTTAAGGCGTTAGATATTAAAGAAGCAAAAGAAAAGCTTTCAGAAATGTTGGAGGTTGAAGAATTATCAACTGTAGCTACAGAATCTGAAACCATATCCAATGAAATAGATATCCATGAAATTGAATCAAAAGTCGAAGAAACTGAAGTTCAAATAAAAATTTCAGAAGAAGACCTTGAAGAAGTTCTGGAAGAAAATCAAGAAGATACTGAAGAACCAAAAAGCGGTATTCCGGTTATAAAACCGCCAATTTCATTCCCAAAACTACCTGAAAACATTGAAATACCTGCTGGAGATAAAGAAAAATCTGATCTGATTTTAAATATATATGAATCTGTATTTCTGGCAATGTCAATCGGAGCAAGCAAAATTATGGGTGTCTCACCTGCAAGAGGGCTTATAAAAAGGTTTTTACCTTTAGATGGATGTAAAACTCTTTTGGATGGTGTTGATGTAAAAAGTAATTCTGTGGTTGATTTTGATAAGATAAAGGAAAATGCTGAAAATATTCCTTTAAATGAAAGATCAAATATACTTATCACTGATTTTAGTAAAATAATTGACATTATAACTGAAAACTATGGTAAAGTAATGGGATATGGAGCTTTTAGAGGAATAGTCCGTAATGAATTTAAAACAATTAATAATTCATATGGAAGAGCCATGAATGATCTTGGAATTAAAGATAAAATTCATCCGGAGTTAATAGTTCTTTTTAAATAAGTTAATTACGTATTTTTAGTTTTTATTGAACCATTTATTAAAAAGCAGGGTTTTGCAAATATTTTATACATAAAAACCCGTTAAAATACAAATAATAAAAAATTAGGTTTTTAAATGGAAACTGCTGAAATTCCCATTTAAAAGATCTAGCTTAGCATCAGTTAAGTATTATTTGGAAATTGCCATCTGCACGGCAGAAGAACCAATTCTGTCGGCCATCTGCTGTTTTACATCCTGATATATATTTTGAGTTGCTTTTTCTGCCAGTCCAGTTCCAAGCCTGTTTACAACTTCTTCTGATGGTACCATGCCTGAATTCATAATTTGTTGAGCTTTAAAGCTTGACCAATTATCAGGAAGCTCGCGAAGCCTTACAAATTCCATATTGTTTGGCATGAGATCAATCTGTTCCTCAAGAACTTTATTCACGTATTCTTTATTAGGTTCGAATACTATGAGTGATTTTATTTTATCTTCCTGCATTAAATCTTCAACATTTTTCCCTTCATATTTTCTAAGCAGTTCCGCGCACATTTTAAAGTGTGTAATTTCCATCTTGGTAAAGTTTTCCCATATGCGTTTGATCCTATCATCTGTTTCAGTCTGGGCGCATGAATAATAATTGTAGGCTTCACAAAGTTCCATCATTGCCATTTTCTCAAGCATTGTTTCTTCGGGATCACCAAGTACGCCGTACTGGGTTACATGTTCTTCTTCAACATCTGCAATTTCTGAATACAGTTTACGAGCAAGTTCATCAGGATACATAAATCCATGTTCCTTGTAAAACAACATTGTCTGTTGCTCACCTGAAGTTATAGTCAGGTAATTCATTTTTGTTTTAAGATCTGCTTGGTCCTTATTGTAATGTTTACGCATTGACTCGTTAGGATGTCTATGGTGTAGAATTGTGGGTCTTCCAGGTTTAATTTCAGTTTTTGCCTGAGTAATCAATTCGGGATCTTCACCTTCCAGTGCTTCAAGCATACAGCCAAACCTGAATAGATGGTCAAAATCTTCAAGAAGGGCAAAATCAAGGGTGTCTTTAATATAAGGATCTGGTTCATTTTTTGCAAGGTTTGCAGTAAGATCTACAGCAACCTGTTCATAAGCTATTGTTGTTTCTAATACGGTTTGATCTGCAGCATTAAGCCAGTTTACGGTCTGCTGCTGCATTGAGTCAACACGGCGCATAATGGACATTAACCTTTTAACTTCAGGATCTTTGGTCATTCTTTCTATCGCATGGCATGTTAACACTGCATTGGTCTCTATTCCATTCATTAAGATTATTTTAGTACGTGTATATGGATCAACGCTCATTTTGTCATAGGATGGCCTAACTATATTGTCCCAGTTCATAAATTGCTCTTCTACAGGCATTCCTTCCATTTCCATTGGTTTAAATTGATTCATTAATTATCACCTCCGACTATCCTATGTAATAATAAATATTTATAAGTTAATATTATATAATAAACTAGTTAAAAATAATGGCTAATTTTTATTAAAATAGTAATATTACCCTTATTTTGGATGATTTTCTAAAAATGGATTATTTGCAGGTTTTATAATTGATTAAACAAGAATTAACATGTTAAAATAAATTTTTTGCTATTTTTAATAAATATTTATATAAAAAGTGATTAATAGTTTAAACCTATGGATATTATTTCAATTTTTCTTATAGCTGTTGGACTTGCAATGGATGCATTCAGCGTTTCTATAACAAAGGGACTTGTAATGAAGTCTAATTTAAAACATGCTTTGATCATCGCCCTATTTTTCGGTGTATTTCAAGCATTAATGCCTGTTGCAGGATGGATTTCAGGCATACAACTTGAAGTTTTTGTTTCAGCAGCAGCTCCATGGATAGCATTCATTTTATTATTTATTATAGGAATTAAAATGATTTATGAAGGTATTTTTGATGATGGAAAGGATAAAGATGACAGCTTTTCATTAAAAGAAATATTCGTCCTTGCAATTGCAACAAGTATTGATGCATTTTTAGTTGGAGTAACATTTGCATTCCTTAAGACTCCAATAGCAGAACCTATTGTAATAATAGGGGCTGTTACGTTTTTCCTGTCTTTTATTGGATTTTATATAGGAAAAGGCATTGGACACTTATTTGAACACAAAATTGAGATTTTTGGAGGATTAATCTTAATTGGAATAGGGCTAAAGATACTTCTAGGATTTTAGTTCTTTAAATGAAAAGATTTTATTTATCTGGAAAATAAAATATTTAGACATTACTGAGTAATGTTTTAAATTTTTATTGAACAATTATTTTACCAGTCATTGATGGATTTTCCTCACAGTGATAGACTTACTCGCCAGTTTTAGTAAAATTGCGGCGTATTTGTAACCTTTATTTAAATCATGGCTTTTAAGTGCTCTAGAATCGCGGAGTATATCATGAATGACAGAATCTTTATTTGTCCATGTGACATTCGCTTGCTTTAACTGTAAGAATAGTGGGGGTGTATGTGTAGTTTTGGATCGTTACTGTATTGGAATATGTTTTGGTATTTTGCTGCTGATTTTGCGTACAACCTGAGTAATACCTACTCCTAATATAATTAAGGCAATTCTGATCTTGATGTAATATTTATATGTCATGAAGTATGATATATTCAATGAAATATAAACTTCTTGTTAAAATTATATTGTAAATGGTGAGTAATATCCTTAAATAAAGGTGTAAAATAAGTTATTAAATGGATAGTATTATATTACAGGCATATTTAAGGAATTTTTTCTCATTTTTAATAAACAGTAAATTTTATACCTACTCTTTACAAAGTCAACTATAGACCTTGTTTCTATTTTATATGAATACAAAGTATCTCGAATTCATTTTTACATAAATTAGTAAGTGAAAAATAATGCGAATGAATCTCGCAAAAGCAAACGGTGATTAAATGAACGGACCATGGGTTGAAAAATACAGGCCAAGTACTCTAGATGAAGTTGTAGGTCAAGATTATATAATTCAAAGACTTAAAAGATATGTTGATGAACATAGCATGCCTAATTTAATGTTTACCGGGCCTGCAGGGGTTGGAAAAACAACAACTGCCATTGCACTTGCAAAATCTATTTTAGGAGAATACTGGAGACAGAATTTCCTGGAACTCAATGCATCTGATGCAAGGGGAATAGATACTGTAAGAACTAATATTAAGAATTTCTGCAGGTTAAAAGCAGTTGGCGCTCCATTCCGGATAGTATTCCTTGATGAAGTGGATAACATGACCAAAGATGCTCAACATGCTTTAAGGCGTGAAATGGAGATGTACACAAAGACAGCGTCCTTCGTACTTTCATGTAACTACTCCTCAAAGATAATAGATCCAATACAGTCGAGGTGTGCAATATTTAGATTTGCACCTGTAAAAGGAACTCAAATCATCGCAAGACTTGAAAAAATAGCTGAAGCTGAAAATCTCAATATTACAAGGGGCGCGATTGAAAGCATCGTTTATTTTGCAGAGGGAGATTTAAGGAAAGCAGTAAACATACTTCAAGCATCTGCATCCACAACTGATGAAATTACAGATGACAGTATCCATGAAATTGTCTCTAAAGCAAAACCTCAAGATGTGCGGAAAATAGTTAATAAAGCTTTAAATGGAGACTTTATAAGTGCAAGAGACCTTTTAAGAGAGGTAATGGTTGTTCAGGGTACAAGTGGGGAAGACATGGTAACTCAGATTTATCAGGAAGTCTCACGCATGTCGATGGAAAACACGATTGAAGAAGATGTGTACATGGATTTGATTCAAAGTATTGGTGAATATGATTACAGAATAAGGGAAGGGTCTAATCCGAGGATTCAGCTTGAAGCACTCCTTACAAAGTTTTTATTAAAAGGAAATTAGATTAAGTTTGAGAATTTAAAAGATAAAGCTATCTGATAGCGAGTAAAACGGTAATTTAGAGGAAAGGCAGAAGATGTTGTGGACAGAAAAATATAGGCCAAAGAACTTTGATGATGTTCTTGGGAATATAAAAGCGAAAAAAGAAATCCTTGAATGGACAGCGGAATGGAAAAATGGTAATCCTCAAAAATGCCTCTTTCTTATAGGCCCACCAGGCACTGGTAAAACCACATTTGCAGGGCTAATTGCGGGTGAATTTTCTGATTCAGTTGAATTAAATGCCAGTGATAAAAGGTCATATGATGCTATTATGGGAGTTGTAGGTGAAGCATCCTCTTCAATGACCTTATTTGGCAACCGATTGAAGCTGATAATTCTGGATGAAGTTGATGGGCTTCATGGTAATGATGATCGGGGCGGATCAAGGGCAATTAATAAAATACTAAAGGATGCAATTCAGCCAATAGTGATGATGGCTAATGACCCTTACAGTAATAGAATTAAGAGCTTTAAAAATAAATGCCAGGTAATAAACCTCAGGAAGGTTCATACAAACTCAATAGTTTCACTTTTAAAGAAGGTATGTGTAAAAGAAGGGGTAAAATTTGAAGAACATGTTCTAAGAACCCTTGCAAAGAGATCTAATGGTGATTTAAGGTCTGCTATAAATGATCTTGAAATAATGGCAAAAGGCGAGGAAAAAATCACATCCGAAGACCTTGATCTTGTAGCTCCAAAAGATGGAAGATCTAATGTCTTTGATGCTGTAAGGACCATCTTAAAAAGTAAAACTCCGGCTAATATTAAAGGGGCCATGCGGCAGGTTGAAGCAGATCCTTCACTTTTACTTGAAATGGTCACAGAAAATATTCCCCGTGAATATGAAAAGAAAGATGAGATAGAAAAGGCTTATGAAATGATTTCTCAAGCAGATATTTATCTGGGAAGGGCTTTTTCAACACGGGCTTATACCTACTGGAAGTATGCGTATGAATTGATGAGTGTAGGGGTTGCACTTTCTAAAGATGAGACCTATAAAAAATTTGCAAGGTATACTAATTCATCTGTTTATACAATACTTTCTAAAAACAGGAGTAAAAGGGATTTACAAAATAGGGTGGCCGAAAAGATTGGAGAAAAACTTCACACATCCAAAAAAGTTGCAATTTCACAGTTCCCCTATTTTGAAATCATGTTCCAGGATGATGATATAGCTTACAACATGATGACATACTTTGGGCTTGAAGACGATGAAGTAAAAGTTTTCAGGTCAAGAAAGGTAAAGGTCCCTAAAAAACCTAAAACTAAAAAGAAAAGCACCATAACTTCAAAAAGTGTTTCTAAAGAAGCTAAATCTGAAGAAACTAAAATGGATAAGGAAACTTTAAAGACACAGAAAAAGGTCAAAAAGGCCAGTTCAAGCAGTGCTTCAAAAAAGAGTACAAAATCGTCTAAAAGATCTAAAAAATCTGATGAAGAGCCTAAAAAGGAAGAGAATAACGGTGGAAGTAAAGAAAAACAGGTTTCATTATTCAGTTTCAAGTAGTTTAATTTAATGGGCTGTAAAATAAAAATTAAGAACATAAACGTTCTTAATCTACTTTTTTACCCGCTTCTGGGCCTGGTTGAACGGAATAAATCTCTTCTACCTTTAACAGGATCGCTGCTTTTGGTGCAAGTTTGCTCATAACACTTTTTGCCCAGTCAACCGCTTCATCGAAGTATTTACCTTCTTCAATTATTTCGGCAGTTCCCTTAAACTGGTAAGGGCATGCTGAAGCATCTCTTAGTACTAAACTTGCTTTTGGGTTATTTTCAAGGTTTTTGTGAGTTTTATTCATGTAGTTATCCACAATCATTATTGTTTTATTGTCGATTGGCCTTGCAAATCCAATTGGGACAACATTAGGGGTTCCATCTGTAGTTGAAGTTGCAAAGAAAACTACATTGTCTTTTTCAATAGCGTCCATCATTTCTTCTGTCATTACCATTTAATCACCTTTTATTTTTCTTCATTAGTTTTTATATTGCTGTATTATTAGTATATACTTAACCGTCAGGGGAATATACTAACTACATTTTGATGCATTAAATTAACTTTAGGGGTCTTGATAGAAACCTTTATTATAGTGAGCAATATAATTTATTTCAATGTTAAATGAGGCTGAAATTTATAACAGGGAAATGACCGAGATAAAGGCAAAGCTGGCAACCATGCATAAAGATATTAAAAATCTCATGGAAAATACTAATCAGCAGTATCTTGATCTAGTCCTTGCAAATTCTAAAAAAGACGTTTTAAACGCGATTATGGGATATGTAACCCATGATATTGAAAAAGGTCTTGAAAAAGGCATGGTAAATAAGTGCGACATGAGGGATAAATGTAAACAAATATTTACAGATCTGCTGTATGATAATACAAGCCTTATGGCAGATGATGATGTTCATGAGGACTCTATAAATCAAAATAGGGTTAAATTAAGTAAAATAAGAGCGGGTGCATCTTATGCAAAATGTGACACCTGTTTTTTAGAAGTGGATGATCTTTTTGAAAAACAGGTAAATTTGATGCGTTCACTTCGGATTTACAGTTCGGATAATGAGAAAAAACAGTGCATATCCTCAATTTGTGAAGAATCAATAGTTAAAGATGTTCTTGAACCATTGTCCAATAAGCAGAGGCTTCAAATTTTAAAATCAATGGCAAATGAAACAAAAACATTCTCATCACTCTCTGAACTTACTGGACTCAGGGGAGGTAATTTACTTTTCCATCTTCAAAAACTGCTTGATAATGATATGATCCTCCAGCGCCATGAGAGGGGAGATTATATGCTTACTGAAAAAGGATACAAACTTTTAGTAATGTTAAGTGAAATTGGAACGGTTCTAGGGCAGTAGCACCTATTGATTCAGCATTTACTGGATGTAAATAATGCTGATTTTAAAAGGTTTTCCCTGACATCTGGAACTAAACTTTCTAGGAATATCAATAACTCTTCAGAAAATTCATAATTTTGATTTAAGTCACTACTTGCTGTATTTTGAGTCCATGAATATATCCATGACTTTGGAACATTTATTAAAGGGTAGACCAACTTTCTATCATTATAACTTTCATTTGAACTTAATAATTCTATTTTTTCACCATCTAGCATTAACTGAAGGATATTCTGGGCTTCATCGTCTAATGTAATGGGTAATGCTATGGAGTCAATATCTAAATTTTCTGCTTCATCCATACTTCTGCCAAAAATAAGTTCAATACCATATTTCCTTTGATAAGGCTCTAAAATTACATAAAGGGCAAAGTTACGCGGATTATCATCTTTAATTAAAAAAATTTTCTCTTTAGGGCGAATACAATGTGCAAGATTCCTGGAAGCCCTCATACAGATCTTCTGGAATATTTTGGACCTGATTACATCCACTTCAGGAAAACTCTTTTTAAATAGTTCTTCTCTCTTCCTTGAAAATCTTGAAAACTTTAAATTGTTTATGTATACTTTATCTTCAATGATGCTGACAAATCGGGTATCAACACCGATTTTTTGTAAGAATTTAACCAGTTCCCCTGTCATTGTTTTCTCCTTTTTAAAGGGTATTATTGATTTTGAGTTATATTAAATATTGTAATTATATTTTTTTTCAGGACTTTAAATTTGGGCATAAAACAAAAAATTTTTTAAATACTCAAAAAGAAAATTATTCAGGGGAATATCATGAATCTTTTTGGTAGGAAAAAGGAGAAAAAAAGGGACATTCTGGAAATAAATATTTCAGAACCCGTGGACTGTCTTGGTGATTTTACATACAACTTTTACTGGCAGCATAAAGGGGAAAAACTGGCTCCGGAGTGGAAAATTGCAGATACTGACATTACATTTGGAGATATGGTTGACCATCTTAAAAATGGTGGCGATATTAAAATAAATGGAAATGCAGGTCATAGATTAGGTTCCAGCATGGGCACAGATTTAAAATTCTTTGGAGGAACCGGTAAAGAAATCGATGTTGGAGACATAATAGTAGATGGTGATGTTGATACTCGAATGGGAATAAGCATGGTTAAAGGTAGTATCTATGTAAAAGGCAATGTAAAGGAACCCATTGGTAACCTGGTTAAAGTTAAATCCGATATAAAAGGATATAAAAAATTTAAATCCATTACAGATATCATGATGAACGGCTTGGAAGGAGATAAACTTGAGGGAAACCAGTTAGAGGGTAGAAGGATTATAATAGATGATGGAATGATCAGAGATACTGTAGGCTCAAGGTTAGATGGGGATAAAGAGATAATTGTAAATGGAAACGTTGATTTGAGCACGGGGATATTAATGAGAAAAGGTACTGTAAGGATCAATGGAAATACTGGAAAAAACACTGCAGCTCTCTTAAATGGAGGAACTGTAATTATAAATGGTAACTGTGATGATTTTACAGCTATAGATATGATTAAAGGGTCTATAATTGTAAATGGAAATGCAGGAAAATTTTTAGCTGCAAATAAAAAGAGCGGCGTGGTGTTTGCAAAAACTGGAAGCCCGATACCTCCAGTTAAAGAGAAAAATCTTAGCAGTGCAGATAACAACACTCTTTTAAAATATGGATTTGATCCGAGGGAATTTAAAAAATTTGAATAAATCCCTCAAATGTTTGCTTAAAAAATGAGAAGCACTTTTCTGTGTTTCAGAATAAAGCAGGAGAAAAATGCACAGCATTTTTCTATGTTTGCGGAACATAGCAGGAGAAAAATGTTTACAAAATCTACGATTTTTTACATGCGCCAAAATTCATTGAATTTTGGCAGTGTTTGCATGCCATGCATTTTTCTATGTTTGCGAATTTTCAATTCGCAACCGTAAAAATCGCAGATTTTTACATGCCGGAGGAAATTTATTTCCTCGGCCACAAAAACCTCTGGTTTTTGTGCTCCGAAATTCTACGAATTTCGAGAGTTCCGCAACCATGAAAATTGAAAATTTCGCACACGTCAAAATCCTAGATTTTGACCGCGTTTTTGGTTGTTTGCGAAATCATCAAAAATCTTTAAATTTTCGAGCATAAAAAAAATTAACGTTTATTTATGTTTAGTTGCACCTGGAAGAGGTTTTTGTTCAAATTGTCTCTCTAACAATAACACTAAAATAAAGCCAATAACTGCAACCACCACGATAACAATAGGGGACTCGGTACTAAATGCTATTTTTTCATAAGGAAGTCTGAGGGTACCGATCATTAAACCAACCAGAAATGCCATGGTAACTGACTTATGATTGGTTAACAGGTAATTTAAAAACCTTGAGAATGAGAGAATTCCGATTAGGGCCCCAAGACAAAAGGTAATTATTTCAACGAACTGCATATGATTTAGGACATTTATCATGTATTCATACTGGTTTAAGAGGAGAAGCATGAATGCACCAGATATCCCGGGCAATATCATTGCACATATAGCTATAGCGCCTGAGATAAAAATGATAGGCAGTGAGTGATTGGCTTGAATTGGATTTAATCCCACAAAAATAATTGCAAAAACAAAACCAATAATTAAAAAGACTATATTTTTTAGATTAAGTTCATCCACATGTTTATAAACAAAAATTGCAGATGCGAGTATTAACCCAAAGAAAAATGCAAATGTAGCTGCGGGATAAGTAACTAAAAGGAATGATATGACCTTTGACATTGTAAGAACTGCTATACCAATACCTAAAAGTAGCGGAATAAATAATGCAAAATCTATTTCTTCGACTAAACTTTGCTTAAATCTTTTAAAATCTCCTTTAAATAGATATAATACAAATTTAAAATTAATACGGCTTATTGCGTGTACCAATCTTTCATAAATACCTGTAATTAATGCAATTGTCCCCCCTGAAACACCGGGGATTATATCTGCGGACCCCATGAACAGTCCTCGTAGAAATATAAGAAAAGTTTCAATATTGAGTTTAATAAGTTTCATTTTTACACCTAATGATTTTATATTCTTAAAATAAGATTTGGAATATTTTATAGAATAATAGTGATCTATTTTATATAATATTATTGTCTTTTTAAAAGACGTAACTATTTTTATATGTCAAATCAAACAACTCTTTAAACTTATGATTGATATGGTTGAATTTGTCAGTCAAACAACCATTGATTTTATACATTATTTGGATATGGTGGTGTATTTGCAGCAATTACCCTTGAAAATATATGCATTCCCATTCCAGGTGAAATTATAATGCCTTTTGCAGGGTTTGGAGTATTTAGGTGTATGGCCTGTGGGGAATAACTATTGTAGGTGTTTTAGGTAATTTAGCTGGATCCATAATTGCATATTTTATATGTTTAAAAGGTGGAAGGCCTTTACTGGAGAAATAGGGTAAGTATATTTTTATAAGTCGCAAATCACTTGGCCGAGCTGATCACTGGTTTGAAAAATATGGTCCTGAGGAGGTATTTATAAGCAGATTTTTGCCAGGTATATATACATTTATCTCTTTACCTGCAGGAATAGCTGAAATGGGCATTAAAAAATTCTCAATTTATACTTTTGCTGGTTCATTACATTGGGCTTTTGCACTTGGTTATATGGGAGCTATGTTTGGCCTGAATTGGGATGCAATTAAAAGTTATTTTCATATACTGGATGTAATTGTTGTAATATGAGTTATAACTGGAATAATTTATCTTGTATACAAGTATAAGGCCAGAAGTCAAATTTAATGAGTTATTTCTCTTTTAGCAGAGTATTTTGAAACATAATCTGGGGGATATTTTCAAGATAAATTAATAAGATGTAACTATGTTTAATTAATACTTCAATCATATAAAATTAAAGATAAAACTTTTAGGTCAGTTTATGATTGGGGAAATTATAAAATATGCTGTCTATTTTATTTTGGGAGGATCAATTGTCACAATTGCCACTTACTTTGGAAGTGAAAAACAGGGTTTACTGGCGGCATTTTTTGCAATGTTTCCATTTGTAACGGCTTTTACTTTGTTTACAATATATTATGCAGCTGGTTTGGATGCAGTATCTTCATATATAATGGGACTCCTTATTCTTACTCCTGTATGGATCTTATATTTAATTTGTATCCTTTATTTGCTTCCAAAATATGGTTTTTGGATCTCTATTGGCATTGGAGTAATTATTTATTTTATAATTGCTTTGATTATCGTTTTAAAGTATTAAATAATCCTTTTTTTTCTAAAATAGACATTAAATATCTAATTAAAACAAGAATAATAAAAATTACAAATCTTAATTGAACATTTGCAAAATTGGAAGGAGGTAAATTATAGTATCCCCAAATCAGCATAAATAATGCCGTACTTACCCATAATAGTGGTATGAATGAAGATATGACGTGTTTGGGACGTTTATTGTCCATAATTTCAATTTTGTTTACGTTATTTCCCTGTACTATTCCTGCATGTCCAATTAAAATAAATGCAATTATCCAGCCAATATCAACTAAACTACCTGAAACATAAATTCCATTTAAAAAGAAATAGCTAAAAACTGTATCTGTAATGATATATGCTGAAATTCCTCCAAGAAGTAACAGGAATGGATCTCTCATTTTTTCAGTTGGTTGCCTTAATGTTAGGTTGAGTACCAGGAAGAAAAGGACAAAATCTCGAATTATGTAGTACAAAGTTAAAGATAATGGTAAAAAGCTGTTTGCTGTAATTGGTAAAGCCAGAGTTGTCCAGAAAATCAATACTGCTGATGTTAAAATGATTCCAATATCAAGAATGGTTTTGTATATCTTTTCGGTAGATATGAGGGGCCTTGAAAGTAGTATGAGCCCTGTTGCAAATAATACATAATATAAGAGATATAAATCATCAGCTAGGGATGGAAAAGGGGCTGTATGTAAAAATAACTCAATAAATGTCCATATTATGTCTCCTACAGCGTAAAGAAACTGTGCCAGTGCAAGCAGCAGCCATGCATACGTAATTTGCTTTCCATATATTCTTGATTTATAAGAAGCATAAACTAAACAGAATGCTGCCGTGAAATTTATTAGAATAGATAATAGATCAGATACAGTTTGTTGAAGATAAGGATTATCATTTAAGATTACTGAAATAGCAATATAACTGATTATTAAAATTAAACCAGCAACTACAGAATATTGAAATTTTTTAAAATTTCGCACCATTTCACTTCGCTGTTTTTATCATTTTTTTATCTTTAATTGATGTTAAATATTAAATTTGGAGTGTAGTTATATCAATTACAAAATTATTTATATCCTGCAGTAATTAAATTTAAATTAATTATTATTAAGATTGAACATCGGGTGTTTAAAAATGAAAGTCCCACGTACATGGAAATTGAATCTTAGATTAATCATTGCAACAGCACTGCTTTTTGCCTTGGTTTATGTGATAATAGCTTTAATAGGCACTTACTTTGGATATGGGGGGCCTTTAACCTTTGGAATTTTTGTATTAATCTGGACATTTATCCAGTACATGATCGGTCCAAAGATGGTAGAGATTACCATGGGTGTAAAATATTTATCAGAAGCCGAAGCCCCGAAACTTCATCAAATGGTAGGAGATTTAGCAGTTAGGGCAAATATTCCTAAACCTCGAATTGGAATTTCCCAAACCAGTATACCAAACGCATTTGCATTTGGAAAAAGCAAAAAAGACGGCCGTATATGTGTTACAAGTGGAATCCTCAACTTATTAAATGAAAATGAATTAAAAGCAGTTTTAGGCCATGAAATGTCCCATATAAATCACAGGGATATGGTGGTCATGACTCTAATTAGTGTCGTGCCCCTTATCTGTTACTGGATATACATCAGCACATTATTTTCAGATGGAGGTAGGGACAATGGAACTGCAATAATTGGAATTGGGGCTTTAATTGCGTATTTCCTTGGAAATCTCATAGTATTATTTGTATCTCGTGTTCGAGAGTATTATGCTGATGCAGGAAGTGTTGAACTGGGAAACCAGCCAAATTACCTTGCAAGTGCTCTTTACAAGTTAGTTTATGGATCTGCAATGATCAGCAAAGAGGACTTGAAACAGGTGGAAGGTGTAAAGGCATTTTTTGCAAATGATATTTCAGATGCAAGGAATGAGATAGATGACCTCAGGTCAATGGACCTGGACAAAGATGGTACCATAAGTGAAAGTGAACTTGCACAGATTAAATACACCAAAACAAGGGTAAAAACAGCTGATAAAATAATGGAAATATTTTCAACACATCCAAACATGGTAAAAAGGATTAAGAGATTATCAGAATTAAGTTAAATTATTTTTTACTTTTTAAGTGGTGTTATATGGCCAATCTATGGAAACCTGAAATATTTCAGGGAAGAGGTAAAAAAAGGGATTATTTTGAAGGATGGTATTTCAAGTCAATAGATAAAGAAGAGAAAACTGCATATTCAATAATACCCGGAATTTCCCTTTCAAGGGATCCTAAAAAATCCCATGCTTTTATAATGTTTTTAGATGCAAAAAACCATAAAATGTACTATTTTACTTATAAAACAAGTGAGTTCTGGGCAGGTAAATCAAAATTTGAAATAAAAATCCATAAAAGCACTTTCAGCCTTAAAAATATTCATCTGGATATTGATGATGGAGAAAATAAAATCAAGGCAGACCTTAATTTTAGTAATATAATTCCATGGCCGGTTAGATTATTATCTCCAGGAGTTATGGGTTGGTATGCATTTGTACCTAAAATGGAGTGTTATCATGGAGTTTTAAGTTTTGATCATTGTATTCAAGGATATGTAAATATAAATGATAATAGAATATCTTTTAATGGAGGTAAAGGGTACCTTGAAAAAGATTGGGGAACTTCTATGCCTTCTTCATGGATATGGATGCAGACAAATCACTTTGAAAATGATGGAATATCTTTATTTGGTTCTGTAGCTAAAATTCCATGGCTTAGAAATTATTTTACAGGATACATATTTGGATTACTGTATAATGGTAAAATTCACAGGTTTACAAAATATAACGGGACTAAAATTTGTAAATTAATAGTTAATGATGATATAATTGAAATTAAACTGGAAAATAAAGAAGAAATATTGGAAATAAACGCTAAAAGAACGGAAGGAGTTGATCTTCCAGCACCATCCCTTGGCGAAATGACATCAAGGGTAAACGAGTCTTTAAATTCTAAGATTAATGTTAATTTTTATATTAAAGAGGGTAAAAAAGATATTTTA
The DNA here is from genome assembly GCF_002287175.1 of Methanobacterium bryantii. Lineage (NCBI taxonomy): Archaea > Methanobacteriati > Methanobacteriota > Methanobacteria > Methanobacteriales > Methanobacteriaceae > Methanobacterium > Methanobacterium bryantii. The sequence goes on along the minus strand of NZ_LMVM01000038.1, from coordinate 164,968 downwards.
TTCTCTGGAACTGGTAAAAATGCAGGTTTAGAGTTTGTAGGAGATATGAATGAGCTGTTAAGTGGGTTTAAAAATTAATTTTGATTTAAATATTATTTGATAATTTCCTGTACTCTTCCAACCTGACTGTCCTGCAGTCTCACCTTTATTCCATGTGGATGAAATGATGAATTTGTGAGTATATCTTTAACTATGCCTTTAGTCCTTTTCCCTGAACGTTGATCTTTTTTTAAAACTATATAAACTTCAATACCTGGAGATATGTCCCTTCTATTTTGTCCATTCATTTAATTAACCTCATAAAAAATTCAGTTTCAAGCTAAATTAAAAATAACCTACAGATGAAAAATAAAAAGATGGATTTGAAATCCATTTAATATTCTTTTACGACTCCAATCACGTTACTTTTTGGAAGCCATCCTTTATATGGAGTTTTGGTAATGGTTTCAACTGCTCCATTGCTCAGTTTTACTGTGGTGGTTTCTATATTTTTATTGTCACTTATTAAGTATACCTGGTTTCCACTAATTTGGCCCACTCTTTTTACTATTAAACCATAATCTGGATGGACGGCTACTACAATATCGTTAACTTTAAAATCTTTTGTTTTAAGAACAATTATGCTCTGTCCATCCTGTAAAGTTGGAACCATTGAAGTTCCGCTCACCTGGGCAGGCATTGGGAGCTGATCAGTCCCAAACTGGGAATTTATGGTAACATTAACTGTATAGTTATATTTTTTAGCTACAGATTGCATATCACTTTTCACGCTTTCAACTGTACTGTTGGAGCTTTCTATGTCTGTTAAAGCCTGTTGCTCCATCTCAGACATCATCTGTGATGGTGGATTACTTAAAAATGTGGTTGATTTAACGGTTACATTTGTACCATTTGTATCAATAGTTATTCCAATATTATTTGAAGGAGCAATACAGGCTGAGGTAGCCATAACTCCTAATATAATTATTCCTATAACAAACCATGACCTTAATTTCAATCTATCACCATCAATTTCCTTAAAATATCTTTAGTAGTATTAATATCAATCTGTCCTGGTGCTGATCCTTTATCAATTGATGCAAAGGTAATTGGAGACCCAAAGATAGGTGCCACTATTCTCGTATATTTGCCGAGATTGCCCATGGCAATTCCTATGGTATTTGGAACTTCCGAAAGCACGTTAAGAACAGTTAAAGTGTCTTTATATTCGTTGGGCATTACAGCAAATTTTGCTATGTTTCCAATTTCTTTTTCTGCCTTAACTACATCCAAAAGTTCTTTAAATGAAGGGGTCTTTTGGAAGTCGTGATAAGATATTATGGTGTATTTTGCTGCTTTTACAACTTCGTCCCGCATTTCTTCATCTGTTTGCAGTTCTATATCTATTATATCTGCATATTTTGCAGCATTTATTAGAATTGAGGTTCTTTCCTCTTCAGATCCTTTAAAAAATCCGCCTTCACTTTGTACTCTGTTTGTTGCAATGGTTGGGTAGTCCATATCTTGGATAAGCTGTTGAACCCTGTCAGGATCTGGGTCCTCAAGTACATCTATTCTAAGTTCCAGTATATCTGCACCTAGATCAATAGCTTTTTCTGCAGATTGAAGGGCAAGTTCTGGACTTTTTTCAATTATGGGGGCACAAATCATTGTTTTTTGAAACATTGGTACTACCTGGTCGTTTTATATATTCATGTGAATTTATAGATATCATATTAGTCTTACTCTACTTTAAGTAGTTTTCATCTATTTTTCATATTTTTGTTTAAAATAAGTTACGAATTTACATATAAAAAGGTTTATTTTGATATTTTGTAGAATACATACAAATTTTACTTTCTTTGAAAAGATAAAATTGGGCTAATAAAGTTTTATTTTATTTTTTAGGTATTTAATAAGTCTATTTTTGAGCAATATGATTTATTTAAATTAAACTGACTTTTTCAAGAAGATTCCACTTAAATTTACAGGCACAAGCACAGTAAATTTTTATAATATATTATAGATATGGGCGTTTATTTAATACTCTAAGAGGATGATAGCCTATAAAAGTATAAAAAGCAGTTCATTGAAATATAGCTTATACAAAATTACATTAAATTTAATTAAGGGTGATTACTTGAAACTAACTGCTATTGGTGCAGATATCTCAATAAATGATGTTTCCTGCAGTTGTTCCCTTATCCAGAATATAGAAAATGATATTTCACAATTACTGGATGTTGGAGCGTATAAAGCGGCTTTAACTAATATTACAGGGGACGATGTGGTTATAAGTGCATTTGTTGAGGATGATAAATTAGAATCTGTTAATTCTAAAGTAATAGACATACTGCGTAAAAATGCAGAAAGCCTTGGAGATATAGGTGGGATATCAAAAACTCCTGAAGGTGCAGGGGAAGGCATTTCTTATGCGGAGGCAAAAATAAGAGAAGATAGATATCCCGATGCTGTAATTATTGCATTTGATACATATGGTGGCGAAGAAATTGTAGGTAAGGTTGCAGATTCTGTTATAAAGGCAGCGAAAGGTATGGATGATGTCACAGATATCGGCGGTGGAGGAGTTACCGGAACACTGAAAATACCTGGTGTAGGTTACATTTCAGATCAAACAGATGATCCTGTAGTTGTTGCAACAATAGAAAATATAGAAAGTGTTGGAACTGTAGCAGGGGCCATGGTGGGTGCAGCTGTCGGTAACCAGCACGTGAATCTTGTTAGGAGAGGAACACCTTCTTATGTGATACCAAGGGGCGTTATAATGTCAGTTACTGCTTTTATGAATGGAAATGTTATGGATTTGGCAGTACCCCTTTTTGAAAGAATGAGAATCTCGGGAGAGTGAACTTATGATAATTCTTGATGAAAATACCCGCTGTATTGTGCAGGGGGCTACAGGAAAGCAGGGGTCTTTCCACACTGAACAGATGCTTGCTTACAATACAAATATTGTGGCAGGTACGTCTCCTGGAAAGGGAGGCCAAAAATTAGGGCCTGTAAATATTTATAATTCAGTAGAAGAGGCTAAAGAAGAAAATCCGGATATAAATGCATCAATTATTTTTATTCCGGCACCATTTGCTAAGGACGCGGCATTTGAAGCTATTTCACAGCTGGATATTGTAACTATAATCACTGAACATATTCCTGTGCATGACACAATGGAAATCGTAGAATATGCAAAAAAGAATGATACTATTGTAATAGGCCCTAATACTCCGGGAGTCATAACTCCAGGTGTTGGAAAGCTTGGAATAATGCCTACGCATATTTTTAATAAAGGAAATGTTGGAATAGTTTCAAGAAGTGGTACACTAACCTATGAAGTTGCAAATCAGATAACCAATGCAGGAATGGGCCAAAGCACATGTTTAGGTATAGGGGGAGACCCTGTTGTTGGTATGGACTTTGCAGATGTGCTTCAAAGGTTTGAAGACGACGACGGCACCGACGCAATGGTGATGATTGGTGAAATTGGAGGAAATGCTGAAGAAAACGCAGCGAAGTTCATAAGTAAAAATATTTCAAAACCAGTCGTGGCTTACATTGCAGGAGTTACTGCACCTCCGGGTAAAAGGATGGGGCATGCAGGTGCAATTATTGAAGGGGAAAGCGGAACTGCAAAAAGTAAAATAGCCGCACTTGAAGAAGCAGGTGTAACTGTAGCTTCAGCGCCTTCTGAAATTGTAAAAGTTATAAAAGATGCATTAAAATAATTCTTATTTTAATCATAATTAAAATTTATTTTATATAAAATACAGATATCTTCATTTAATGGAGCTTTAAAATGACTTTTAATTTTTAAATTTTAAATAAAACTTATCGGTGATGGTTATGGTAAATGAAAGAGAAATTATAGATAAACTTAAAGCTGGAGAAATTAAACTTCGCGAAATTGAAAAGTACACTGATAACATTGATCAAGCGGTGGCAATCAGGCGTAAATTTATAGAAGAAGTAAGCAATTCCAAAATTGAACATTTATCAAATTATTCAATCGATATGGAAAGTGCATCTAAAAAGAACATTGAACAACCCATAGGAGCAGTTCAGATACCTGTTGGAATCGCGGGCCCTCTTAAGATTAATGGAGATTATGCCCAGGGTGAATTTTATATACCCCTTGCAACATCGGAAGGTGCGCTTATAGCATCTATAAACAGGGGATGTTCTACTATAACTGGAGCAGGTGGAGTCACCACCAAAATAATCAGCGATAAAATGACAAGGGCACCAGTTATAAAGGCTAAATCTGTAACTGATGCACTTGAAATTAAAGCATGGATTGAAAATAACTTTAAAGAGCTTAAAAAAGCGGCGGAAGTAACCACAAGACATGGAATGCTTATAAAAATCGACCCGATACTTGTAGTAGGCAGGTATGTTTACCCTAGATTTGTATTTACAACAGGGGACAGTATGGGAATGAACATGGTTACAATAGCAACTGAAGCAGCTTTAAGCCTTTTATCCCATAAAACAGGTGCCCATGTAATTGCATCAAGTGGAAATGTATGTGTGGACAAAAAACCATCTTCTATAAACATGGTAGAGGGAAGAGGTAAAAGCCTTGTTGCAGAGATCATCGTTCCAAAGGAAATAGTCGAAAAAAAGCTTAAATCAACATCTGAAGCCATTGTTGAAGTTAACACATCTAAAAACCTGATTGGATCTGCAATTTCTGGAAGTATGGGGTTCAACGCCCAGTATGCAAACATGATCGGCGCTATATTTTTAGCCACGGGACAGGACGAAGCCCACATAGTTGAGGGAAGCCTTGGAATAACCACTGCATCAAGAGAAGAAAATGGGGACCTTTACTTTTCAGTTACACTTCCAGACGTTCCGATTGCAACCGTTGGGGGAGGTACAAGTATTGGTACAGCCCGCGAGTGCCTTGAAATTATGGGAGTCTATGGAAATGAAAAGGTCCATAAATTCGCTGAAATCATTGCAGGAATTGTGCTTGCAGGTGAGCTTTCATTAATGGCAGCTTTGGCTGCAGGACACCTTGCGAGGGCTCATAAGGAGTTAGGAAGGGGTTAATTTTAAATTATGAATTATTTATTTAATTATTTCTTTTTTTCTTAATTTTTGATCCTTTATTGCATCTGGATGTCATTATAAAATTAGATTTACCCTAATAAATTACACGAATACATATTAAGAAAAAAATATAATATGATCAAATTAATATACCCTAAAATAACTTTTTGTGTTGAACTCATATGACTTCAAATATATTTCTAGACCATATTTTACAATCTATCGACCTCATCGAAGATTACACAAAGGACATTACCAAAGAAGAATTTTTAAGTACTGGTTTTATTCACGAACCAGTAATCAGGCGGGTTAAAATCATTGGCGAGTCGGTTAAAAATATGCCATGTGATTTTAAAGATAAATACCCTGAGATCCCGTGGGAAACCATTGCAAATGTTAGAGATGTCCTTGAAAGTGGAGACTGTGATCTTGATGTGGTTTGGGAAACTGTAAAAGATGAGATCCCTGTCTTGAAAACAGAAATTTTAAAAATAAATGAAGTTAAAATAACTTATTAATATAAAAGTATAAACATCTGATTTTATGAACATTCTAAACAGATCGTATATTGGAGAAAAATAAGAAATGAACATACGAGAATTAATTGAAGAATATTTTAAGATGAGCCGATATGTCGCTTTAGGTACTTTAGACGGAATTCTTGCGGTTATGGGTGTAACACTGGCTGCAAGTGGCGTAGCAAGTGCTGGAGGGCTCGAAATTTCTAATTTTGCTATAGGTCTTACTGGATTAAGTGGGGGTATAGCTCTTGCAATGTCAAACGCATTTGGTTCTTTCATAGGTGAAAGGGCAGAAGAAGCAAGGACACTGCGTGAACTTGAAGAAAAGATGATGCTGAACGAGGGCGACCTTGACGAGACTATCATTTACAAGCAGGCCAAAAGAAGGATTTACATGAGTATGTTTACCCATGGATTTTCCAGTTTCATAGGGTCTTTCGTTCCTGTAGTGCCTTTTTTGCTGATTCCAGATAAAATAACAGCTACCATAACTACTGTGATATTTTGTTTTGCAGCATTAATCATACTGGGAGTGTATCTTGGTAAAGTATCAAGGGACAGCCTTTTAAGGGTCAGTTTTGAAATTGTTTTAATTGGGGTACTTATAAGTGTAGTTTCTTTCATTATTGGTGGAAGCCACTGATTAAAATCCCTTTTTTAAATTAAAAATAGTTAAATTGAACCCTGCATTATCTATTTAGAAGCCCAGGTCAATTCCATAAATTTTTTCTACATTTTCCACATGGATTTTATGGGCGTCTTCTTCAGTTAAAGTCCCATTTCTTAAGAGCTCTTTTGTCCGCCTTGGAACTGTTTTTGGGCCTAAAACTGCACCAGGTCTCGAGAGCATGTCCATATAATCTGTTTCCATTAAAAAATTAGTTCCTTTTTTAAGCCCCTCAGTCACCACAGTCCTTGTTGCAATAATGGAAGGGGTTAAACCATGATTTTCATCAACACTAACCATCGGCCCTGAAAAATGTTTCATAACTTTATGTCTGTCTAAACCTGCTTTATCTGCCATTCTGGCAAATTCCAGGAAATGTTCTTCAGTTGCATCTTCTGTATGGAGCTGTACAGCGCAGTCAGCATCAGCTGCAAGTTCCATGGCGTATGACATAATCCTGTTGTGGGCTTCAAGCTCTTCAGGTGAGACTTCATAATGGGGTCTGCCGATTTCACCAATTCCAATAGCTTTTCCTTCAAGTACAAGTCTTTGCGCATCTTCCAGTGTACCCATCATCATTTTTTCTGCCATTTCAAGTTCCATACCATTTTCCACACGTTTTGAGAGTTCTGCAGGGTGGGCACCAACCACTGCAAACGCTTTCACATCGGTATCTGTATTTATTTTATCCACACATTTGATAACAAGTTCCATTGCTTCCTCAAAGCTGCACAATTTTCCGACTGTCCATGTTGGTTTGTTGGGGATGATCATCACATTTCCACCAGCCCTCTGGAATTTTTTTGCAACCTCAATGGGACCTTCACCATTATGTGGGTCGACATGGATATGGTTGTCTGTTATAGTGATGTTTTCCATGATTATTACCTCTGCTCTGTTAATTATCATTAAATTGATTTTAAATCATTTAAATAAAAATATGGGTTAATAAGTTATTCAAACTGGCCTTTTAAGGAGCGTTCAAAAATTTCTAAAGGTGGAGTCACACCGGTCCATATTCTGAATGCCTCCATACCTTGATAAATAAGCATTTTAAGCCCAGATACTACTTTAGCATTGCATTTTTCAGCTTCTTTGATCAGTCCTGTTTGTAATGGGTTATAAACGCAGTCTTTAACAACTAAATTTTCATGCATCAATTCAGCTTTAACCAGTGGCTCCTGATCTACATTCGGATACATTCCAATTGGGGTGGTGTTTATCAAAATATCGGCATTTGAAAGTTCAATTTCGAGTTTTTCACCAAGATCTATACTCTTAACATCTGCATTCAGTTTTTCAACCAGATCTCTCTGGAGCTGCTCTGCATTTGCCACTGTCCGATTTGCAATTACAATGGACTCCGCCCCGTCCATAAGTATCTGGAATGAAATTGCACGGGCTGCACCACCAGCCCCTAGTATGATAACTTTTTTATTTTTCACGCTGCTTATTTCTTCAATAGCTTTTACAGCACCTATACCGTCTGTATTGTATCCTTTTGCGTAGTCTTCATCGAATTTAATTGTGTTAACTGCCCCAATGAGTTCTGCAGATTTATCAAGCGCATCAAGATGTTTCATTACATCTGTTTTGTGTGGAATTGTAATGTTCAACCCTTTTATATTCAACGATTTCGCACCTATTATTGCATCACCGAGCATACCTTTTTTCACGTGATAAGGTACATAAACATAATCCATCTTTAAATGCTTAAAAGCAGCATTATGCATTGGTGGAGATAAGCTGTGCTCCACGGGATCGCCTATTACTCCTACGACATTTGTTTTACCGGTTATCATTTCTATCACATTTATTGGTTCTTAGAACATTTTATATTGTTTATTAGATAAAAATTAATGTAGTTAGAATTAGATCATGTTATAATTCAGGAATAGTTATATATTTAATTAAGCTAAAGGAGTATCATTTAATTTAAGATATAATTTAAAGGATATGGTATTTTCAGATATCGAGGGAGTATAATGCCTGCAAAACAGAGGTTTGTGTTGGATACAACTGCATTTACAGATACACAGCTTAGAGATGAAATTGGAGAAGGAGACCTGGCCACTACTGTGGATATTTTAGTAGATTTAATTGCTAAATCAAGGATAAAACTTAACATGAGCTGTCACATGCCTCCTATTACTTATAAAGAATTTATAAATTATATGACTAGGTACGAATGCCCTGAAGATATACTGGTAAAAACAGAGACATGGATTGTAAAAAAAAGCCCAAATAGATATGATACTAAAATACCTTCTGAAATATTCTATGAGTATGTCCATGACATGAGGGAAAGGATGAACAAAGGTATGAAAATATCAGAAAATGCCATATGGGAAACTGCTGTAGAATCTATGGTTAGATTAGGAAGAGGGCAGGAAAAATCAGACATTGAATTTGAAGTTCTTGGAAGTGCTATAAAAGACTTTAGAAAAAAATACAGGGCTGCATTAAGAAAAGGTACTCTTGACAGTGCTCCTGATCTTGATTGTCTGCTTCTTGCTAAGGAGTTAGGAGCAGGAGTTGTGGCAGCCGATGAGGGTATAAAAGTTTGGGCTGAAAGGCTCGGGCTGAGATTTTTAAGCGCAAAATCATTCCCTAAAATGATGAGGGAGTATTTGAAGTACTATGAATGAGATATTGTGTTCAAAATTAGATCAACTTTTCTGTAACTTTTTAAATTTTGCAAAATTATTTTAAATGAATTTTATAGATACTTAAAGAGTATCAAAAAATATCATTTTTTTAGATTTAACAATATGCGATCTATTTATTTTGATTTGGAGGATTATAATGGAAATATCAAGACCTAGAGGAACACGTGATTTTCTTTCAGATGAAATGAAACAGAGAAAATACGTTGAAAATACATTCAGACGAGTATTCGAAAATTACGGTTACGGTGAAATTAAAACGCCGATATTTGAAGATCTATCTCTTTTTACCATGAAATCAGGAGAGGCAATTAAAGAAGAGATATACCACTTTAAAGATAAAGGTGAAAGAGATTTAGCTCTTAGGCCGGAATTAACCGCACCGGTATCTAGACTTTATCTTAATGAACTTCAAAGAAGTCCAAAACCAATTAAAATGTACTACTTTGGCAGCTGTTTCAGGTATGAACGCCCTCAGGCAGGCAGGTTCAGGCAGTTCTGGCAGTTTGGATGCGAGCTTATTGGGGGCAGATCTCCAGAAGCAGAAGCCGAAGTTATAGCAATGGCAGCTCACTGTCTTAATGAAATTGGTTTAACTGATTATGAATTCCACATTGGAAATTTAGGAATCATTCGAAGCCTGTTAAATGATGCAAAAATCCCTGGAGATGAACAGGGACAGATAATGGGTTTAGTTGATAAAGGAGATGTCGAAGAACTCGGAAATTTATTAAATAGTATGGATATCTCTGTGTCTCTTAAAGAAATCCTTTTGAAGCTAATTGAGATAAAAGGACACAATGAAGTGATAGACAAAGTGCGAAGTATTATAAAAAAGTGTGAGGGTGCTTTTAAAGCATTGGATGATCTTGAAGATCTGTTAAATCACCTTGAAACATTTGGATTCACCAATTACATCGTCAATCTTGGAATAGCTCGTGGACTGGATTATTATTCTGGAATGGTATTTGAAATTTATGTACATGGTCTAGGTGCACAAAAACAAATAAGTGGTGGGGGAACCTATAATTTAATAGAGATATTTGGTGGTGAGCCAGTAGAATCTACAGGATTTGCATTTGGATTTGATAGGGTTATGGAAGCTCTTAAAAAACAGAATGCAGAGATTCCAGTGGAAGGACATGTAGATGTATTCGTTGCACCATTGTCCGGCAATATGAGGAAAGAGTCGTTTAAAATCGTTCAAGACTTAAGGAGAAATGGAATTTCAGCGGATGTTGACCTTGCAAGGAAAAAAGTCAAAAAATTGTTATCTTATGCAGACCATTTAGGAGTAAAATATGCGGTTTTAGTTGGTGCAAGGGATATCGAAGGCGGAAAAGTTACATTAAAAAATATGGAATCTGGAAATCAGGAGTTAGTTGATCTTGATAACCTGCCCATAAAATTGCGCGATGAACTGGAGATGGATTAAATGAAAACGGAAAAATGCAATTTTAATTTTAGACACAAAGTAGGCGATCAAAACTTAGTCATAGCAATAGCACAGGATTATAAAACTTCTGAAGTCCTTATGGTGGCTTACATGAATGAAGAAGCCCTTAAAAAGACAATAGAAACAAAAAAAGCACACTACTGGAGTACTTCACGCCAGAAGCTCTGGCTTAAAGGAGAAAGTTCAGGCAATTTCCAGCACGTTGAAGAGATACGTGTTGATTGTGATGAAGATGCGGTCCTTATTAAAGTTAGCCAAAAAGGCGGGGCCTGCCATGAAGGGTATGAATCCTGCTTTTTCAGGAAAGTAATAGATGATGAACTGGAAATTGTAGGAAATAAAGTATTTAATCCAGATGAAGTTTATGATAAAAGTTAAGATTGCATATCTTTGTTTAAAAATTTATGGAGAGAAAATAAAATGAAAATAGTTCCAGATACTAGCGTTATTGTGGATGGACGAATTACTAAAATTGTCCAGGAAGATGAATTTAAGGGATGTGAAGTAGTAATTCCTGAAGCAGTTGTATCTGAATTGGAAAACCAGGCAAATAGGGGAAGAGAAACTGGATTCAACGGTTTGGAAGAGTTAAAGAATCTCCAGGAACTTTACAATGATGGAATTATAGATTTAATTTACATTGGTAAAAGACCAACTCTTGAGCAGATATCTCTGGCAAAAGGCGGAGAAATAGATGCTATGATAAGAGATACGGCTCAAAAAACGGAATCTACACTGATTACCAGTGATAGAGTTCAAATGGAAGTTGCAAAAGCCCAGGGACTTGAAGTTATTTATCTGAAACAGGAAATGATTGGATACACAGAACTTGAAATAGCTAAGTTCTTTGACGATGAGACCATGTCTGTTCACTTAAAAGAAGATGTAGTTCCAATGGCAAAAAAGGGAACTCCTGGAAACATAAAACTTGTCAAAATAGGTTCTAGACCTTTAGCATATCCGGAAATTGAACGTATGGCTAAAGAAATTATGGAAAGGACAAAAAGTGACTTTAAAAGTTTTATTGAGATAGAAAGAGAAGGTGCGACTGTTGTTCAGTTTAGAGAATACAGGATATCAATTGCAAGGCCCCCTTTTTCTGATGGATTTGAGATAACAGTAGTAAGACCCGTGGCAAAGGTATTTCTAAATGATTATAGACTTTCAGATAAGCTTATTGAGAGATTAAGGGAAAGAGCTAAAGGAATATTAATTGCAGGTCCACCTGGTGCAGGTAAAACTACTTTTGCCCAGGCAATTGCAGAATTTTATAGTAAAAACCTCAACTCTATTGTCAAAACTATGGAATCACCACGTGATTTACAGGTCAGCGCGGAAATAACTCAATACGCACCTTTAGAGCGGAGTATGGAGAAAACAGCAGATATACTACTGCTTGTACGTCCTGATTATACTATATATGATGAATTAAGGAAAACAAGGGATTTCAGGATATTTGCAGACATGAGACTTGCAGGGGTGGGCATGATTGGTGTTGTGCATGCTACAAAACCTATAGATGCAATTCAAAGGATACTTGGAAGGGTAGAACTTGGAATAATCCCATCAATTGTAGACACAACTATTTTTATAAATAATGGAAATGTGGAAGCAGTTTATGATGTTGCACTTACTGTAAAAGTTCCATCTGGAATGCTGGAGGCAGATCTCTCAAGACCAGTTATAGAAATCCGTAATTTTGATACTGGAGACCTTACACATGAGATATACACCTATGGTGAGCAAACCATTGTTATGGAAGTGGGAGTAACCACTTATGAGAAAACTCCAGTTCAAAAGATTGCAGAACGTGAAATAATAAAAGAGATTAAGAAAACAGTTCCAGGGGCCCGTGTTGAAGTTGACATGAAATCGGACAAACGTGTCACTGTCTGGATGGATGAAGAATATATTCCAAAGCTTATAGGTAAAAAAGGAAAGACAATTGACGAAGTTGAAAGAAGAATAGGAATAAGCATAGGTGTTGAACCATTTAGATCAAGTGGAAATGAAGAAATGTTTAATGTAGATGTCCAGCTTTCTGGAAATTATGTGGTACTGAACTTTGGTAAAGATAATATAGGCACTCCTTTTGATATTTTGGTGAAAGATGAATACTTATTTACTGCAACAGTTGGTAAAAAAGGTACCATTAAAATTAAAAAGGATATAGAACTTGCGGGCATCATAATGGATGCACTTAAAAGAAATATCCCTATAGAGGCCAGGGTTAGAAACGAATAAAACTTTGAATTCTATAAATATCAGAGCTGGAATTAAATATTATTTAATCCCAACTTATTTTTGGTGATAATCATGAAAATTGGAGTATCAACACTTGCACTGTTTCCAATGTCCCTTAAAGAGATACTGGACTATTTAGAAAGTATAAATGTCAAATATTGTGAATTAATGATGGAATATCCTTATAACAGGATAGATCCAGATATTGTAAATTCTTATAATATAAAAACAAGCATACATGCTCCTCTTTCTGATATCAATATCGCTTCTTTAAATGAGTCCATACGAAAGGCTTCAGTTGAAGAAGTGAAAAGTTCAATTGATTTAGCTTCTAAAATGGATTCAGAGATAGTAGTTGTGCACCCTGGCCATATGGCATTTTTGGCACGGAAATTTCCAGAAAAAATCAAGGAAAGCAGTTTAATTTCACTTAAAGAATGCTCAAAATTTGCTGAAGAGCATGGAATAAAGCTGTGTGTTGAAAACATGCCTGACATGGAAGGAATGACTTGTAAAGGTCTTGATGAACTTAATGAGTTAGTTCAGGAGATTGGAGCGCTCATGACGATCGACGTTGGGCATGCATATAATGCAGGTGTATCTATTGGTGAAATTTTAAAATATGATAACATCGGACACTTCCACCTGAGCGACAATGATGGGTCCTTTGATAACCATAATGCAGTTGGAAGCAAAGACATTGATTTTAAATCACTCTTTGAAGGTCTGAATAAGAAGAACTTTGAGGGGGTACTTGTTGTAGAAGTTACAAACAAGGATGAAATTTTGGAAAGTCTTGATTATATTAAAAAATTAGTAGATTAGTTTCGTTCTATTTTTAAATTCTTTGAATTTTAAACTATTCAAAGTTAAATGGATTTGGATCATGAACTTGCATATATTTTAAACAATTTGCAAGTTCAATCTCGTCCTATAATCCCATTAGACACTGAATCTCTTCTTTAGGGCATGTTGGAAGGGTACTTTCTATCGGGGGGTTTCTGAATGAAAGTTTAGTTCTGGCTGAATTCCTGCTCCTGAAGGATCCAAGTGTACTTTGCATTTTAAATTTAAGTAGGAGGTCCACATCTTCTGATATAAGGTTTATCCAGTCTTCTACTCGTTCTAAATCTCTTATTGGAGGATGGGGTGAGTCGGAACTTAGAGCCTCGTTTAAAATATTTTTAACAACATTTAAATTCTGTACCATTTCATTATAGAAGTTGTCAAATTCTTCAAAAGGGAATATAATCATGTTTTCATCCCTATAAAAGGCTTTGGGGTTGTAGTAAGCTGTTTTTTCCTCTTCATATTTAATAACGCTAAATCGCATGTTGTGGACCTCCTTTAATGCAATCTATTATAAGGTTAAAGATAGTATCAGGGGTTGTGGTAGAGCATTTGAAAAGTAATGATAAGTTTTTCTTAAGATACTATAACTAAATATTACAAATATAATAAAATGTTATGAAAGTAGAGAATGAACTGTTAACAATTATTTATACAAGGTATATACATCTTAAAAACCAGGAAGACACTAATGAATTTGCTAAAATATTGATGGACAAGTGACATTATTTTTGCTGTTCAAAAGAACTTCATATGGGTACGTATCAATGAGTATAAAGAAGAATCACTGGAAGAAGAAATTGAAATAAATAATTTATTAGGGGATTTTATAAAAAAATAAATGCAGTGAATCATTCACATTTATGAAATAGCTTATATAGTTATTTATCTAGATTTACTCGTGATTAAATTTTAATTTTGATTTGTGTTTAATTTACTTCTTGACTTAGCTTCAACTGTAATAGAATCGTTTTATATTTTCAGTTGGTATTAATTTCTGTCTTTAAATAAGTTGAATCAAAATATTATCTCTTTCAGGGAGTTATATCTAAAAATTGATTATTGTACTATTTAGAAAAAGGTTTTTATAAAGTTAAACATAAAAACAATTATCCTTTTTTAAGGTGTAAATTTAGGCAAAAGGGAGATCTTTTTATGAAAATTGCAATAATAGGTGGAACAGGAGATCAGGGACTTGGTTTAGCGTTAAGGTTCGTGAAAGCAGGCGAAGATATTATAATTGGGTCGAGAGATGCAAAAAAGGCAGAGAGTGCTGTAAACACTGTAAAAGAAATGTTAGAAGGTGAAGTTTCAAATATCTGCGGTTCAACTAATGTGGATGCAGCAAAAGAAGGAGATATTATACTGCTAACAGTGCCTCTACAGGCTCAAATAATAACCCTTAAAAGTATAAAAGAATTCATTGGGGATAAAATAGTTATTGATGCAACAGTTCCATTGGACGGCTGTTTAGGAGGCAGGCCAACACGATATGTGGATGTATGGCAGGGTTCTGCAGCTGAGAGAACTGCTGAATTACTTGAAAATACAGACGCCAGGGTAGTTTCTGCTTTTAACAATATAAGTGCTCCAAGTTTATTAAACGTTAAAAGGGATGTAGACTGCGACTGTCTTGTATCTGGTGATGATGAAGAAGCTAGAAAAACAGTGATGACACTTGCAGAAAAGATTCCAAAAATAAGATCTGTAGATTGTGGCCCGCTTGAAAATGCAAGAATGGTTGAAAAACTAACTCCACTACTTATAAATCTTAATATTCGAAATAAAATTAAATTTGCAGGTTTAAGAATAACTGGGCTTTAAGTTCAGTGTTTTTAATTAATTATCAAAAAATTAAAAAATTTTAATCAACATTAGGTTTGTAGGTACAAATAGCAGTGCTTTTAATTATGGTATTCCTGATCAACCAGCAAATAAATGGTTGCAGGTTGGCAGGTAAAATACTTGGATTTAATAGTAATAACTAAATTAAACAGGGAATAAAGATGGAATACGTAAAAAAAACAGCTAAAGAAATAACAACACATGCACTTAAAGTTATAGAAAGAATCGATGAAGAACAAGTTTCTAAGATGATAGATACAATTGTAAATTCAGACAGTGTATTTATTGTAGGTACTGGAAGGTCCGAATTAGTGGGAAAAATGTTTGCAATGAGGTTGATGCACCTTGGATTTACAGTTTATGTGGTTGGGGATGTTACAACTCCTGCAATTAGGGATGTGGATTCTTTAATAGCCATATCTGGTTCTGGAGAAACTAAAACAGTTACACTTGCGGGGAAAGCAGCAAAAGAAGCCAATGCTAAAGTTATTGGGATAACTGGAAATATGGAATCTACATTGACTGAAAGTCTGGATATTATAATAAATATAGACAGTAAAACTAAGGAACCATGGAAACATTATACTTCAAATGTTTTAAAGGGGCAGTATGATGATTTAACTCCTATGGGAACTCTTTTTGAAGACAGTACTCATCTATTTCTTGATGGGCTTATAGCGGAGTTTATGGCTCGTCTCGGTAAAAAAGAAATTGATCTAAAGAGAAGACATGCTACAATTGAATAATCTTCTTATGGACTTGCAGGTGAAAAAAATGGATGCAGAGCTATCCGAAAATGTAGTCATAATTAAAGACAAAAAAGGGACAAAACTCCACGAGAAAAGTCATTATGGAAACATGAGTGAAGAAGGATTGCAACTTTCACTAATTGAGGCACTTTACCTGGCTGAAAATGAAAGAATAAGCATTTTAAAGGATGGTAAAGAAGTACCACTTGATGAAATGTTTCAAATAATCCGTAAAGAAGATCTATTCTCAAAATATATAGTTTTCAGGGATCTTCGAAACAGGGGCTACGTTGTAAAGACAGGCTTTAAATACGGCTCTGAGTTTAGGCTTTATGAGCGAGGGAAATCTCCTGGAGATGGTCACTCAGATTTTCTTGTAAAAGTAGCATCAGAGGATTATGAAATACGGATATCTGATTTTTCAAGTTATGTAAGAGTAGCTCATGGAGTTAATAAAAAGCTTTTATTTGCTGTGGTTGACGAAGAAAACGATATTACTTATTATAATGTGGAATGGACAAGACCATAAGTTTTCTTGTGATATTTTTTTAAAATGATAACCACAACTTTTATTTATTTGTGATAAGTGTATAGTTATAAAATTACATCGTTTAGAGATACGTTGAACTGTAGAATGGACAAACATAAACCAATTTCCCAGTGATTTTTATAAAGTGAATTATAACCATATTCATTATTATAAAAGTATAGCGGGATGATATTTAATTTAATTAGAGTGTTTGGAATTGTAGAATGGGAGCCATAACTATTTCCAGTGATGTTTTTATAAAAGGAGTTATAATATTATATGACTATGCAAATTTTATTATTCATGTATAAAATGAAAATAAATTATTAAATATTAATATTCAATTTAATTAGGTGATCAATTGATAGATCCATGGAGTTCAGCAATCATCGATTATGAAAAACTTACAAAACAGTTTGGAATTAAACCCTTTGGGAATTTAAAAGAAGAGATAAATAATCCTCATCACTTAATGCAGAGGAACATAATTTTTGGACAGAGAGATTATGGGAGAATACTTAAATCAATGAGGGAAGGAAGTGATTTTGCTGTTGTAAGTGGGATGATGCCTAGTGGAAAAATGCATATAGGCCATAAGATGATCGTGGATCAGCTTATATGGTATCAAAAAAAAGGGGCAGATATTTACATCCCTATAGCAGATATGGAAGCTTATTCTGCGAGGGGAATTGATTTTGAAGCCTCAAGAGAACTTGCAATTTATGAGTATATCACAAATTATATAGCTCTTGGTTTGGATCTTGAAAAAGAAAATGTAAACGTATATCTCCAGTCAGAAAATCGTAATCTTGGAGATCTTGCATATATTTTGTCAAAAAAGGTTAATTTTAATGAAATGAGGGCTATTTATGGCTTTTCAGGGAGCACCAATATTGCCCATATGTATGCTCCACTGATTCAGGTTGCAGACATTCTTCTCCCTCAAACTGAAGAATGCGGTGGTCCAAAGCCAACTGTAGTGCCTGTAGGGCCAGATCAGGATCCTCATATAAGACTTACAAGAGACATTGCAGAACGGTTTAAAGGTAAATTTAACTTTATGTCCCCTTCCTCGACTTATCACAGGTTTATGACAGGACTTACTGGAGATAAGATGTCAAGCAGTAAACCTAAATCCGCCATATTTTTAAGTGATTCACCTAAAGAAGTGGAAAAAAAGGTTAAATCAGCTAAATCTGGTGGTAGAGAAAGTTTAGAGGAACAGCGTAAGTTAGGTGGAGTTCCAGAGGACTGTACTGTTTTTGAATTGTTAGTATATCACCTGGAGCCGTCCGAGAAAAAACTTGAAGAGCTACGTGAATCATGCAAAAACGGCAGCATTATGTGTGGTGAGTGTAAGAAGAATGCAGCAAGCATGATGAAAAATTTCTTTGAAGAATTCTCTCATAAAAGAGAAGAAGCAAAGGAAAAAGCTCAAAAAATACTGGATAGGGAACCCAAATGTTAGAAAAAAGATTTTCAAATGAAGAAAAATATCATGGATTTTTCACTGGTTTATATAAACGAAACGAAATGTTCTTGATAGCATCAGCATTCATATTTTTCGCGTCTATGTTTGCAGGCTATTTTTTATCAGGAGTAATGGATCATCTCTTGTCAGGTACTTTGAAATCTCTTAAAGAAGGTGTAAATAACGGTCAGATAAAACTTACCACGCTTTCTATATTTGCAAATAATATTAAAATTGCATTTTTTATCTATGCTGGGGGAATTATATTTGGTGTAGTTTCACTGGTTTATTTAGTATTTAATGGACTTTTTATTGGATATGCCGCTTCAAAGTTTGTTATTGGTGACTTCATACTTTATACTCTCCCTCACGGCGTGTTTGAGATTGCAGGTATTATCATAGCAGGTGCAGCTGGTTTCAGGCTTGCAAGCTGTATTGTTCACATTATAAGTGACCTGACCCATATGAAAAAGTACATGCCAGTAGGAGACCAAATAGGGCAGATATTAAATATAAATTATGATGAATTTAAAGAATCTCTGGTCCTATTTGTAATTGCAGCAGTGTTAATCTTTATTGCAGCAATCATTGAGGCTAATTTTACCATTGCATGGGCATCTTATGTTAAAGGCATAATTTAATGCATATTGGACTAATTTTATATCTTAACTTTTTTTGGAGTTTAGGTTCTCTGAACTGTTACTCCATGATCTTTTCTAAAGGACTATCTGAATATAAGGCTAAAATAGAAAAATATATCAAAAGGAGACTTCAACTTGGTTACATAATATAAGTTGCATGAAAATTCATATATTCTTATTTTTGATGGTTAAAAATCCATTTAAAAATAAAATTGAGATGATGCACTTTGATCGATGCGGAAAATCTTACAAAGAAGTTTGGCACATTTACTGCGGTAGATAATCTTACCTTGCATGTGGATCAAGGAGAGATATTTGGTTTCCTGGGCCCAAATGGTGCAGGAAAGACTACTACAATGAGAATGCTCAGCTGCCTTATATCAAAAACCAGTGGAGATGCCTGGATAGCAGGTTATGATATAAGTGATGATGCGGATTCCTTGAAGATCAGGAAAATCATAGGGTTGCTTCCTGAAAATGTGAGCCTGTATGATGACTTAACTGCTTATAAGAACCTTGATTTTTACGGGAAATTATATGAATGCACAGAAACTCAGAGAAAAGAAAATATTAAACATTTTCTTAAGATGCTAGGGCTTTGGGATAAAAGAGATGCTGCAGTTGGGACATTTTCTAAAGGAATGAAACAAAAACTTGCCATAGCACGCGCCCTTATCCATGACCCTGAGATATTATTCCTGGACGAACCAACGGCAAATTTAGACCCTGAGTCATCAAAGACAGTCCGGGATTTCATACTTGAACTGAAAAAGGAGAAGAAAACTATCTTCATAAATACTCATAATCTTGATGAAGCGCAGCGGACATGTGACAAAATTGGAATATTCAACACTAAACTGATGGTGATAGATACTCCTGAAAAATTAGAAGAATCAGTTTGGGGAAATAAAACAGTAATTCAATTAGAACAGATAACTGATAAAATTCTAAGAGCATTAGATAAATTACCTCTAAAAAACATTATAACAAATGATAATAAGCTAATTATTGACTTATTTAATCCTGAAAAAGAGAATCCAACCGTTGTAGATGTAATAGTGCGTGCTGGTGGTCAGGTTCAATATGTTACCAAGTTAAGTCCAACTCTGGAAGATGCTTACCTGAAATTTGTGAGGGGAGACTAAATGCAGCTCTGGAAATCGTGGGTTATCGCAACCAAGGACTTCAGCATATTCCGTAGAAAGAAACGTATTATATACTCTTTGATAGTTGTTCCTCTCTTAATGTCAATTGGCTTACCTCTGGTTATCCAGTTTATGATTAGGCCAGATGCTCCGACAGATGAAATTATAATATTGATGAATGCATTTTCATATTTCTATGTTATACTAGCTTATATCATTCCAAGTACCCTTGCATCGTACAGTATTTTAGGCGAGAAAATTGAGAAAAGTTTAGAACCGCTTCTGGCAACGCCCACAACTGACGCTGAACTTTTATTTGGAAAGACCATAGCTTCATTCCTTCCATGTATTTGTGTGATATACGTCAGTTCTATTATTTTCATGGTGCTTATAGATGCATTCACGTATAATGCTATTGGTTATCTTTTCTTCCCTAATTGGAGCATGGTGTTTATCCTGCTCCTGGCAGTTCCCCTTTCATCTATTTTAAGCATTCAACTAAATGTTATTATATCTTCGAGGGTTAATGATGTGAGAACTGCAAATCAACTTGCATTTCTTTTGTTTATACCATTTATGGGTGTGTACTTCTTAATTGTAGCAAATACAATATCGCTTAGCATTACCACACTATTTTTAATATCAGCAACCCTCTTCATTATCGATGCAGCTTTATTTTACATAAGTAAGGCCACTTTCAGCAGGGACGAGATACTCACAAAATGGAAGTGAATACCTAAAAGAGATTAGATTAATGGAGAAAATTTTAATTAAGTTTAAAAAACAGTGAAATTTTAAAAAGTACTAATTAATTATGTATTTTTTCATTGTTTATTTATACCATGGGAATATTTAAGAATTAGAAATTTTATATTCAATTATAGATTGTGTAATATGTTGTTTTTATTACTTTAATCAGACTAAAATGGTCAAACCCATTGGAGGCTATTTATGATAAAATGTATAACTTGCGGAGCAGAATACGATTTAGGTGAAATAATATACACCTGTAAAGAATGCGGCTCAATATTGGAAGTCACATGTGAACCTGATGTTTCAAAAGATGTTTTTAATTGCAGAAAATCTACTATGTGGAAATATAAGGAATTCATGCCTGTAGATCCAGCTAGAATTGTAACCCTTGAAGAAGGAGGAACTCCATTTTGTAAATGTGATAAGCTTGGTGAAGAACTGGGCGTAGAACTTTACGTTAAAGTAGAAGGTTCAAATCCAACTGGAAGTTTTAAAGATAGGGGAATGAGTGTTGGAATAACAAAAGCCATGGAACTTGGAGTAAGCACTGTTGGATGTGCATCTACTGGGAATACATCTGCATCTCTTGCAGCTTATGCAGCAAGAGCTGGATTAAGATGTGTAGTGCTCTTACCTTCTGGAAAAGTGGCTCTTGGAAAACTTGCTCAGGCAATGTTCCACGGCGCTGAAGTTCTATCGATCAGAGGTAACTTTGATGAAGCCCTGGAAACTGTAACTGCACTCGCACTTGAAGGTAAATTATATCTTTTAAATTCAGTAAATCCATTTAGATTAGAAGGGCAAAAATCAATTGGATTTGAAATTGTGGATGATCTTGGATGGAAATCGCCAGATAGGATTATTTTACCGGTTGGAAATGCAGGTAACATCTCGGCTATATGGAAAGGAATTAATGAATTCCACAGGGCGGGATTTATGGAAGACCTGCCAATGATGACCGGAATCCAGGCTGAAGGTGCAGCGCCAATCGTCAGGGCAATACGTGAAAATAAAAAAGATATTGTTCCTTTTGAAAATCCTGAAACTATTGCAACTGCAATACGTATAGGTGCACCTGTAAGTGCTTTAAAAGCTATTCGAGCAATAAATGAGTCTAATGGTTTTGCAGAAACTGTAACTGATGAAGAGATTTTAAGCGCTCAAAAATTACTTGCAAGAACCGAGGGAATTGGGGTAGAGCCGGCGTCTGCAGCATCCATTGCAGGCCTTAAAAAGCTTGTAGAAAATGGTGAAGTGGATAAAAATGAGCAGGTAGTCTGTATTGTAACTGGTCACTTATTAAAAGACCCTAATACTGCTATAGATGCGTGTGTAAAACCTGTTGAAATAGATGCAGATATTAACGAGCTTTCACGTATTTTAAGCCAGGGATAATCAATTTCACCCTAGCTTTTTTTTTAACTAAAATTAACTTATTTTTTTCTTCCATTCTTTTTTGGTACACTCAAAATCATAGTGTTCATGTTTCCATGAGCAAGTATCATATAATTTGGTTAAGTAGGTCAAAAAATCATATGGTTTAAATTAGGGTGACCAGTTATCATATGGATCGACTTCAACTGGCCAAAAACCATATAGATTTTCAAATAATCATAGAAAAAAACGATAAATATATATAGGAGTATTCGAACACTTTATAATAACAAATAAAAATGAGGTGATTGTTTATGGCTGAATTACCAATTGCTCCAATTGGAAGAATAATAAAAAACGCTGGTGCGGAAAGAGTCAGTGATGACGCAAGGGAAGCTTTAGCTAAAGCTTTAGAAGAAAAAGGAGAAGTAATAGCTTCAGAAGCTGTTAAACTCGCAAAACACGCTGGAAGGAAAACCGTCAAAGCATCAGACGTTGAATTAGCTGTTAAAAGGTTATAGGCCTTTTAACTTCTTTCTTTATTTGTTTTTTACTTATATTAACCGTTATTTTTACATAATTTCTCTATGATTTTACCTGTTATTTCTGATATACACAGTAATTTAGAGGCTCTCGAAAAGTATGCTTTCGGAGCCCTCAAATGCAGAGCATTTGGGGCATCAAAAACCAAAGGTTTTGTAAGCCTTAGAAAGGGTACTTGAAAAGATAGATTTTGACAGGGTCCTGTGCTGTGGAGATATTGTTGGATATTACACGCAACCCAATGAATGTATTGAAAAACTTAGGCAATTAAAAGCTATTTCTGTAACTGGAAACCATGATTTTGCGTGTGTAACTGGAGATGTCAGTGGATTTAATCGTTATGCAAAAGAATCAATGGAATGGACAAAAAATTATAAAAGATAGAAATATTGAATTTTTACGTAATTTAAAACGCAAAATCCAGATTAAAATAGATAGTGTAAATATTATGATGGTTCATGGCAGTCCTAGAGATCCTGTAAGTGAATATATTTTCCAGTCTACTTCTGATTCTACATTAAAATCTTTTCTTGAATCTTAAAATGCGGATATTTTGATAATGGGCCATACCCATGTGCCTTTTATAATAAAATTTGGAGATAAACTTGTTTTTAATCCGGGAAGTGTTGGACAGCCGCGATATGGTAATAGTAAGGCTTCATTTGCTTTTTTAGACGTACTTGCTAAAGAAGATGTGATTTATAGAGTTAAATATGACATAGATAAAGTTGTTACTGCTTTTGAAGATGAAAAATTACCATCTTTCCTTGGGGAGCGTTTGTATAGTGGGATATAATCTAGACCTTGAAAAACTAGTATTCTAATTTAAACTTGAAGATATTTTTTGATAACATTCGTTATTGAATTTAATTTGATTTAATGATTTATTCCATTGAAAAGCTGTTATTTTACCTGTTTATCATGTTATATGGGAGCACGACAAAGTATATAAGTGATGATCTTATATCTATTATATACTAGTTCTTCTAATGTTTTTTAATTAAAACTATTTTAGATAGAAACCAACCTTTTTTAAAAAAGGTTGATCAAAAAATCCCCGCTATCGCTGCGGGAATAATCTTTAGATCGAACTACATTTTTTAAAGTTAAAATCCTATTTGGCAAAAACTTTTATATAGACAAAAGTTGAAATTAAGATCATGCCGATGGATGGTATAAAAACCAGATGAAAAAGGAGGTAAACTAAATGGCAAAAGCAATATATGTGAAATTTGATGTACCACAAGAAATAGCTGATAAAGCTGCTGAGGCTTTAGAAATTGCAAGAGACACAGGTAAAGTAGGAAAAGGAACAAACGAAGTAACCAAAGCCATAGAAAGGGGCAGTGCGTTATTAGTAATCATGGCAGAGGATATCGATCCTCCAGAAATAGCAGCACATTTACCGGTTCTTGCTGAAGAAAAAGAAACTCCATATGTATACATCCCAACTAAGGATGAATTAGGAGAAGCAGCAGGTTTAAATGTTGGTACTGCATCTGCAGTCATAACCGATGCAGGTGAAGCTGAAGATTTAGTCAACGAAATTGTTGAAAAAGTCGAAGAACTCAAAAAATAATTTAACTTTTTTTAAGGAAGGCAATAGCCTTTCTCACTTTAATAATTTCAGGGTGATTATATGGCAGAAGCAACTCCTGCTGAAGTAATTGAAGTTCTTAAAAGAACTGGTATGACTGGAGAGGTCATGCAGGTAAAATGTAGGATACTTGAAGGAAGAGACAAAGGAAGAATATTAACAAGAAATATTATGGGGCCTATAAGGGAAGGCGACATCTTAATGTTACTCGATACAATAAGAGAAGCTAAAGAGATCCGTACTCCATAATTGAGAAGGTGTTTAATATGGCAACATGTTCATTCTGTGGACAGGAAATACACCAGGGTACTGGAAAAATGTACGTCAGAAAAGACGGAACTGTATTTTTCTTCTGCAGCAGCAAATGTGAAAAAAATAGGATTAAATTAGGAAGAGTCCCAAGAAAGGTTAAGTGGGTTAAACAATGATGGAAAGAAGTTTTGTAATGCTTAAACCTGATGCAGTGCTTAGAAGGCTCATGGGAACAGTTTTAACCAGGTTCGAAGAACGCGGTCTTAAACTTGTAGCTGTTAAAATGATGAATATTTCTGAAGAACTTGCAAAAGAACACTATGGAGAACACAAAGAAAAACCATTCTTTAATGATCTTGTAAGTTATATTACCTCCGCACCAGTTCTTGCGATGGTAATAGAAGGCGACGATTGTATAAGCCTTATCAGAAAAATGGTCGGAGCTACAAATCCAAAAGAAGCAGATCTTGGAACCATAAGAGGGGATTATGCTCTTGACACTGGTAGAAACATAATTCATGCTTCAGACTCCCCTGCATCTGCAAAAAGGGAAATTGCATTATTTTTCAATGATTCTGAAATCAATGAATATGCTCTACCTGATGAAAGTTTAATATACGAATAAATTTTTATTATCTTTAATTTTAGGAAGGTCAAAATTGAAAATTAGATCACCAATAGTTTCAGTACTTGGACACGTGGATCACGGAAAAACTACGCTCTTAGATTTTATAAGAGGCAGTATAATTGCTCAAAAGGAAGCTGGGGGAATAACTCAGCATATTGGAGCAACAGAAGTGCCAATAGAAGTTGTTGAAAACATTGGTGGTGAATTTCTCAAAAAATTGGGTATCAAAGAGACTCTTCCTGGGCTTTTCTTTGTGGATACTCCGGGACATGAGGCATTTACAACTCTTCGTAAACGAGGAGGAGCGCTTGCTGATGTGGCCATACTGATTGTGGATTTAAATGAAGGATTTAAACCACAAACTTATGAAGCTTTAAATATTCTTAAGATGTATAAAACCCCTTTTATTGTTGCAGCAAATAAAATGGATAAAATATATGGATGGCAAACACATGAGAGGGCTCCTTTTTTAGAAAATTTTCCTAAACAACCTCAAAGTGTACAGGAAAAATTAGATACTCGTGTCTATGAACTAGTTGGAATTTTACATGAAGAAGGCTTTGAATCTGAAAGATTTGATAGGATCAGCAACTTTGCAAAACAAATAAGTATAGTTCCCATAAGTGCAAAAACAGGTGAAGGAGTACCTGAACTTTTAGCTATGCTCATGGGACTTGCTCAACAGTACCTAAAAGAACAGCTCAAAATAGAAGAAGATGCTCCTGCAAAAGGAACTATTCTTGAGGTGAAAGAGGAAGTTGGCCTTGGAGTAACCATAGATGCTGTAATCTATGATGGGATACTGAAAAAAGATGATACCATTGCCATTATGACATTAAATGATGTTATAACTACTCGTATAAGATCTCTTTTAAAACCAAATCCTCTTGAAGAGATAAGAGAAGCTAAAAAGCGGTTTAAAAAGATCGAGGAAGTTGTTGCAGCTGCAGGTATTAAAATTGTGGCTCCTAACATTGAAAATGCAGTGGCAGGATCACCTCTACGTGTTGCAAGGGGCGATTTTGAGCATGTTAAAGAAGAAATTTTAAAAGAAATTGAAGACATAAAAATAGATACTGATGATCTTGGAATTGTTGTAAAGGCAGATACACTTGGTTCACTTGAAGCACTTGTGAATCTGCTTAAAGACATGAAAATTCCAATAAGAGCTGCAGATATTGGAGATATTTCTAGAAGAGACGTAGTAGATGCTTCAATTGTTAAAAACGAAGATCCTCTTTATGGAGTTATCATTGCTTTCAATGTTAAAGTTTTACCTTCCGCAGCTGAAGAAATAAAAGCTTCTGAAATTAAGCTATTTTCATCAAATATCATTTATCAATTGATAGAAGATTATGATGAATGGATAAAAGCTGCAGAAGAAAGGAAGAAAAAAGCATGGCTTGATGCTATAATAAAACCAGCTAAAATTAGAATAATTCCTAAATTAATATTCAGGAATAGTAAACCTGCAATAGCAGGTATTGAAGTCTTATCTGGTACAGTTAAGCAGGATCATGGCTTAATTAGAGGAGATGGGGCACGAGTTGGAAAAGTAGAAGGCATGCAGGATAAAGGAAAAAATTTAAAATCAGCATCCAAAGGGCAAAAAGTTGCTATGAGCATAAAAGATGCAATTTTTGGTAAGGACTTTGATGAAGGGGATGTTCTTTATGTGGATATACCTGAAAATCACTATAAGATCCTTGTGTCTGAGCTTAAAAACAAACTTACTGAGGATGAATTTGAAATATTAAATGAAATATTGGATATAAAAAGGAAGGACAATCCTCATTGGGGAATGTAATACTTTAAATATTCGTAGTGGACTAATAGAATTAAAAATTGGAGGAGATTAATTTGGCATTTAAATTAGTCATTTCAGAAGGCGCAAAGAGTCATCAAGTAGAAGTTGATGCAGCACAATCAAAAAAATTAAACGGCTTAAAAATTGGCGAAGAAATAGATGCTTCTTTAGTCGGTTTAGATGGTTACAAACTTAAAATAACCGGTGGAAGCGATAAAAATGGCTTCCCTATGAGAAAAGATGTTGACGGACAGAGAAAAATAAGAAGTCTCTTATCAGGCGGCCTTGGATTTGAACCAAAAAGAGCTGGACAGAGAAGAAGAAAAACGCTCCGTGGAAACACAATATCTGATAATATAGTTCAAATTAATACAATTGTCACAGAAAAAGGCAGTAAAAGTATAGATGAACTTTTAGGCGCTGAAGAAGCTGAATAAGATTAATCTTGAAAGATAGGATTTAGGTGTAATTGTGAAAGTACAATCTGAAGTAAATATCGGGCTTGTAGGACACGTTGACCACGGTAAAACTACACTTACAAAGGCCTTATCAGGTATATGGACCGATACTCACAGTGAAGAAACAAAAAGAGGAATTTCAATAAGATTAGGTTATGCTGACATAACCTTTAGACAGTGTACCGACTGTCCAGAACCTCAATGTTATACCACAGCCCTTGTATGTGAACATTGTGGTAAAGAAACTGAAGTATTGAGGAAAGTGTCATTTGTAGATTCTCCCGGACACGAAACACTCATGGCAACAATGTTATCTGGTGCGGCGATAATGGATGGCGCAGTGTTAGTAATAGCTGCGAACGAACCATGTCCTCAACCGCAAACAAAAGAACACCTTATGGCTTTAGATGTTATAGGGGTCAAAGACGTCATAGTAGTCCAAAATAAAATTGATATAGTCTCTAAAGAAAGAGCTATAGAAAGTTATGATGAAATAAAGGAATTTGTAAAGGGTACCTGTGCAGAAGATGCACCTATAATACCTATATCAGCTCAACAGGGCGCCAATGTAGATATTTTAATTGAAACTATTCAGGAAAGAATTCAAACTCCTGAAAGATTACTCGATAAACCTGCTAAAATGTATGTTGCAAGATCTTTTGATATCAACAAACCTGGTTGTATTCCTGCAAAAATAGATGGTGGAGTTATAGGGGGTTCCTTAGCTCAAGGAAAACTTAAAGTAGGGGATAAACTGGAAATTAAGCCGGGGATTCAGGTTAAAAAGAAAGGAAAAACCTCATGGATGAGCTTACACTCTGAAATCACAGGTTTAGTTGCAGCAGGTAAAGCTGTAGACGAAGTAGGGCCTGGAGGTCTTATAGCTGTTGGTACTAAACTAGATCCAGCATTAACTAAAGCAGATTCTTTATCTGGATCAGTTGCAGGAGAACCAGAGACACTTCCACCAATACTACATGATTTCGCAATGGCAACTCATCTTCTTGAAAGGGTAGTAGGTACAAAAGAAGAAAGAGCAGTGGAACCTATAAAATCTTCAGAACCACTCATGATTAACATTGGAACAACAACAACCATTGGTGTCGTAACAAGTGCCAGAAAAAACGAAGTGGATGTAAAACTTAAATTACCTGTTTGTGCAGAATCTGGCCAGAGAGTCGCTTTAAGCCGACGTGTTGGTGCAAGATGGAGGTTAATTGGATATGGTATCATCAAATAAACGTGAGGCAGTACTCGACGCAAATTTTTTATGATACCCGCTCAATTTCATGTTGATATTTTAGCAGAACTTGAGCGAATTCTACCAAATTACACATTTATGGTTCCGTCATTTGTTACCCGCGAACTTGAAACTATAAAGAAGAGATCAAAGGGAAAAGACAGAATTGCAGCATCAGTTGCCCTTAAATTAATAGAGTCATCTAATATCAATGTAATTGATGTTGATTTAAAATATAAAGAACGAGTTGACGACGCGTTACTTAGAATATCCAAAGTGTTGTGTACAAATGATCGTGGACTTCAGAAAAGGGCACGAAATAAAGAATTGACTGTTGTATATCTACGTCAGAAGAAATATCTGGCAGTTGAAGGATATTTAGGTTTATAAATTTTATATTTTTATATTAAAATGTTTAAACTCATTTATAATAATAATTTTTTTGGAAAATGTTTGGAGGATTAATATATGAATCTTTGGAAGGATTTAGAACCAGGACCATCAGTTCCAGAAGTAATATATGCTGTAATTGAAATACCAAAGGGGTCAAGAAATAAATACGAATATGATAAAGATATGGAAGCCTTTGCACTGGATAGAGTTTTATACTCTCCATTTCATTACCCTGCAGAGTACGGAATAATTCCAAAAACACTTTACGATGATGGTGATCCAATGGATGTTATGGTACTTATGGATCAGCCAACTTTTCCAGGATGTGTAATTGAAACACGGCCCATTGGAGTCATGAGGATGATCGACGGTGATGATAAAGATGATAAAATATTAGGAGTACCTGTTAATGATCCAAGGTATAAAGATATTAATGATATCGATGATATTCCTAGTCATCTTTTAGATGAAATTGCACATTTTTTCAAGGAGTATAAAACTCTTGAAGGAAAAGTTACAGAAGTATTAGGATGGGAACATGCTGAAGAAGCATTTGAAGCTGTAAAACATTCTATAGAATTATATAAAAATATGGATTAAATAAATAACCGTACAAGGGGAGTTTAATTGTATTTAATATCAAAAATTGAGGATACTGTAAGAGTTCCACCGACATTATTTGATGAACCACTGGAAGAAATAGCATTTGAACTTCTAAATGAAAATTATGTCGGGATGATTGACAAGAAGCTTGGTTTAATGGTTACAGTAAAAGAGATTGAAGAAATAGGTATCGGCCGAGTTATAATGGGCGACGGTGCAGCATATTATAATGTCACTTTTACAGCACTATTTTTCAAGCCAGAGCTACAGGAAATTGTAGAAGGAGAAGTTATTGAAATAACTGAATTCGGAGCCTTTGTCAGAATGGGACCAATGGATGGTCTGGTACACGTATCACAGGTTACTGATGACTATATAAATTACGATTCAAAGAGAGGAGCATTACTTGGAAAAGAATCCAAAAAGACTCTAGAAGAAGGAGATAAAGTCCGTGCAAGGATTGTAGCTTTAAGTCTTAAAGGAAAATCCTCCAAAGAAACCAAGATCGGCCTTACAATGAGACAACCTGGCCTTGGAAGACCTGAATGGATTGAAAAAGAGAAAAGGAAGAAGAAATAATGGTTACAAAAGCTTGTACAAGATGTCATAGGCTGATGGAAGAGGAAAGATGTGCTATATGCAATATACCATCTTCAAAAAACTGGAGCGGTTTTCTGATAATACTTGATCCAGAAAATTCGGGTATTGCAAAGGAACTCAGCATAAATCTTCCTGGTGAATATGCCTTAAGAGTCAGATAGTTTTATAAAAGATTCAGGTTAAAATGTGTTAGTACTTAAAGAAGAAAGTAGGGGAATTTTTAAAAAACCATTTGGTAAACTTTACCCTGCTTTGTGCGAGGTAGATCGAGATTTTCTTGAAAATCATTTCATAATCTCAATTGGAGATGCTACCACAAATAATATTTTAAATGCAGATATAATACCTAAAATTGGTATTATAGATAATAAAATTGAGAGAGAAATCTCTAAACACCAAATTGAGTATAATGCAATCACTTTGAATGTTGATAACCCTCCCGGGACAATAACAGATGAACTCTGGGAAACCATCAAAAAAGCTAATCATCTTGCCACCGCAGCTGCTGAAGAATCTAATGTTCTAATAGTTGTAAATGGTGAGGAAGATTTAGCTGTGATTCCCTGTGTTTTAATGGCCCCTGAAAATGCCGTAATTTTATACGGGCAACCTGGAGAAGGTCTTGTGGTTGTTGAAGCTGATAAAATAAGGGATATGGCAAAAAAAATGCTGGATCACTTTGAAAAAAAAGGAGGTTGAAGAAAATACGTCAAAACTGTAAGTTTGGCATATAAAGAACTTCGTTTTTTGCAACGTCAAATCGAAGCTTACAAATCGAAGATTTGTGCTGTTGAAAACCTACGGTTTTGAGAGATTTGACAGTATTTTCTGAAACCCCAAAAAAATTATATATTTTTGGAGGTTAAATAATGGAAATCGAAATTAAAGAAAAAATTGAAAATCCACTTTTAAACAGAACTGAAATACACTTTGACTGCACATACGCTGGAGAAGCTACTCCAAAAACTTTAGATATTAAAAATAAACTTGTCGCACTACTCGATGCAGATAAAAACCTTTTAGTGGTTGATAAAGTTTTACCTAAGTTTGGAGAAGGTAAGGCTGACGGATATGCAAAGATATACGGCACTGAAGAAGATTTAAACAAAATTGAAACTAAACATGTTTTAGCTAAAAATCAGGAACCTCAAGAAGGCGAAGAAGCAGAGGAGGAATAAATAATGAAAAAATGTGACCTTTACGAAGTTAAAGATAACAAACTCATTAGAAAAAACCCTGAGTGTGTAAGATGCTCACACGGTGTTTTCATGGCAGACCATGGAGACAGATACGCATGTGGAAAATGCGGTTACACACAGTGGAAAAACAAAGAATAATATTGAACTACATTCAAAACCCAAAATATGGGTTTATTTTTATTTTAATTTATTAAACAGGGTGACATTTCTTGAATTTAAGATCTGGACGACTTAAGGGAAAGATGAGCGATGAAGCTGCATCTTTTACTTCTTCTTTAGAATTTGACAAACGAATTTTCGAAGCTGACATTAAACTCAACACTGCGCATACAACAATGCTTGCAAAAAAGGGAATAATACCTTCTGAAATTGCAGATAAGATATTAAAAGCTTTAAATGAACTTAAAAACGAAGGAATTGGAGCTCTTGACCTTGATCCTTCTGTAGAAGATATTCATATGGCTGTGGAAAACTATGTAACTTCTAAAATTGGGGAAGTTGCAGGGTTTATGCATACAGCTAAATCACGGAATGATCAGGTTGCAACGGATCTTAGATTAGTTTTAAAGGAAGAAATTAAAGGAATAGGATTTAATATACTTAAATTTATTGAAGAAATCCTGGATATGGCTAGTGAACATAAAGAAACTATTTTTGTGGGTTACACTCACCTTCAGCATGCTCAACCTACCACATTTGCACACTATTTACTTGCATATGCCAATGCACTTCGAAGGGACTATGAACGCCTCATGGATGCATACAAAAGAGTAGATATGAACCCTCTAGGTTCTGCAGCCCTGACTACTACTAGTTTTCCTATAGACCGGGAAATGACGACTGAGTTACTTGGATTTAGCAGAATTATGGAAAATTCGATAGATGGTGTAAGCTCAAGAGATTTCATAGCAGAAACCGTCTTTTCTCTTTCAATGCTTGCTTCAACTATGAGTAAAATTTGCGAGGAGCTTATACTGTGGAGTACATTTGAATTTGGAGTTGTTGAAATTTCATACGCATATTCATCCACATCATCCATAATGCCTCAAAAAAAGAACCCTGATGTTGCAGAAATTGCAAGGGGGAAGAGTGCAATTCTTACTGGAGAATTGATGACTATTTTAACTATTTTGAAAGCGTTACCTTACAGTTACAATAGAGATTTGCAGGAAATAACTCCTCATCTTTGGAACTCTGTAGATAATGCAAAAGAAATGATGAATATGGTACGTGGCATGTTAACTACCATTGAAATTAATAAGGAACGTACAGCAGAACTTGCAAAATCTAATTTTGCAACTGCAACTGAGTTAGCAGATATACTGGTTCGTGAAAAAAACATGCCTTTTAGAACAGCCCATAAAATAGTTGGTCGAATGGTTACGGAAGCTCTTGAAAATAAGGTTTCTCTTGATGATATTGATTCAAACTTTTTAGATAACGTTGCTCATGAAGTGATGGGTAAATCATTAGATCTAAATGATGAGTTAATAAGGAAAGCTTTAGATCCATATGAAAATGTAAAAGCAAGGACTGTAATAGGTGGATCTTCTCCTGAAGCAGTTGAGAAAGTTATTGTCAGTTTAAGAACCTTCTTAAATGAAGAAATTTAATTTTCATTTTTTTGCTATTTTTAAAATTTGAGGATACTAGTAAAAAATATTATTTATTTTTTGATAATCATTTATTTTCTTAAATAAATACTTTATTAACGGTTGAATTTTCACTCAAATTAATTTCACAAATTATTTATGGAAAGATGTCTTAATTATACATAAATTTTATAGGGATAATGAATACCAATAAGTTATAATTCTTGATTTAATTTGAATATATCATAATTAAAGGCAAAATCTTCGAAGTCTATGGGGCTTAAACGTCATAGAAAAAGTTAAAATGGATAAACAATGCATTTTAATAACTATCTAATGATTACAGAAACTAATTTTAATTTTATTTTGGCAAATATCTGCAGTTAATTAATGTGATCTACAAAACTTAAATGACAGGATATAACATGAACACTAAAGGAAAATTGGTCAAATCTTTTTTAGGGAATGTTGAAGGATGGAAATCAGTTTTAGATTTATCATCAGATCTTATAACTATTTTAGATACTCAATTTAACGTTATCTGGGTAAATAAACCAATGCAAATGAATTTAAATAACTCCCAACATTCATGTTCTAGACTTAAATGTTTTGAAGTTGTTCATGGTATTAAATCTCCAATTCACGATTGCCCTCATGTGAAAATGATGGAGGACGGTCAAGAGCACAGTCAGGAAATAACTGATGAAAACTTAGGGGGGCATTTTCTTATTTCTGTTTCTCCAATAAAAGATGAGTCTGGAAGTATACTCGGAAGCGTTCATGTTGCCCGAGATATCAATGAACGTAAGCGGAAGGAAAAAGAACTTCACAGGATTAATAAAGCATATATGGCACTTGGTAATAGTAGTCAGGCTATGATACGTGCTAAAGATGAAGTGGAGTACCTTGAAGAGGTATGTCGAATTATTGTGGAAGATTGTGGTCATTCCATGGTGTGGGTAGGTTATGCTGATGAAGATGAAGCTAAAACTGTTCGACCAGTAGCATATTCTGGATTTGAAGAAGGGTACCTTGAAACATTAGATATTACATGGGCAGATACTGAACGCGGCCGTGGTCCAACAGGAACTGTCATTCGTACTGGAAAACCAAGTGCTTGTAAGAATATATATGCAGATCCAAAATTTGACCCTTGGCGTGAAAATGCAATTGAAAGGGGTTATGCTTCTTCACTGGTTCTACCTTTGAAGATGTATGGGAGAGTATTTGGTGCACTTACCATTTATTCAACAGAACAGGATTCCTTTTCAGATGATGAGGTTAAACTGCTGACAGAATTAGCTGAAAACCTTGCTTATGGAATAAATGTAATCAGGTTGCGCATATCACGTGAGCAAGCCGAGGCTGAATTGAAGGAGACACGTGATAATCTGGAAATTCAGGTCAAAGAACGTACATTGGAGCTAGAAAAAGCTTATGAGTCTCTGAAATTTGCTAATAATTATAACCGTAGTTTAATTGAGGCTAATCTTGATCCTTTAGTTACTATTGGCCCTGATGGTAAAATTACTGATGTAAATTATTCTACAGAACGAGTAACTGGATATTCTAGAGATGAGATAATAGGAACTGATTTTTCAGATTATTTCACTGAACCTGAAAAAGCTAGAGATGGATATAAAGAGGTATTTCGAGAAGGCCGGGTATTTGATTATCCATTGGAAATTAAAAATAAAGAGGGGAATGTGACCCCTGTTTTATACAATGCATCAGTTTACCGAAATGAAGATGAGGACGTAATCGGCGTTTTTGCTGCTGCACGTGACATTACAGAAATCAAACAGGCAGAAAATGAGATTAAGAGGCAGGCTGAATTAATTAATATTACTCACGATGCTATAATTGTTCGTGATATGGATGGGAAGATTTTATACTGGAATAACGGTGCTGAAAAGATGTATGGCTGGACTCAAAGAGAAGCTTTGGATAATATCGTTTACGAACTGCTTCAAACTGAATTTCCTGAACCTTTAGAAGATATAGATAAACATATATCCACTAAAAATCAATGGAACGGTGAATTAGTACGTACCAAACATGACGGCACCAAAATCACTGTATCAAGTAGGTGGGTATTGGAACGGGATGAAAATGGAGATCCGAATTCTGTTTTGATGACTGATACAGATATTACTGATCGTAAAAAAATGGAAGAAGAGCTGGAATCTGCAGGTAAATATAATCGTAACCTGATTGAAACCAGTTTAGACCCATTTGTTACTATTGGTCCCGATGGGAGGATCACCGATGTAAATGGCGCTACAGAGGCAGTTACTGGTCGCGCTAGAGATGAACTTATTGGTACTGATTTTTCAGATTATTTCACTGAACCTGAAAAAGCAAGGGAAGGATACAAGCAGGTGTTTAAATATAGGTGGATAATTGATTATCCTCTTGAGATCAAGCATAAAAAGGGACACATAACTCCTGTTTTATATAACGCTTCAGTTTATGAAGATGAATCTGGAAATGTAATCGGTGTTTTTGCAGCAGCACGCGATATAACTGAACGTAAAAAAGCTGAAAAACTGTTAAAATTGAAAATAGAAGAGCTCGCCAGCTCGAATGCAGAACTGGAGCAGTTTGCTTACGTGTCATCCCATGATTTACAGGAACCTTTAAGGATGATTGGAAGTTATTTGCAGCTTTTACAAAGGAGATATTACGGCGAACTTGATGATAAAGCCGATAAATACATTGATTTTGCAGTAGACGGTGCTTCACGTATGCAGAATTTAATAAATGATCTTTTGGAATTCTCTAGAGTGACCACGAGGGCTAGAGAATTTGAATCCACAGACTGTGAATTGGTCTTAAATCAAGTTTTATCTAATTTGGAACTATCTATAAAAGAAAGTGGAGCTGTTATATCTCATGATCAGTTACCAATTATAATGGCTGATTCTACTCAGTTAGCTCAAGTATTCCAGAATTTAATCAGCAATGCTATAAAATTCCACAGTGAAAAAACACCAAAAATTACTATTTCAGTTCGAAAAGAAGATGACAACTGGATATTTTCAGTCGCTGACAATGGAATTGGAATTGATCCAAAACACGGCGGAAGGATCTTTGAAGTTTTTAAAAGATTACATAAACGAAGAGATTATCCTGGAACAGGAATAGGGCTTTCAATTTGTAAAAAAATAGTAGAAAGGCATGGGGGACACATATGGGTAGAATCAGAACAGGGTGAAGGTTCTATTTTTTATTTCACGCTACCTGTAGGTCATATCAAAAATTAGTAATTATTAAGTGTTAATTCAAAATTTTTCTATTTACAAAAAGGTGTTATAAATGACAATTAAACAAGATACAAAGGCAAATCAGACAGTTAAACAAATAGAAATTCTTTTAGTAGAAGATAATGAAGGTGATGTTGGACTGGTGGAAGAAGTTTTCCAGGAAGCAAAAATTATGAATAATCTTAATATTGCAGAAGATGGAGAAGAAGCTATGTTATTTTTACATAAGAAAGGAAAGTTTTCAAATGTTCCAAGTCCAGATATAATACTTTTGGATTTGAATTTGCCTGGAAAAGATGGACGTGAAGTTCTTAAAGAAATAAAAGAAGATAATGAGCTTAAAAGAATACCTGTAGTTATTTTAACCACTTCTAAGGCGGAGGAAGATATACTTAAATCATATAATCTTCATGCTAATTCATATATAACCAAACCAGTTGATTTTGATCAATTTATAAGGGTAATTAAGTCTATAGAAAATTTCTGGCTGGATATAGTAAAGTTACCTTCAAAGGGCAATGCTTAGTCATGGAAGGTGGTTTAAACCTATGGATAACACTGAAACTGTTAAAATATTACTCTTTGAAGATAATCCTGGAGATATTGGCTTAATTGAGTTTATGCTTGAGGAATCTACTGATTTTTCATATGAACTTAAAAACGTTGAAACATTAAATGAGGGCCTTAAATTCCTTAAATTCCATTCATTTGATGTGATATTGTTAGATCTGGGTCTTCCAGATAGTGATGGTATTGAAACGTTTATTGAGGTAAATAAAAAATGTCATGAAACTCCTATTATAATTTTAACTGGATTAACTGATGGGAAGATTGGAATTAGCGCGGTTAAGATGGGCGCTCAAGATTATCTTGTTAAGGGGCAGGTAGAAAGCACATTATTAGAACGTTCTATTAAGTATTCAATTGAACGTAAAAAAGCTGAAGAGAAAATTCAGATATTTGCAAATATTGTTGAGTCATCTGACGATGCTATCATAACTAAATCCTTTGACGGTACTGTTATAAGCTGGAATAATGGAGCAGAGCGGATTTATGGATATTCCGCTGATGAAATAATCGGAAAATCTATTTCTATCTTAGAATCAGATATCTTTAAGGGAGAAACAAAAAGATTAATTGAAAAGATTAAAGATGGAGAAAGAATTCGGCATTATGAGACTTTAAGGCTGAGAAAAGATAACAGTTTGATCAACGTTTCAATAACACTTTCACCTGTTTTTGATACTTCAGGAGAGCTTGTTGCTATTTCAACTATTGGTCGAGATATAACTGAACGAAAAAGGGCAGAAGAAGAGCTTAAACTGGCAAATATGTATAATCGTAGTTTGATCGAAGCTAGTTTAGATCCCCTGGTTACTATTGGTCCTGATGGAAAGATTAATGATGTAAACTATTCTACCGAGTTAATCACGGGTTATTCTAGGGATGAACTTATTGGTACTGATTTTTCAGATTATTTTACTGAACCTGAAAAGGCTAGAGAAGTTTACCAGCAGGTTTTTCAGGATGAAAAAGTGTTTAACTACGCCCTTGAAATCAAACATAGAAAAGGACATATAACTCCTGTTTTATATAATGCATCTGTCTATCGTGATGGGTCTGATGATATTATCGGGGTTTTTGCTGCTGCACGTGATATCACAGAAAGAAAACAAGCAGAAGAGAAACTTAAGGAAATCATAGAAGAACTTGAACGTTCTAATTATGAATTACAGCAGTTTGCATATATCACCTCCCATGATCTTCAGGAGCCGCTTAGAACCATTGCAAGTTATACTCAATTAATTGAAAGACGTTACAGAAATAAACTGGATGATGATGCAGATGAATTCATTGATTTTATAGTTGAGGCTGCCGTACGTATGAAGGATATGATCCAGGGTTTACTTTATTATTCTCGTGTTGGTACAAAGGGTGGAGAATTGAAGTCGACGAATACTGAAGAACTTCTTGAGATAGTTTTATATAATTTAAATGCTGCAATTAAAGAGAATAATGTTACAGTTACTCATGATAAGCTTCCTGCAGTTGTTGCAGACGAAGGGCAGCTTATTCAACTTTTTCAAAATTTAATTAGCAATGCTATAAAGTTTAAAAAGGATGATGAATATCCTAGAGTCCATATTTCTGCCTTTGAAGGTGAAAATGAATATATTTTTTCAGTTGCAGATAATGGGATAGGAATAGAACCTCAGTACTTTAACAGAATATTTGAAGTGTTTAAAAGGCTGCATACAAGTGTTGAATATGAAGGAACTGGAATTGGATTATCCATCTCTAAAAGAATCATCGAAAGGCATGGCGGTAGAATGTGGGTTGAATCAGAAGTAGGTAATGGGTCTATTTTTTATTTTACGATACCATTCATCACTGAATCTATTAAATCTTAAGTTTAAAGACCATGGGTTTTGAAATTTTAATATGAATTTTATCATAATCTTAGAAGTATAGATTAACAGTGCTTATTTTTTAATTATATAAGCTCTATGAATTGTAATATCTGTAAAACATCTAGTTAATTTTATAATTATCTATTCTTTTTATTTTATATCTTTTAAATTTCTTAGAATTTATAATTGGGGATTGAATTGAAATATATCTCTTTTAATTTGTAATTTATGTAAATGGGCAAGTTTAAATTTAAATTTAAACATTATTTATTCTTTTAGGAAATATTTAATAAATTTAAATATAATATTCATACAACGGCCCAAATTAATAAGATTTAATTTATAAATGACATTATAAATATTTTTAATCAGGTTAAATAAAAAAACATAACTATAATGATTTAATAAAAATATATCATATGAACTTTAATTTAATGGAAATTAAATGAAAGGGGAATTCCATGTCAAAAATATTGATTGTGGAAGATGAAGGAATTACAGCTTTAAATATTAAGAACCTGTTAGAAAATTGGGGGTATGAAAACCCTTTAATTGTTTTTTCTATTAGAAATATCTTTCAAGAGGTAGCAGAGTATAAGCCTGATTTAATTTTAATGGATATCAACCTCAATGAAGACATAGACGGGATTGAAATTGCAAAGCAATTACAAACTGATTTTGATATTCCAGTTATATACTTAACAGCCCACAGCGATGAAGTGCTGGTTGAAAGGGCTAAATTAACAGAACATTATGGATATATTATCAAACCATTTAACGATGAAGAATTGAGAATAACTATAGATCATGCTTTTTACAGGCATAAGATGGAAATGGAATTGAAGATAGCTAATAAACTTCTGCAAATTGAATTAGGAAAGAAAGAAAGCATTCAAGAAGAGCTTAAAAAGAGTGAAGAGAAGTTCAGGAGCATTGTAGAACATTCATATGATGGTATAGCTCTTATTGATGAAAATGGATTAATAATTGAATGGAATCATGGAATGGAGAAAATTACGGGGGTTAAAGGAGAGCATATTCTTGGAAAAACAATGTGGAACATGCCTGATGTTTTATACATTGAAAAAAATTCCCATAACCAATATACTCACTTCGAAAAGGATATAATAGGATGTGGTGGTAGTAAAAATCACAAATTATCTGGTAAATTATTTGAGGGAACGATTAAAAATGCGGATGGTTCAAAAAAAGTGGTACAGGTAAGGCATTTTCATATCAAAGCAAATAATAAAAGTATAATTGTAGGTATAGCCCATGATGTTACAGAACAAAAAAGGATGGAAGAAGCCTTCAAACACGAAGTGTTTGAGGCCCTGGAATGCTTTGTATTAGGGGCTGAGGAAACTCTCAAACCCGAAGGGTTTGGAGCACAAATCGAAGATTTGTTAGTTACATTTCCTGCGGCATGTGAAAATTTTCAATTTTCACAGTCGAAAATCGAAGCTTGCAAAAAACATAGTTCTTTGAGAGATTTTCAAACATCAAAAGCAAAAACTTTGCTTTTGAAAGAACTTAAAACTGCAAAGACTAATTTAGAGTTAAAAGTTAAGGAAAGGACTCGAGAACTTATAAAATCTAATGAGGAATTAAAAAAGGAAATTGTTGAGCGTAAAAATACTGAAGAGGCACTTACAAAATCAAGAAACTTTCTGGATAAAATTATAAACTCGATTGCTGACCCTGTTTTTGTTAAAGATAAAAGGCATCGGTGGATACTTTTGAATGATGCTTTCTGTAAATTAATGGGATACCCTAGGAAAGAACTTTTAGGAAAATCGGATTATGATTTTTTACCTGCGTATGAAGCAAGTATTTTCTGGGATAAAGATGAAGAAGTGTTTAAAACAGGTGTTGAAAATGTAAATGAAGAAGAAGTCACAGATTCTGTAGGTTACGTGCACATTTTAATCACTAAAAAAACATCATATGTTGATAATTCCGGGGAAAAGTACCTTGTAGCAGTTAGTAGGGATGTGACTGAGCTTAAAAAGGCTGAAAATGCAATTAAAGAGTCAGAATCTTATTACAGGACTATATTTGAAAATACGGGGACAGCGACATTTATTGTGGAAGAAGATACCACTATCTCCCTTGTGAATGCAGAATTTGAAAAGATTTGTGGATACTCAAAAGAGGAAATAGAAGGTATAAAAAGCTGGAAAGAATTCGTAGCTCCTGAGTATCTAAGAAAAATGGAAGAATACCATAATTTCAGACGAATTAATATGGATATGGCTCCAAAAAAATATGAATTCAAATTTGTTGACAGGTATGGTAATATTAAAAATGTTTTAACAACTATGGATGTGATATCTGGGACTAAAAAAAGTTTAGCGTCTCTTCTAGACATAACTGATAAAAAAACAGCTATAGATGCTCTGCGTGAAAGTGAAGCCCGACTTAAAATTGCTATGGATATGGCTAAGTTAGTACATTGGGAATATAATGTTGATCTGGATTTATATACTTTTGATAATGAATTTTATAGATTGTATGGTACTACTATGGCTCGTGAAGGCGGATCAAAAATGTCCTCTAGGGAATACGCCCAAAAGTTTTTGCCTCCTGAAGAATCTTATCTTGTAAAGGAAGGAATAGCTAAAGCTTTAGAAACTGATGATCCTAATTTTTCTAGAAAGGTTGAACACTCGATCATAAGGGCTGATGGTGAAAAACGTTTTATATTAGTCCGTTCTGAGATTATAAAAGATAATGAGGGTCGAACTGTCAAAATTTATGGTGTGAATCAAGATATTACAGAACTTAAACTGGCTGAAAAAGAAATTGAGAAAAACCTTAAAAAAGTGGATACACTTAACCGGGTAATTATAACTGCAAACAGTTCTGATAATCTTCAATCACTTTTAAAAGATATTTTAAGTCTTGTTTTGGAATTTATGAGCTTTGAAGCAGGTGGAATATATTTAATTGATTTCAAAAAGGAAATAGCTAAATTGGAACATTTTAAAGAAGATTCAAATGATCCAGCAGATGCGGTTGATAGTATTAAAATCAATGAATATCCTTTCAACCAGGTTTATATGGACGGCATGCCTTTATTTATAGATAATTTTGGTGCAATTCCCATTGAAGATTTAAAGCCAAGAATTTTTAAATCACTTGCTGTAGTTCCTATATATTCAAAAGAAAAAATTATAGGGTCCTTTAATATTTTAAGCAAAAATAAGCATTATTTCACGCAAAAAGAAAAAGATATCATTAAGTCTATAGGAAGAGAAATAGGAAGTACAATTTCTAAGTTGGTCACAGAAGAGAAAATGAAGAAATTAATAATAGAATTAAGGCGTTCCAATGCTGAACTTCAGCAGTTTGCTTATATCACTTCTCATGACCTTCAAGAGCCTCTTAGAACTATTGCAAGCTTCACTCAACTTTTAGAGCGGCGTTATAAAAATAAACTTGACAGTGATGCTGATGAGTTCATTGATTATATAGTTGAAGCATCAATACGAATGAAACAGATGATTCTTGATTTACTTGAATATTCAAGGTTGACAAGGGTAGAAAAAAGATGTGAACCATTAAAAATTGAAGATATGCTTCTTGATATTTTTGATAATTTAAATCTCCTGATTAGGGAGAATAAAGCCCAAATTACCTATAAAAACCTTCCTAAAGTATTTGCAGATGAAAGTCAGCTCTTTAGAGTATTCCAAAATCTAATTGAAAATGCTATAAAATTTAAAAAAGAAAATGAAAACCCTCAAATACATATTTCATCATATTTTGATGAAAAAAATAAAGAACATGTTTTCAGCGTGTCTGATAATGGTATTGGAATTGAAGAGCAGTATTTTAACCGTATTTTTACTCTATTTCAAAGGTTACATACTAGAGAAGAATATGAAGGAACTGGAATTGGATTATCCATCTCTAAAAGAATCATTGAAAATCACGGCGGTAAAATGTGGGTTGAATCAGAATATGGTAAGGGCACTACGTTTTATTTTACTATCAAGGATAAATCTTAAAAATATTATTTGGATATAGCACATTCCTTTAATATTTGAATTTACATTAGCCCTAAGTTTTTAAGTTTATGATTGAAAAACCATTTATTGTAAAAATTCTTTGGGTTAAACTTCTGACTATTTATTAATAAAAGTTATATATGATCTAACAACAAATATAATAGTCATGAAATCCGATGCAAGACCTCAGATAATTGGAATAGTGGCAATAATCTTCGGTATTCTTATACTAATATTTCCGGCATTGCTTAGTTACTTAGTTGGGATTTTCCTCATAGCTTACGGGATATTAGAAGTAATTAAATAGCACGGGAGCATAAAACACTATATATTCTTATTTTTTCTTTTTAATATTAAATAATCTTCATTATCATCTCAAGGGCTTCGCCTGGTTCTAATATCCCAGCACGTGTTTCCCTCAATACTCTCTGTATGGAAAATTTTCTCATGTGGGGGTATTTCTTATGTACTTCATTTATAAGTGGACAGCCGTAACCTCCTTTTCTATAAACATCATATTTGGAAGCTACGTTTTTTATTTCACCCTTTGTAACAGAAAGCATTGCAGGTAAATTTATTTTTATAAGATCTTCACCTACAACGATGGATTGATTTCCAGTTGATAAAAGATCTCCATAAATTAAAAATTCCATTTTATTTTCTTTTGCGTAATCTAAAACAGCCTCTTCAATAACTTTGGAACATCTTCCGCATGGGTGAAATCTACCTTCAAGGGAATCTTTAATTATGTCCTCCATTTCGACGTTGATATATACATGTTTTACATTAAGTTTAGCACTTAGAGCTTCCACGTTCTTCTGGAAATATCGTGGGAGAATTATGTTTCCCGGGTTAACAGTAACTGAGATAGGGTTAAATCCCATAAGTTTAGCTATAATAAGCGAAAAACTGCTGTCTACTCCTCCAGACAGTGCCACTACTGATCTGTTATTTTTAGATTCCTCAACATTCCAGTCCTTTAAAACAGTATCAAAATCATTTATATTTTCAATTCTCTGGTTTAAGAGGTGATACAAATTTTCAAGTGGATGGGGGTCTTTTAAGTCAACAGTTTTTAATATTTCATCTAACTTTTCAAGTGTTAATTTCATTTTATATTCTTTAAATAATATGTCGGGATACGCTTCTACGTGAATGGAGTTAATATCCAGTTCTTCTTTAAGTTTCCCAACAACCCATCCCCCTTTCCCTATTACTACAGATTTTTCAGGCCTATCTGCGGTTATAATTAGCATGACTCGGGTATTTTCATCGAATATTATATCTTTAATGGCAGGTTTCACATAAGCATGACCTATTTCTTCTCTTATCCTGCATATATGGCTTATTATGTCTTTTTTTTCAAATTTCAAGTTTACCCTCCATTAGTGTACTTATAATCTTAAGTTTAAGTATGTCCAGCACTTTCGTTAATTTATTCGCTCGAAGTATTGTGCAAATATTACTGGCTAAATTATTATGTAATTTTTGATTAAATAAATAGAATTTTTAAAATAAGTTCAATCTTAAACTAACCAGTAAACATGCTAACCATGTACATGATAATGGACATGAGCGAACTTATTTAATACCTGCTACATTATAAATGTTTAAAATGGATCCAGCAAAACTGGGTATAAATTTATAATGGAAAAAATGTATGGCTTAAATAAGTTTAATTAATATAAAAAATTGATTTATATGTTTTTTTTATTAAAAAAACTAAAAAAACAGGTTATAATAAATTAAGAATGTTTTTATATGATTTTTTAGATAATTATAATGTTATTAGCTATATGTATGCATAATAAAAATCATTTATTATATATTTATATAATAGTTATGATAAATATTTAATTCCCTAGAAATTGCAGGTCCTTGAACCAAAAATTTTCAGTATATCATTTATTTTGACACTTCAACAATTTGATCTTAGCTTAC
This sequence comes from Methanobacterium bryantii, assembly GCF_002287175.1. NCBI lineage: Archaea > Methanobacteriati > Methanobacteriota > Methanobacteria > Methanobacteriales > Methanobacteriaceae > Methanobacterium > Methanobacterium bryantii. The sequence continues at coordinate 120,466 of NZ_LMVM01000038.1, read as the reverse complement.
TGGTCTTATTTATACAAAATATGGGACGCAGCTATCTTTTTAAAGCATAAAACTTTTTAAGTCTTTATGTTTAAATCATGTATTTTTTGTATAACATTGAACTGAGAGCCTGCAAACAATATTTAAGTGAATAAATTGATTACGGGTGTAAATTTACAGACTGAGAGTTCGCTATATTAGTAGTAAGGAGGAACAATTATGCCAATATTTAAAGATTTACGTGGGAAGGGCTTAAAAAGTATTTTTTTAGGGTCTCCAAATGAAAATTTTGGAATTCAAAATAGTGCAACAATTGGGTTAAGCTATAGGCACGGAAGTAAATCTCCAGTAATTGGCAAAAATTCGGTCATCCGTTCAAATACAGTTATATATGATGATGTTAAGATTGGTAATAATTTTAAAACAGGACATAATGTTTTAATTAGAGAAAAAACCATTATAGGCAACGATGTTCTTGTGGGAACCAATACAGTTGTGGAAGGAAACTGTAAGATAGGGAGCAATGTAAGTATACAATCAAATGTTTACGTCCCCACAGATTCTTTAATAGAAGATTATGTATTTATCGGGCCATGTGCCTGCTTTACTAATGATAGGTACCCTATAAGGGTTGATTATGATCTTAAGGGCCCAGTTATACGACATGGAGCTTCAATTGGGGCAAATTCAACATTTTTATCTGGCGTTGAAGTTGGAGAAGGGGCTATGGTTGCAGCAGGTGCAATTGTAACCCGTGATGTTCCTCCATTTTATCTTGCAATAGGTGCTCCAGCGAGGTTAAGACCTCTTCCACCGCAGTTTAATGTTTTAAATAAAATAAAATAAACAATCAGGATAATAGATTATCCTGGCACTGTTTAAATATCTGTTTTTACTTTTACTTTCATAGGTTGTATTTCTTTATCTTCTTTATCTTTTTCTTTGAAGAGTTCGGAAATACCTGCTATTGATCCTAAAACTCCTGAAGTTTCAAGAGGCAAGAATATTTTTGTTGCTTTTCCATCTGCAACCTTTTGGAGTGCTTCCATGTATTTAATAGCTAAAAGGTCGTTTGTAGGGTTTCCTTCATGTATTGCTCCGTATACTGTAAGTATTGCCTTTGCTTCACCTTCTGCAATTGCAATTTCTTGATATTTATCCGCGTCTGCAACTGCTTTAATAGCTTCAGCTTTACCTTGAGCTTCAAGAATAGCTGCCTGTTTATCCCCTTCTGCTTTTTTAATTTCAGATTGTTTATACCCTTCAGCTTCTAGAATGGCAGCTCTTTTCATCCTTTCAGCTTTCATCTGCTTGGACATGGCCTCTACAATGTCTTTTGGAGGTTCAATTTTTTGAATTTCAACACGAACAACCCGTGTACCCCATTTATCAGTTGCGAGATCTAAAACTTCTCTTAACTGGGAATTTATCTGCTCGCGAGAAGTTAGTGTTTGGTCAAGCTCTAAATCACCAATTATATTCCTTAAATTTGTTTGTGCAAGTTTAGTAATGGCTTGATAAAAATTAACAACATTGTAAACCGCATTAAATGGATCTACAACTTCATAAAAGATTACACAGTCCACGACAACAACTGTGTTATCTTTGGTTATAACTTCCTGTGGAGGAACATCTACAACTTGTTCCCTTAAATCAACTTTTCTAATGGTCTCTACAAATGGAAAGACTATTACAAGTCCGCTTTCAACAGTTCGGTTGTATTTACCGAGTCTTTCAACGACCCCTTTTTCATAAGGCCTTAAAATTTTGACACCTTTAAATGCCACAACCAGTAAGACCAGAATAATTAAAATTGCCAAAAATAAATCCATTTTAACTCTCCTTTCTATTTTTTTAAGTGTGTACCATATTCATGTTAAAATAATGGGTTATTACTTATTAATCTTTTGATCAGTGTATTGTTTTTGTGATATGGTGAATTCTAACAATTAAAATAATATTTTTGTAAAAAAATTAAACTAGTTACATGGTTTATGCTGCAGGTTTTACAATGAGTTTCACGCCTTCTATCTTTTCAACTAAAACAGAAGTTCCTTCTTTTATTTCCTGATCAGATATTGCTCTCCATGTATCTCCACTAATTCTTACAACTCCCCCATTTTTTAAGGATATATCTTCAATTACTATTCCTTTTTCACCTATTAACCTGTCTGAAGCTGCTTTTTTAGTGGGCATGCCCTGTGTAATTTTTTTAGCAAAAGGTCTTGATAGGGCAAGAAGAATTATGGATACTAAAATAAATGCAACAAATTGGGTAGTTTCAGAAAATCCAAGGTAACTGAGAACTGCAGCCACTGATGCTCCAACTCCAAACCATAAAATGAAAAATCCGGCGGTTATCAATTCTCCAATAAAACATATAGCTGCTATTAAAATCCATATTTGTAAGCTCATCATAAGAATGCCTCTTTTAAATGATTATTATATGGAATTTAATCTCAAACAATATAAAAATAGCTATTTTTTAAGATATAATAAATTTTTAGGATTATTCAAAGATATAGTATATGCTCAAAATAAATAAAAAAATTTAATTAAAAATTAGATAATTATCTCCCATAAATTCCCATTAATTGCCCTTCATCCAGAACATTTTCGTTTAAAGCTCTTAAAAATTCTTTTCTATTAGTTCCGGGGCTTAGATTTAAAGTGGTATCCAGTGCATAAATTCTGAAAAAATATCTATGTTCTTCCCCTTCGGGAGGACATGGGCCTCCATAACCTGCATATCCAAAGTCATTTATTCCCTGCATCATACCGTTTGAAAGTTTTTCTTCATTTTCTATTCCTGCCGAAAGTTCCATCACATTGGGAGGCATATTAAAAATGATCCAGTGAGTCCATGTTCCCATTGGTGCATCTGGGTCTTCACATAAAATAGCAAAACTCATGGTGCGTTCAGGCAGTGAATCCCATCTAAGCGGGGGTGAGATATTTTTATTGTCGCAGGTGTGCATGGTTGGTATTATATCTCCTTCCTCAAAAACATCACTCATAAGATTGATTCCCATATTACTTCCCCCTAATTAGTTTATTGTTTATAAACTTCCATTAATTCTCCTTTATTTAGTATATGGACTTGAATAGCATCTAAAAACTGGTATTTACCTGCTCCATTTTCTAGATCTTAGTGAGTCAAGTGCATAAATTCTAAAAACATATCTGTGTTCTTCACCTTCACGTGGACATGGGTCATTATAACCTATTTTACCAACTGTTTTTTGCTTCCTTTGTTCCTTTTGGTATCCTCTTAGATCTGCAAATCATGTTAATAACTCTCGGGTATTCCAAGTATGTTGAATATAATCTGGTGAATAAATTTCTTATCTGGTTTATAGATATCTTCGCATAAAATTGCAAAATTTTTAAGTCATATGGTTCGTAATTCATGAAATGGTGGAGAAATATTCTCACTATCATATGTGTACTGTTTTTTTATTTGATCTCCTTCTCCAAAACAAATACTTTGAAGTAAAAGTCTCAGGGATATCTGATCTATCATAATTATTGAACTGATATCTAATATTATTTTGTAAATAATTAGTATTAAATACACCCTGCATATACACTAAATGTGTACTAAATTTGGTATTATCATTCCTATTTTTAAAATGATTAAGTTCTACTCTCTAAATTAATAATAACATATATTTTTTAGAAATTATTACTTAAAAAACCTTATTTACACTTTTTTTTCAAGATGAAACCTTTGGTTTGAAGTTCATTTTGACCTTGAAATTAGCCATGATTTTCAAATATGATATTAGATTTTTTTTACAATCCTCATCAAAAACTGAAAGTGAGTTACCGCACGTCTTTGATTATGGATTTAATTGAAGTCACAATTCAAATAAGAATTATGTAAACTCAATAAAATCGACAAATTTAAATACTATGGAGTACTAATAAAAGAATGAGGTGATATGTATGACTGAATTACCAATTGCTCCAGTTGGAAGAATCATAAAAAATGCTGGTGCTCAAAGAATAAGTGATGATGCAAGGGACGAGTTAACAAAAGTATTGGAAGAAATGGGTGAAGAAATAGCTTCAGAAGCTGTTAAACTTGCAAAACACGCTGGAAGAAAAACAGTTAAAGCATCAGACATTGAGTTAGCTGTCAGAACAAGAGTAAAAATGTAATTTTCTTTTTTTACTTTAACTTTTTTTTATTTTTAGGATTGCATACTTTTTAGGTGTTTTTTATTATGGTTTGATCCTAAATTATGAATACGTATGGTTGTTAAATTTTAATTTTGATCTTTAATCAGCACGGCAAATTTTTATATATTATCTTTATAAAAATAGTAATTAGAAAATTTATTGTTTCAGTTGAAAGTAGAGATGATAGTTTGATTTGAGGTTAAACTTGATTAATTGAGATGTTTTTGATCAACATGTTAAAAATCTTAGATTTTTAACGGCTGAAAATCTAAGATTTTCAGGCATTTTAAAAAGTTGATTCGAAAATTTATTGTTTCAGTTGAAAATTAGGGATGATATCTTCGTTTAAGGTAAAATCTGATTATTAATATAAACTAATTTTGGTGATAAATTGACAAGAATTGCAATATTAGATCATGATCGATGTCAGCCTAAAAAATGCAACTATGTATGTATTGAGTACTGTCCAGGGGTCAGAATGGAAGAAGACACCATAACTATTGATCCTAAAACTAAAAAAGCAGTATTTTCAGAGGAATTATGCCAGGGATGTGGAATATGTACAAAAAGGTGCTATTTAGGTGCAGTAAATATTATAAATCTTCCTGAAGCTTTGGAAGAACCGATACACAGATACGGTCAGAACCAGTTTGAATTATTTGGACTTCCCAACATAAAAGAAGGGTCTGTGGTAGGGATTTTAGGTCCAAACGGTATAGGGAAATCAACAATTATAAAAATACTTTCTGGAGAATTAAAACCGAATTTGGGAGACTATGAAGCAGAACCTGAATGGGAAGAAATAATAAATTACTTCAAAGGTTCACAGCTCCAATCTTATTTTAAGAAATTGTCTGAAGGAAACGTAAAAACTTCTCATAAACCTCAAATGGTGGATATGCTGCCGAAAGTGGTAAAAGGAAAAGTTGGAAGTCTTCTTAATCATGTTGATGAAAGAAACAAATTGGATGAAGTATCTAAAACCCTTGAAATAGATCAGATATTGGACAGAGATATTTCCAAGCTCAGTGGTGGGGAACTTCAAAGAATAGCAATAGCAGCAGCAGCCTTAAAAGATGCGGATTTTTATTATTTTGACGAACCAACATCCTGGCTGGATGTTAAACAGAGATTAAATGCAGTAAAAGTCATAAGGGATCTTGCAGAAGAAGGAAAATCGGTAATGGTTATAGAACATGATTTAGCTGCACTCGATGCTATGTCTGACTATGTACACATATTATATGGCCACCCTGGAGCGTATGGTGTAGTAGCACAGATGAGGGGAGTTAGGGTTGGAATTAATGCTTACATTGGCGGATTTTTAAAAGAGGAAAATGTGAGGATTAGAAGACAGCCAATAATCTTTGAGGTAAGGCCTCCAGCTGAAATAATTGAAGGTGAGACCCTTGCAGAATATACTTCACTTAAAAAATCTTATGATGGATTTTCAATTGAAACTGAAGAAGGGGAAATTCAACATAATGAAATTATCACTGCATTTGGTCCAAACGGTATTGGTAAGACAACCTTTGCAAAAATACTTGCGGCAGTGACCAAGCCTGATGAAGGAAAGATAAAGAAAAAGGTTTCAATAGCGTATAAACCTCAGTATTTGGTATCTGACTTCGATGGAACTGTTCAGGAATTTTTAATGACTACAGCTCCTACTTATGGGACCAATATATTTAAGACAGAAATTGTAAAGCCGTTTATGCTTGATGAGATTATGGATAAAACAGTTAAGGATTTAAGTGGAGGGGAACTTCAGCGCCTTGCTGTTGCAGCCACACTTGCAAAAGATGCAGATATTTACCTTTTCGACGAACCAACCGCATTTTTAGATGTTGAACAGAGGTTAAGGGCTGCAAGGGCCATACAGAAAATAATTGAAAGCCGTCATGCAGCATCAATCATTGTAGATCACGATATAGTCTTTATAGATTACATATCTGATAGAGCAATGGTATTTTACGGTGAACCTGGAATTGAAGGCCACGCCACATCACCAATGGATCTCCGTTCTGCAATGAATAAATTTTTATCTGATGTTGGAATAACCTTTAGAAGGGATAAAGAAACTAAACGTCCGCGTGTTAATAAATTTGGAAGTTATCTTGACCGTGAACAGAAGGAAAAAGGGGAATATTATTATCTGGAAAGTTAATTTCCAGTTAGCTTCTTTTAAAAGTTATTTATTTTTTAACTAAAGAAATTCAAATATTTTACATTTTAAGCAGTTTTTTTAAATTTTCCATGCATTCAGAATCTCTAATCATTCGTGGAGGAATACTTCTCTGGATTGACCCTTTTATTCCAAGCAGTTTTTCCATCTCTGGAGAGACTGCATGGTAAGGTCTTCCTATTTTGTTTTGTTTAGGTTTACTGATAAGAATAGCTTTATCAAGTAATGTGCTTCTATATTTATCTCCTTCAACGATTACCAAACCCTTTAAATTATCGCATTTAATATGGGAGTTATTAGAATACAAATTGCAGAATTTGGAAATTTCTTCTTTAGATAATTCACTAAAATCTATGACTTTTTTAATAACAAAATAACCAATGATATAAAGTGCATTAGGGTATTTATTGTTTTGGTATGGGCTAAGTCCCACATAAAATACTAATAAATCATTTTTATCTAATTTAAGAAGGGATTTTCTTTTAGATTTTGAAGGATCTCCATATGTGAAAGTTTCAAATTCTGGATCAAAATGTATTTTACTTTGACAAATTTTAAATGGTAAAAAATCAGCCAAGGGTTTGTTTTTTATTCCTAGTGTATTTTGATATGTCCTTGTTTCATGAGTTTCAGAATCGGATTCTGGTATTGGGATATATTCAAAGGAACCATCCTCAAAGATAGGTGATAATGCACCTCCACACCCTTTATCGATCCCAACTCTAAGTAGCAGTGCTTTCATTTTGATCTTCTATTTAATTGAGATATGTAAATATTCTTTGATTTTGTGCTTATATCAATAAAAACTTAAATTCATTAAGAAATAAATAATAATACTAATAATTTAAGTATTATTTATAAAAATAGATTTTTACACAAAATGGGCGAAAACGTAGTATTCCAAAACCATAGGTTTTTGATATATCAAAATTGAAAAATTTTGACAGTTTTTCCGAACTCTCGAAAATCAGAGATTTTTGAGGTAAAATAATGGCAGGAGAAGTTAAAAAGATGAGCGTAAGATTGAACTTTTTTGAAAATGATGGATTTGACTTCCAGTTAATGAGATCTATAGGTCTAAATCATTATGGTGGCGCTTCAATTGGAGAATGTCTTTCAACTGCAAAAAGAATAAGAGATGGGGATGTGGTAAGCTGGGTAGATGAATGGAATGCAACTGCAAGGATGATTGAAGAAGAAGCAGATGTGTTCAGGGAAAGGGATGAGATAATAAGTGCTCGTGATTCTTATTTAAGGGCATCCATGTACTATCGTGCAGCAGAATATTTTGGGTTCTTCAGCGAACCTTCCCGCCGCGAAAACTGGGAAAAAAGTAAAGAATGCTTCCAGAAAGCTGCAAAATTTTTTGAGGCACTGTGTGAGGTAATTGAAATACAATTTGAAGATATGAAACTGCCGGGTTATTTCATTAAGCCAGAAGATGATCTCAAAAAAAGGCCCACACTTCTTATTATGAGTGGTTTCGATGGTACCTCAGAAGAACTCTATTTTTATCTGGGTGCTGGAGCTGTTGCTAGAGGTTACAATGTACTGCTTTTTGAGGGGCCAGGACAGGTTGGACCTATCCATATGTACCCAGAAAAACCATTTCGACCAGATTATGAAGTGCCTGTAAAAGCTGCTGCTGATTATGCACTTCTGCGTGAGAATGTTGACGAAGAATGCCTTGCACTGGTAGGTTTTAGTCTTGGAGGTTATTTTGCAGCAAGAGCAGCGATATATGAAAAACGGATTAAGGCATGTGTTGTTGATTCGCCTGTTATCGACATCAGCCGTTATTATGAAGGTTTTGAACATATTGAAGAACTAGCTAAGATAAAAGAAGAGGATTATGAAGAACTATTTTCAGAAAATCCATTTATAAGATGGGCTGTGGAAACTTTTACAAGGCGCTATGGAACAAAAACCATTTCTGAAGCTTTAGATAAAATTAAAGAATTTAATATAGTCAGTGATTTAGATAAAATTACATGTCCTACTCTTGCTCTTGTGGGTGAAGGTGAGGGAGATGAAGCAATTTTTCAGACCCAACGGTTTTATGAAGGTGTTTCAGGTTCTAAAGCACTTCGTATGTTTACAGAAAAAGAAGGAGCAGATTCGCACTGCCAGATTACAAATTTAAGTTTGATGAATGCTGCGGTTATGATGTGGCTTGATGGAGTTTTTAGTAAATAATGACTTAAAATTTATTTTTAATTAAAAGTAGGATTAGTCATCACGTAGTAAAATAAAAAATTAATTAAAAAATAGAAAAAATAAAGTTATTTGGGTCTTAAAGTTTCTATTGCATCCTGGAAATCGACTGCAAATTTTTCAACGCCGGCTCTAGGTATTGAAAAACTTACTCTTAGATACCTGTGACCAAATAATTTACTTGTGTAATTACCTTCTCTTGCAAAGATTTTTCTCTCAAGCAGAAATTCTGCGACATCAATTGGTTCAACACCTGTTTCATACAGGTCAATTACAAACATGTTTCCATCTGAAGGGTACACAGGTAAAAATGCGCCTTCAACATTGTCAACAGCTTTTTTGATAATTTTTTGGTTACCTCTTGTGGTGTCTCTAATACGGTCAAGCCATGTTGACTTGGATTTAAGTGCCGCAAGAGCACCCATTTGAGCAACCACATTTGTTCCAAGGTCATTTATAACTATACTTTTAGCAGAAGTTACAATCTCTGGAGTGCTTATGAAAGCCCCTATACGTAACCCTGCCATTCCATATATTTTAGAGAAACTGTAAGTGGTTATAGTATGCTCTGGAGCATATTTTGCCGCCAGGTGATGTTCCCTTGCAAAATCTCGGTATGTTATATCATGGAGCAAATACAGGTCGTTATCAATGGCCATATCTGCGAATTCTTTGATCTCTTCTTTGGTGTAACATGTTCCAAGTGGGTTAAGAGGATCTATAAGAGATACAAGTTTTGTATTCTCATCCATATTTTTCCTTACGAGTTCTGGGGTCATTTTGTAACCGCATTCCTCGTTGTATATTGGAATTGAAGTCACATGATCGGCAAATCTACTTGCAAAGTTATCTATGATAAGATACCCTGGATCGCAGGTTATAACATTATCTGTGGATTCCAGTATGTCGTTCATACAGAGGTAAAGTGATTCTGTACCTCCTGCAGACACAAAAATATCGTGACCACTGGTTAGATCTAAATCTTTAAGAATTAGATCTTTAAGCTCGGGGAACCCTTCTGGTGGGGGATATTTGCAGTAATCTTTATTCTTAACGCTATCAAGCATTGAATACATGATATCATTTTCTTCGTGGAGATGGTTCGTATTTTGACCCATCCATATCATTTCTTCATCATGATAGACGTAGTTAAAGAACTCATTAACCGTTTTAAAGCCTTTCGGCAGTCTTTTTGCAGCTCTTGCATATTTTTTCGGTGAAATCATAAATTCTCACAACACATTTAAAATGATAAAATGTAAACTTATAAATTCAAAAGAACTCTTAAATTATACATTATCGTTTTTAAAAACTCCTATTTAAAATTATAGGTTTTCTATATTCATAAATATTAACTTAATTTGGAATAAGGAACATATCTGTACAATTAACTATCTGATTAAATTTAGAAAATGCTATTTGGCACTTTCAACGCGCTGTTTATCGTGATTTTGGAATGGTTTTTCCTTCTTTATATGCATCACCGATAATATTTCATAGTTTCCAGTATGAAGCGTTTCATGGCCTGTTTATTGTAAATAGTGGAGGGTTACTCTTCTCAAAGTTAAGTATTCCATCGTTTATACATTTTTTATTCACGTAGGATTCAAGTACTTCTCCAAAAAATATCTCTTGGGAGATCTGCTGTTTTAACGAGTTTACAGAGCAGATTTACAGGACATTCTTTTATCATAGGTGCCTTGTTTACATGGTCGAAAAACGAATTAAATATGGGGGATTTATATGTATTATGCCCTAAAAAAGTCCTACATAATCCGTTTTTGCATTTGCTCCTCTGATGGTATGTTCGCGCTGAAATATCTGCTCTCTTTTATGCAGGTATTTGTATAGCGTGATCCCTATGGGCCAATATAGATATACATCTCAGGCAGGGTGATAGAAGTCCAAATGATCTATAAATCGTGTAATTGACCTTACCATTTATCATCGTGCCTGCAATACAAATAGGTACGGGAAAAGGCAAAATTCCATTTTAACTTTTGCCATAATATCATCCTTATCTTAACCCACTATTAACAATTTCAAATTTAACCTTAAGTCCATCTGGTTTGCTTCTATGCCTTTTCAGTATGGCAAACCTTTCTCCTTTTTCATCCTTTACAAGTTCAATTATAATTTTACTCCAGTATTTTAAAATAGTTCCGCCTACTGGCTCTATTATTCCTTCTTCATCGAAAATGGAATATATATGATTTGTTACAACTACTGCAATATCATATTTCCTTGCAATCATTGAAAGAAGCCCCATTTGTTTGCTAAGATCTCTATTGATCTCAGTTTGGCCTCCATCTTTTAACCTGTATAGTGCAACTGCAGAATCTAGAATTATTAGGTCTATATCTTTTTCTCCAGATTTTAGGCTGTATTCTATCTTTTTTATTGCTTCATCCTGTTCCTCAAAAGTTGTAGGTTCAAGAACTATTATGTTTCCAGCTATATCATCAAATTGATCTCCAGTAATCTGTTTCATCCTTTCAATGGAAAGTCCGCCCTCTGTATCAATAAATACTGCTTTTTTTCCATTTTTCGCGCATTGAACAAGCATCTTCAGCGCTATATTAGTTTTCCCAGACCCGGGAGGGCCGTAAAATTGGGTAATGCTTCCTTTTTCAATGCCACCCCCAATTATGGAGTCTATTGGACACGCTAATGCTATTTTGCCGTTTTTTTGTATATCGGATAATGTATTCACTGTTAATACCTCATAATGGTTTGGTAGTCAAAATTAAGTTTAAATCATGTAATTTAAGAGATTTTCAATTTGTAAATGAATTGATTTTCTTCATTAAATTGTTTGCATATCATAATAAAAATAATTTTGGTGAGAGATATTTTAATTTTAATACATATTTTAATGGATTAAAATCATGTAAAATTGTGTTAGATGTATCTTTTTTTGAATTTGGTTAAATATGTATTTAATAGACACAATTAGATGATTTCTGTGGTGAGTATTTGGTAACACATAAAAAATTATATAAACAATCTTAACCAAATGTATTATTATATTAAACTTTGAGTTTGAGCTATTTAAGACATTTAGTTGATGATTAATTTTTAATTTTGAGTAATGGGAAGGGGGTATTATTAGGAGCCCATCTGAAGAAAATGAATTAAATATCGGAGATATGATTGGGACCTTTAAGAGGATTACTGATAATCCATTAGCTAAATATTTACTCCAGAGAACTCTAACTTACTGTGAAAAAGATGAAGCCATAAGATTGGAAAGTGCTTTAAAGATTTATTTAGGAAAAGAAAATGATGCCTGCTATAAATGTAAGTTGATGTCTAGACTTATAGGTTACATCGTTAAAAAGGGTGCTACTGGTTTTGGTACTTCTGAAAAGGAACTTAAAGAAGCTATGGAAAGTGAATACTGGATAAGGGGACTTACCAGCGTACTTAAAGGAATTGCGCTATTCGGCGTTAAAAGACCTTTTGTTCCAGGAGCGCCATTTCAAATAGTTTGGAATATTACAAAAGCATGTAATATGCGGTGTGTTCATTGTTATGAAAGCGCAGGTAAGCGCGGTGAAAATGAACTGTCCTCTAAAGATATTATCAATGGTTTAGACCGCATGGCAAAATCTGGAGTGACTTCTATTGCTTTTTCTGGCGGCGAACCAACAATTCATCCTCATATTCTTGATTTTATAAAGCACACTGAAAATAGTGGAATGTGTGCAGCTATGGCTACCAATGGTTATATTCTCGCAGATAAAGGGAAATCACAGAAATTTATTGATGCCGGACTGGAATTTATCCAGATAAGTCTGGATGGAACAGGTTCAAAGACTCATGATTCATTTAGAAGAGTTAATGGTGCATGGGAAAGGGCAGTTTTGGCTGTGGAGAATTTTGTGGATGCAGGTATCTTTGTTGAGGTGGCAACAACTGTAACTGAATATAATATTGATGAAATTCCGGAAATGATCGATTTTGTAAGGGATTTAGGTGTAAACTGGTTTATGCTGTACAATTTTATACCCACTGGAAATGGAACTGAAATTGTGGATATGGACCTCTCCCCAAAGGATAGATCTGAACTTCTTGAGACAGCTTATGTTGAAAATAAGAATGGTGAAATGCAAATTTTATCAACAGCACCTCAATATGCTCCTGTGGCAGAGTCAATGGTTTCAAAAGATTCAGCCATGATACCAACCCACTTTTATAACCCTGAATATACCAGTCCTGCGCTTATGCAGCTTGCAGAATTTATAGGGGGCTGTGGGGCAGGACGATTTTATATGAGTATCGAACCCAATGGGGATATTTACCCATGTGTATTTTTCCCTCATAAAGAAGAAGTTAAACTCGGCAATTTAATGAATGACAATTTTGAAGATATATGGATGAATAATAACGTCCTGCATCAGCTCAGAGATAAAGAAATACTTGAAGGGCAATGTGGGGAATGTAATTCCAGGCATATCTGTGGGGGCTGCAGGGCAAGAGCATACAATTATTTTGATGATATTTTAGCCCCGGATCCTGGTTGTATAAATAATCAGAAAGAGTGGGAAACTCTTAAAGACAGAATATCAATGGAAAGAGCTTATGAAAGTCATCATGAAAATTTGATATTGAAAATGGAGACCAGAAAACATGAATGACGCCGAAGTTTTACTTATAAATCCAATGGATAAGGGCCACGTAACTAATGGATTGGGTCTTAGAGTTCCTCCTTTAAATCTCATGTACCTGGCGGCAGCACTCGAAAAAGCTTCATTATCTGTTAAGATACTTGATGATGACCTGTACCAGGTGGGATTTGAAAAAATAGCCAGTTTAGCATCGAAAATTGATCCTGTGGTTGTGGGGGTTACCGCCACCACGGCTACAATAAAAAATGCTTTAAAATATGTTAAAGCCATTAAAGAGATCTTACCAAATACTTTGGCTGTAATAGGTGGTTCTCATCCTACTTTCACGCCTTCGGGAACTTTAAAAGCAGGGGATGGTTTAGATGTTGTTGTTGTAGGTGAAGGTGAGGAAACCCTAACTGAAGTTGCTGAGGAGTACATAAAAAATGGGTTTAATAACTTTGAAAATGTTAAAGGAATAGTTTACCGTGACAATGGTAAAATCAATGCAACACCGCCAAGGCCATTAATAGAGAATCTTGATGGGTTATCTTTTCCAGCAAGGCATCTTGTACCATTTAATGAGTATAAAACTTCTCAAAGTCAGGCTGGAGGGATTATAACAAGTAGGGGTTGTGTTTTTAATTGTAACTACTGTTCTTCATCGCTTATTATGGGTAAAAAATTCAGGAGCCGTAGCGCTGAAAATGTTGTTGATGAGCTGGAGGAACTGGTTTATAAATACGGCGTCAGGGACATAGCATTTTTAGATGATATATTCATGTTAAATAAAAGAAGGGCCAGGGCAGTAGCTGATGAAATTAAAAATAGAGGCCTTGATATAAGCTTTGTAACTTCTTCAAGGGTAGATACAGTAAATCAAGAGCTTTTAGAGTGTTTAAAAAGTGCAGGTATGAGTACATTGTACTGTGGAATTGAATCAGGTTCGCAGCGTGTTTTAGACCTTATGGGAAAGGGTATTACATTAAAACAATCGGAGGATGCTATTAAAGCAGCGAAAAATGTTGATATTAATGTTTTGGGGTCATTTATGTTGGGTTATCCCGGTGAAACAGCTCAAGAGATGGACCAGACTATTGATTTTTCAATAAAGCTTGATCCTGATTACGGCCAATTTTCAATACTGACTCCATTTCCAGGAACTCCTATATATTATGAATTAAAACAAAAAGGACTCCTTGATACGGAAGATTGGAGCAAATATACTGTTCTGGATTCTGTTGTAAATTATGAAAAATTAGGTCTAACTAAAAAGTTAGTTGAAAGAAAACTGAACAAAGCATATCTTAAATTTTATACAAGGCCAAAATACCTGTTTAAACACAGAAGCATGTTCAAAGTTTTAATTGGAACTCTATTTAAAAGTTATGTAATACCCAAACTAAATGGGGGAACACCTGAAGGCTGGTATAATTCTCTTCAAGAGGAATATTCATAACTTATTATTCTTCTATTTAAGTATTGAACTATTGATTCAGTAATAATAAATATTGTAAAAATCATAAATCTGTACATGTTAAATTCAAGTTCAAAAACCAAATTAACTGCATGTATTTTTTTGGGCTTATTTTTATGGACAATGGCTAGTTTAAATGCTTATGAAGATTTAAAAGAATATTTAATTATGGGAGCACAATTTTTGGGTTTAATCAACTAACAATCAAAATCAGGTACAATTGCACCTTTTCTCACAATTTTAGGTGAGGCAGTCATGTCAATTACAGTGGAGTGAATTCCATGTTTGCATAATCCTGCATCAAGAATTAAATCAATGCTATCATCAAGCTGCTTTAAAATACCATCTAATGATTCTGGAATCTTTTCACCTGAAATATTAGCGCTCGTTGTTGTTATTGGAAATTGGCCTGAAAGTTCCATACAAACTTTACTGTCCGGAATTCTTATCCCAATTTTTTCTCTACCTGAAGTAAGTATGGGGGATACGTTTCCTTTTTTCTTTAAAATTATTGTAAATGGGCCTGGAAGAATTTTCTGAACCATTTTTTCAGTATTTTTATCCATATATGCTATTTTATGTATATCTTGAATTTTAGAAACACATGCAGATATTGGTTTTGAATATGACCTTTTCTTAATTTGATATACTTTTCGGGTGGCTTCCGCGTCAAATATATTTGCCCCAATGCCATAAACTGTATCTGTGGGGTAAACTACAGTACCTCCTCTTTTTAAAACACTAATTGCCTCTTTAATTTTCTCTTTTTCTGGATTAACTGCATTAATTTTGAGTATTTTCATTTAATCATCCGTTTATTTAAATAAAATTGGAATAATTTAATTTTTAGTGAATAATGGAGCTTTTTAAACGCTTATTTTTAAGTTGAAATTAAATTTAAAGCATATAAACAAATTTATTTGAATATTAGTCAAAAATATTTGGTTATTCACTATATATTGTATCTTTTATATAATTTGGAATTCATGTAATTTTGTAGCTATTGATTATCCAAACTTTTATCTTTAGGAATTAAATAATTATCCAGTATGCTTAATAGATTACGACCACAGCTTAAATTATTCATAGACCCAATTGCAAAACGAATCAAAATAAATCCAAATATCCTCACTATAATCGGGCTTTTAATAAGTCTTTTATCTGCATATATGTTTGCACGCGGCGATTTACTATGGGGTGGGATTTTTATATTAGTTAGCGGCCTGGCTGATGTAATTGACGGTGCAGTTGCAAGGAATCATTCTGCTGAAACACCTTTTGGGGGTATCCTTGATTCAACTGTTGATAGGTTTGCAGATGCATTTATTTTGATCGGTATAATATATGGAGGTTCTGTAAACTGGCTCATTGGAATTTTGGCGCTGCATGCGTCTTTAAGTGTGAGTTATGTAAGGGCCAGGATAGAAGTAGAAGGAATCAGTGGCAGTGTTGGTATAGCCGAAAGGGCAGAACGCCTTGTTATTCTGGTGGCTGGTGCATTTTTAAGTGTGATAATAGGTTCAAACTATTTCATGGCACTTGCTGTAATTTTAATAATGGTACTTGGATATTTCACCGTTTTACAAAGAGTATACCATGCATGGAAACAGTTAAAGAAGGACAAATAAGATAATATGGGATAGATAGCATGTACGATGAAAAACACACCATCCAACGTATTGAAAAAGATATTGAATTATTTACAAAAAATATAAAAGAAATAGAATCCATAAAAATAGATGATAATGAAAATGAGATAATTGAAAGAGCCATAAGCTACTTTGAAGATACAAAATATTATCTAGAAAAACAGGATTACATAACTTCCTTTGGATGCGCAACATATGCACACGGATTACTGGATGCGATTCGACTTCTTCATGATTTAATCTGATAATTATCCCATTAAAACCGTGATTAAATTATAAAGGGATAAATATGAAAAGATTTTTTGGCAAAGAAACTGAAGTTGAAAAACTTTCAAAATTACATGTTGAACTGGTTTATCAATGCGTGTATAAGCTTGTAGATGTCATGGAACACTATTATGAACATGATTTTGATTCTATGGACGACGATGTTAATGAAATAAGCCGGATTGAAAAGGAAGCAGATGAAATCAGGAGAAAAATGGAAATTGAATTTTTCAAAGGAGCATTTCTACCATTTGATAGAGAAGACCGAATAAATCTTGCAGAACAGGTGGATTCTGTTGCTGATGCTGTTGAATCAACGGCGTATTCCATATCCCTGGGGAAAATAACCTTTCCTGAATCATTTAAAGAAGATTTCATAGAACTTGTTAAAGCATCGTGTGATGCAGTTGCATTACTTAGAGATTGTATAGAAATGCTTGATGTTGATTTAGGTGCTGCTCTTTCTAAAACACATGATATAGAAAAAAAAGAAGATGAAGGAGATATTGTAGAAAGAAGGATAATCAGCAGACTCTATGGATCATATAGATCTGAAGAAATTAGTATTTTAAAGTTTATGGAACTTAAAAATATCGCAGAAAAAATAGGTAATATAGCAGACCGTGCAGAAGATGCATCTGACAGGGTGCCTATAATAGTAGCAAAAAGAAAAGGCTGAAAATGTAATATATTCAATTACTATTTTTTTAACCATTATGCATATTGAAAAAAATAAGCTTAAAAGAGCAGCATTTGATCTGAGATTTCTTCTTAACCGAGGTTATAGAAAGAAAGGTGCTCTACAATTTGTTGCAAATAAATATGTGTTAAATAAAGATGAGAGAAATTACCTTGCGAGGTCTATTTTTTCGGATTTAATATTAAAGAAGCGGCAGGAAAAAATCATTGATATTTCTAAAATAAAGGATGTGCTTCTTTTAGTAGACGGCTACAACGTTCTTATTACAGTTGAAAGCCTGTACCATGAAGATTATGATTCCATCATTCTATGTGATGATATGGTTATAAGGGATTTAAACGCTGTTTTTGGAAAATATAAACTTAATAATGCCACAGAGATGGCACTTAACAAAATTTTAGATTTAATAAGTTCATATGGCCCATCATACACATGTTTTTTCTTTGACAGCCCTGTAAGTTTCAGCGGTAAGCTTGCCGGCCTTACAAAAAAAATTATGGATGGATATGACCTTCCTGGAAATGTTTGTCTATCAAAAACTGTTGATACTGAAATTATAAAGTTATCAAAGCTTAAAAATGCAATAGTTGCAACAGGTGACAGTGTGATAATAGATAAAGTAGACCGGGTTGTGGATATACCCCGCTATATTCTGGAGTTAAATAGAGATAATTTAAATTGGACCTGCAGAAATTTATAGTCGGGTAAATAACTTTTTTAACATGTAACATTTAAAATACAATAGAATTTAACTCTTAAATAGTTTGGATAATTTAGAAAAGAACAAATGGTATATAATAAAAAAACAGATATAATTATTAATATGAAAACAAGGTGTTATTATGGAACCCAACGATGAATTGTATACTGAAAAAGTAGGGCAGGAGCTTAAATCGAGAATGACATGGTTTAAAGAAGCTCTTCAAGATGATGCTAAACGAGAAGAATTACATGAAAGTATTCAAGGGTCTGAAATACTTATAAGACTTGAAATATTCCTTCCATCGGATAATCCTGAAGATTTTGTAGATGGGCTTTACCTGTACATAGATAACAGCGGGCAAATAGTAGACGCTGATTATTACTTCCGAAATACCAGTGATGGGGCAATAACAAGATTAGATGAACAGGATTTACAGGTAGTTAAAGATTTGTTCCAGGATTCTTTCTCTCTGGAAATAGAATAAATTTAAAATTTGAATTAAACCACATATTATGTTAAAACTTCTATTTTTTAAAAGTAAAAGCGAAGATGAATTTTAATTCATTTTCAATTATATCCTATTTTAAAAACGTAAAAGGCACTATGGCCCGATCATTTAAGACCCAATCATCCCCAACTATTTAAATTAACGTTCATGCCTGAATGTTGT
Organism: Methanobacterium bryantii; assembly: GCF_002287175.1. Classification (NCBI taxonomy): domain Archaea; kingdom Methanobacteriati; phylum Methanobacteriota; class Methanobacteria; order Methanobacteriales; family Methanobacteriaceae; genus Methanobacterium; species Methanobacterium bryantii. Next base: position 101,827 of record NZ_LMVM01000038.1, on the reverse strand, counting down.
GTAAATAATATCGCTTCACTCGTGTGTCTGGTTAAGTAAATTGTATTTTTTTTAAGATAAATCCCATATAATCAATTAAAACTACAATTTAACATAAAAGTATATCACGCACAGGATCATGGACATGTAAAAATCGCAGATTTTTACGGTCACAAAAACCGAAGTTTTTGTGAACATGAGCGTTATTTATTATTATGGATATCCACTTTTAAAGTATTTATATAAAAATAATATATTTTGTATCTGCGATGGGGTTCGCATTAACCGCTTAAAAATAAGCTGATGACTCCTAACCTATTATAAGTTTTCGTTTTGTTTTATTTAAAGCATTACGGTAAGCGAAACGCAAGATTGGACATTTCAAAATGTTATTATGTTTCTAAACGCGATAATTAAACTTTTAAATGTTACAAATTAAAGAAACCTCAATTGAATCCTATTATTGGCTTCTTTTTATGAAACCAAATCTAGATTTTAAGAGTTTTAGGAAATTTTGCATGTTTAAAATAAAAAAATAGTAGTAAATGATATTAATTTTTCTCGGTGAGTATTTTAATGGATGTAAATATTAATAACGCACCTAATATGATTTTTAATAGCTGTGAAGGGGCATATATAACTAAGAATGCACCTATTGAAGCACCGATAATAGAAGCGACACCCATTGGCAAGACTAAAGAGCCGAGTTCGGACCTGTCAATATACATTTTATTTTTAGCATGTCTTGTGATTCCGACAAGCATAGTAGGTAAACTGATGATTAAACTCATTGTCCCTGCTAATTTAACGTCTATTCCGAAGAGTAGAATTAATATTGGAATTATAACTTCTCCACCAGCAACCCCTAAAAGACTGCTGATGATTCCAATAAGTACTCCACAGAATACAGCTACAATTAGCTCAGTATATAGACTGCCGAACATTATTCCCATTGAGCCGAAGGTGATAAAGCTTTCACTAATAAGGAGCAATCCCATGATTAAAAGCAATATTAACAGTATTTTTTTAAACAAAGTATCAGATACTTTAGTTAGCATTCCTATTCCCCAGTAAGCACCTGTTGTAGAACCTATAATGATTGCTGCCATTAGCAACACTTGAGGAACAATAAGAGAGATATCGAAATTACAGGATCTAAAATATATCGCCGATACAACTGTGATTAAACTTATCAGCATATTTAATGCCACTGCTTTTTTAGCCTTTTTATTAAAAGTTTTTAATAGGAAAGGAAGCCTAAATTCAGCCCCACCTAAACCTATTAATCCACCTAAACAGCCGATAGGCCCACCTATAGCAAATGCTAAAAGAGACGTTTTTTTATCTTTCATTTTCATAACCTATAGAAAAAATTGATTTACTTTTCTGGATTTATACGATATGCAATATATACGTTTTCTTTTTTGAAAATTAATCAGCATTTTAGTAGAGATATTGCTCTAAAAGTGTCAATAAAAGGTTAAATTTTTGTATAACTCAATTTACATTAGTTATATTAAAGCACTACGAAACATCTGTTTTTAAAATAAAAACAGCAAACTTAAATTCTAAGACTGAAAGACGAGCGACTTTCCAGGGATAGTTACGCAGGATCTAGAATTTGGTTTTTGAAGAATAGGCCCTAGCAATGGTTTAGATTTTAGGAAAACTTTGGGATTTTAATGATAGGGATAGATTTAGGGAGTATTGTAATCATGGACAAAATGGAGGTGTTACTCCATGCAGTGAATTTATTAGAGTACCTATCAAATGAGTTTTATCGAAAGAGTAATGAAAATAAGAATTTGTACATATCGCAAAAATTAAGTTATATGATGCTTAAATGTTCTATGGTGATTTTATGCTGGAAGTTAAAGTACTGGAATTTGGATATTCTGTTGAACATCAAAAACACTTTATTAAACTTAGTATCATAGGATTAGAAAAAGAAAAAAAGGATAAAATCGTACCTATGATAGCTAATATACCTTTGGGAAACATTAAACGATTTGTAGTTGAAGCAGACAATGAAAAAGGATTAAAAATACTTGAATATTTCCCTGAAAATGAATACCCATTTAATAATGGAATTCCGACGGGAGAAGAAATTAAAGCTGTTGAAGAGATGGTAAAGGGATTTATGATTCAATAAACTAAATCTTTTTATATTAATTAATTTTTAATACAGTAAAATGACTTTAACGCAGCGGCCTTATAGTTAATAACCGTCAAGCATTACCCTGGACAAAAAGACGGTGGTTCTATCGGTTAACGCGGGTGAATCTATAGAAGGTACTAATCAAATGAGTTGAAACATTAAATTCTTTTTATGAAAATGAGTTCTTTTAGTGAATTATTAGAATAAATCATTTAAATAAAATCATGAGCTTAAAGTTATGGGGGAAGCATATCAATGGTGTCAACCCTAACAACCACAACCACTAATGTATCTTTATAACCCATATTACTGGGAATAATAGTTTTAACCGTTATTTTAGCGATAATTTTGTGTTGGCCATGAGACGAAAAATCATGAAATGTAACTAATAATATTAATTTAATAAATTCTAGATGCTTTTTTATAAAATCCAATAAAATGAGCCTTGATGAAATCATTAAAGAACCGTTTAATGAAATCAATAGTGGGTGGGAAGATAAGTTTAATATATTCTTTCTATTAAATTCATAATGATCTAACTGAATAATCCTCCAATTTGGGGAAATACTCTGTTAATAACTGTAATTAACAAAAATAAAAAATTTTATTTATTTTACGTTTTGTCTTTTTTTTCCATGATTTTTAAACGTCTTCTTCTGAATTAAAACGTTCATCAGGTAAATTTTCTATCTTATGAATTAATTCAATGCGGGCATTATTATCTTTCGCTTTTTGTACTAAATCATGTTTACTTGCAGGATAATCCATGTCCTTCAGTGCTTTAAAAATTTTCAATTTTTAATGCGACAAAATTTTCAATTTTGTCAGCCATACTAATTTTTATACCCATCTCACATCCTAATTTTTTATTTATTATAGTTCTTTAAATCCTTTAAAAAACGAAGCTATAATTTTTAAATCTTTGATTTTGGAAACCTTCCTATTGGAGGGTTTTACGGCATGTGAAAATTTTCATTTTTTGACATTTCAGAAACCATTTGGTTTCTTCAACTTCATCTTTTACAGTTTGAGATCAACCAATATAAAATTTATTATATTTTTTATAATAATATTATTACTATTTATAAGAATAAATCTTCTTATAAAAGTATTGCATAAAATCGAATTAAGGAGGATTAAATGGCACTGTTTGAATCAATGTGGTATTTTCAAAATTGGAATGGGGTTTTAAGGGTATTATTAGTGGGCATACCAATGTATTTTATATTAGTATTCATGCTGCGTATTTCAGGAAAGCGTACGCTTTCAAAGATGAACCAGTTTGACTTTGTAATTACCATAGCATTTGGTTCCACTATTGCATCTATTTTACTCAGTTCAACTGTTTCACTTGCTGAGGGGGTTACAGCACTGGCACTTTTAATATTCCTGCAGTTTATTGTTACATGGACATCTGTAAGATCTTCAAAAATAGATAAACTGGTAAAGTCTGAACCTAAACTTCTCTTTTACCGGGGAAATTTTCTTAAAAGTGCAATGAAATCAGAGCGCGTAACAGAATCTGAAATTTATTCAACTATGAGAAACATGGGCATAAACAGTATTGAAGACGTTGATACAGTAATCATTGAAACTAATGGTTCATTAAGTATAATATCTCAAATTAGCCATAATAAAACGCCCCCACCATAATGTTAAATTACCTTCTAATTGAAAAAAGTAGAAACTGCCCTATTTAAGTTAAACCTAAAATTAATTCTTTAAGCAGGGTAATGAAATTATTATGGGCATAAACAATAGCCACTGTTTCCTGTAATGGAACCTGTCCTTAATTGACAGTATATAATGGAAACTTTGAGTCATAAACTAATTTTTTATATTATAATCTGTGCTGATTTATATATTCAAAATCCTTTGAAAATTTTATGTAAGAATTTTATAGTTGGGAAATTGAATGGTATGGGTAGTATACAACACATATAACTCATGGGTTCTCATTACGTCTGGGGGAAATTTGGACTAATTTTAAGCGAAATAAATCTAAAACTATATAAAAAACTAAATTTAAATCATGAACTGTTGTAAAAAAAGCTTATCTAATAAAATTTACAGGTATGTTATATAACTGGATAAGTAAAATAATATAGAAAAATGAACATAATATTTAGACAGTTAATATTATTTAGAAGGTGGAAATTTAAAAATATTGTCTATACAACCGATTAAAAACAGCCTGTACTGTAAAAAAACAATAATAAATTAATTTAAAAGCAATTAAGCATTGTTTTTTACTCTATTTAATATATGGGTTAACGAAATATTTAAAATAAGTCGGAGGATAACCATGCGTAGCTTTGAAAAACTGACTTCCTTAAAGGATTACATTCCTTTAAAAAAAAGGGAAGCAGGTGGAAAGACTATAGGTCTTCTTGTTGATGGACCGAATATGCTAAGGAAAGAATTTAGCCTTAATCTTGATATTGTAAGAAAAATTGTGGCTGATTTTGGTGATATGAGGGTGGGTAAAGTCCTTTTAAATCAATACGCTTCAGATAAACTTATAGAAGCTATTGTAAATCAGGGATTTACTCCAGTTGTCGTTGCGGGAGATACTGATGTTTATATGGCTGTTGAAGGTATGGAATTGATTTATAATCCTAATATTGATGTTGTTGCTCTCATGACTCGTGACGCTGATTTTTTACCCATTATAAACAAAGCAAAGGAAAATGGGAAAGAAACAATTGTAATTGGTGTAGAGCCGGGATTCAGTGCTGCACTGCAGAACTCTGCAGACCATGCTATTGTCTTAAAAGCTGAAACTAAAGGCAGATCTGATCAGGACACAAGGGAAGAAAATGCTTATTAAATCTCCTGTTGATGAAGTAAAAAAGAGAGAAAACTCATTTAGAATTATCAGTTCCATTTTGAAGCAAAATGGAAGAAATGCACTTTACGATTTAACAGGCCTTGCTGGAGGATTTAAATTGAGTCAGGAAGATTTAGATCTCCTTGAAACATATGCAGGCCCTGCTATATTTGAAAGTGAATTACAAAATCTTGGAAAAGAGCATCTGGGTGGAGAAAAGATACTTGCATTTAATAGAACAACATCCGGAATTCTAGCAACTATTCTAGCTCTTGTATCAAGTGGTGATGAAGTTATTCATTATTTACCCAAATTTCCATCTCATCCTTCCATTCCTCGAAGTACCGCGCTTGTAGGTGCTTCTTACAGGGAATTTGATAATCTCGATGAATTTGAAATTAAGGATAACACTTCTTTAGTTATTATAACTGGTTCTACAATGGACCATGATATCATAAAAGAAGATGAATTTTTGAAAATAATAGAAATATCAGGATCAAAAAATATCCCTGTGTTTGTAGATGACGCATCTGGAGCAAGGTTAAGAACTGTATTGTACAATCAGCCCAAAGCGATGGATATGGGTGCTGATCTGGTTATAACCAGTACTGATAAGTTAATGGATGGTCCAAGGGCAGGACTCATGGCTGGAAAAGGCGAAATTGTAGACTTAATAAAGTCTAAGGCACATCAATTCGGCCTTGAAGCTCAATCTGCAACGATCGTAGGAATAATAAAGGCAATTGAAAGCTTCAATGGAGAAAGAATGATTGATGCCTTCCGAAAAAAACATCTGGTCTATGAAGCTATAAAAAAAGGAATTAGTAGTATTAAAGAAACACCAACAGGTGTAATGCTTTCAGCTGATGATCTGATAAATGAATTAAAGCAGAAGGGTGTTGAAACTGAATTTAGTCCAGCAGATGTTGCATGTGTTTTTTCAGCACTTCTACTTAGAAACTATCATATAGTTACAATTCCTGCAGTTGGAATGCCTGGAGCGTCACCAACTATACGGATAGATCTTGCAGCAGAAGATGCTGAACGTGTTGATAAGGAGTATATTGTTAAGGCATTTATAGAGACTTTTTCACATCTAAATGAAATTGTAAACTATAAGGAAGCATGTGAATTAGTTTTATATGAATATGATGATTAAGATACATGAATTAGCATATTCATGTATGCATTACTTTTTTTGTATTAACATAATTAAAAATAAATTCGTGGGCGTATTAATATATTATAAACACTCCAATTTTGTAGTGGATCAAAATATTCTAAAATTTCATGGATTTTACAGGAGTTTTTGAAAAACATGATTGAAATAGATGGATCTCATGGAGAAGGTGGGGGAGCTCTTTTACGCATATCTACTGCATTATCTGCTTTAACCATGAACCCTATTCACATAACTAATATTCGTGCAAATCGGCCTAGATCGGGTTTAATGCCCCAACATTTAAATGCTGTAAAGGCTGTTGCAGGTTTATCTAATGCACGCGTTGAAGGACTTGAAATAGAGTCAAAAGAACTGTTTTTTTATCCTGAAAATGTAAAGGGTGGAACTTATAATATCGACGTTAAAACTGCTGGAAGCGTTACTTTGGTCCTCCAGGCATTTATGATACCTGTTGTATTTGCAGATGCCCCTGTAAACATTAAAATAAGAGGGGGTACCGATGTGAGGTGGTCTCCACCTGTAAATTATCTTCAACAGGTTACCCTCCCTGTTTTAAGATCAATGGGATATAACGCAGAATTAGATATAATCCGCAGGGGCCATTATCCTCGTGGCGGAGGTATCATCAATGTTAAAATAAACCCTGTAAAAAAATTAAATCCAATCAATATAGGTGATTTAGAGGTAGATAAAATAAGGGGAATATCTCATGCTGTAAAACTACCTGAACATGTTGCAGTAAGACAGGCTGAAAGTGCAGAAAAAGTCCTTAAAGCGAATGGATTTGATGCCGAAATTGAAGTAGAACATTCTGATAACACATTAGGGCCAGGATCTGGCATCGTTCTCTGGACAGAGGGAAATACCAGAGTTGGCGGAAGTTCCATTGGTGAAAGAGGAGTAAGAGCGGAAAAAGTTGGCGAAATAGCAGCAGAAGAACTTTTATATAATATATCTCGTGGAGCTGCAGTTGATAAATATATTGGAGATCAGATTATCCCTTATATGGCCATAGCGGGTAAATCAAGGGTAAAAACTGCAGAGTTGACTTTGCATGCTGTTACGAATATATTTGTAACAGAGAAAATAATGGGCAAAAAATTTGATGTGGATGGGAAAGTAGGAGAAATTGCTATCATTAGTGCGGATTAAGGTGCAGTAGTGTGTTTCATCAGGTAAATAATTTAAAAGTTGAATAATAAGTTAATAATAACTTATTATTGTGATTTTTAAATTTACATCTAATTTAACTATTTAAACAGTGAAATACTGCTTTGAATTTTGAAAGATATAAAATAAATTTTATAAAGTTATTTATTGAATAAATCATAAGTTATTTATCTTAAAAAATTAGAGTAATTAACGAGGATTGGAATTGAATATAGTTCGGAGGAATTATATTTAAAGAAACTGATATTAAATTCAGGGAAATTTTCTTGAAATCTCCAATAGGTATTTTATTTTATGATAAAGAAGGTAAATTAATCGCTGCAAATCAATCAGCTAAGGATATAGCCGGAATTCCAGAATCAGAGGATGTAAGTGTAAACCTATTTAACAATCCTGATGTTGTTTCTAGGAAGGAAAAACTGATTGGTGAAGGGGTAATTAAATTTCAGTCCCAAATGAATTTTGAAGATATGAGGGATGCAGGATATTATGAGCCTACTAGATCAGGGACTGCATACTTAGATTTTACTATTTCTGTTGTTGATTCGGGGTATTTAGTGCAGATTCAGGATATTACTAAACGTAAAAAAATTGAAGAAAGATTAACGGAAAATGAAAAGAAATATCGTGAACTGGTCGAAAATGCCAACAGTATTATCCTTAAAATGGATAAAAAAGGACAAATTACTTTTTTTAATGAATTTGCTGAGAAATTCTTTGGTTTTAATAAAGAAAAAATTATGGGAAAAAATGTTATTGGTACAATAGTCCCTGAAACTGAATCTTCTGGAAGAAACCTCAGAGAACTCATTAACCGGATTGTAAGTGATCCTGAATCTCATATTAATATGGAAAATGAGAATATAACTCATGATAAGAGAAGAGTTTGGGTTGCATGGACAAATAAAGGTATTTATGATGATGAGGGCAAGGTTACAGGCGTTTTAAGTATTGGAACAGATATTACCAAACGTAAAGACGCTGAAAATGCTTTCAAACATTTAATGTTTGAAGCCTCAAAATCAAAGAATTTGATTTTAAAAGAACTGCAGGAAGCCCATAACAATCTGGAATTAAAAGTACAAAAGCGAACTAGAGAGCTTAATGAGTCTAATTATGCGCTGCGAAAAGAAATTCAAGAACGCAGACATGCTGAAGAAGATCTTATTAAATCAAAGAATTATCTTGATAAAATTATAAATTCAATTGCTGATCCTGTTTTTGTTAAGGATAACCAGCACTGCTGGATTCTTTTAAATGATGCTTACTGCAAACTCATGGGTTATTCACGAGAGGAAATTCTGGGAAAATCAGATTATGATTTCTTCCCTCCTCATGAAGCGGATGTTTTCTGGGAGAAAGACGAAGAAGTATTCAAAACGGGAGTGGAAAATGTTAATGAAGAAGAATTTACAGATTCTGAGGGTAATGTGCACATTTTAGTCACTAAAAAAACGTTATACACTGATATTTCTGGGGAACAATATATAGTGGCAAGTATTAGAGATATAACCGAGCGTAAAAAAACTGAAAATAATTTACGCCAGAGTGAAAGGAAACTAATATTGGCTATGGACATGGCTAAATTAGCTTACTGGGAGTATGATGTCAGTTTAGACTTGTTTACTTTTGATGATCGTTTTTATAAGTTGTATGGGACCACTGCTGACCATGAAGGAGGATCCAAAATGTCTTCTGAAGAATATGCCCAAAAATTTCTTCCTCCTGAAGAATCACACCTGGTAAATGAAGAAATGGCCAAAGCTTTACAGACAGATGATCCTGACTTTTTTGGACAGGTTGAACACACAATTATAAGGGCTGACGGTGAAAAACGTTTTATTATAGTCCGTTATGGAGTTATTAAGAATGATGAAGGTCTAACAATCAAAACGTATGGTGCAAATCAGGATATTACTGAACTTAAGAAAGCTGAAGCTGCTTTAAAGGATAGTGAAGCGAAGTTCCGCGGAATTTTTGATAATGCAACAGATATGATTAGTTTAATTGAAGGCAGGAAAGACGGCGAATATGCAAGATATATTGAAGTTAATAATGCAGGAATTAAGCGATTGGGTTATAGTAAGAATGAATTTTTAAATATGGGTCCTTTTGATATTGACGAAGGGCTTGAAACACCTGAAAATATGGAAAAGCTCTCTAAAGAGGGTCATGTCCGTTTTGAAACAATCCATGTAGCTAAAAATGGAAGAAGAATACCTGTAGAGGTTATTATTCATTTTATTAACCGCAATGCAACAAATATTGCCCTTGAAATTTCTCGTGATATAACAGAGCGTAAAAAAGCAGAGAATGAGCTTAAAAGGAGTGAACAAAAGTATAGAACCCTTTTTAATTCATCACCAGATTCTACAGTACTTATAGGAACTGATGGCAATTTAATGGATGTAAACCATGCAGCACAGGAAGTTACAGGATTATCTAAGAAAGATTTAATTGGAAAAAATTTTACAGAACTGGACTTATTGCTTGATGAAGAAATGCCGTTGCATATAGAAAAAGTTTCCCAAGTTTTAAGAGGAAAGAATTTAAAGCCGTATGAATCTCGATTTATTGATAAGAACGGCAAAATCCATTACGATGAAACCTATTTAAAAGCATTAAAAAAGGATGATGAAATATTTGCTTTCAATGTAATTGCTCATGATATTACTGAACGTAAAAAGGCGGAAGAGAAATTAAGAGAAACAATCGAAGAGTTGAAACGTTCTAATTATGAACTTCAGCAGTTTGCTTATATTACTTCCCATGATCTCCAGGAGCCTCTTAGAACGATTGCAAGTTTTACACAGCTTCTTGAAAGAAGATATGGGGGTCAACTAGATTCTGACGCTGATGAGTTTATTGAATTTATAGTAGATGCTGCTGTTCGTATGAAAGAAATGATTCAGGGATTACTTGAATATTCTCGTGTTGGGACTCAAAAAGTTGAATTTAAAGAAGTAGATATGAATACTGAACTTGAGCAAGCTTTGTCTAATTTACATGCATTAATCAACAAAAACAATGCTGAGATTACACATGTTCATCTTCCAAATGTACTGGCTGATCCTGATCAGATGGTTAGAGTTTTCCAGAACTTAATTAGTAATGCCATTAAATTTAGAAAGTCTGATGAACCTCCAAAAATCCATATTTCATGCCAGATAGATAAAGAAAATAATGAATTTATTTTTTCTGTTGCAGATAATGGGATAGGGATAGAAAAAGAATATAAAGATAAAATTTTTGAAGTTTTTAAACGATTACATGCAATGGGCAAATATGAAGGAACTGGAATAGGTTTATCAGTTGTTAAAAGAATAGTAGAGCAATACGATGGGCGAATTTGGGTTGAATCAGAACTGGGCAGGGGTTCGACTTTTTATTTCACTTTACCATTTACCCACTCAAAAGATCTTTGATTTTACAAAAAATTTGAATTGAAAAAATAAATTAGAATTTAGTATAATCAGAGTTATATTTTGCCATAAACGGCTCAAAATGTAAGTTTTTAAATATGCCTGCACTCACCAGAAATAATTTTTTTCAGTGTTCCATCTTCCAGTTCTAAAATCAACGCCCCTTTACTGTTTACACCTACAGCTTCCCCACGGATAAATTCGGTTCCTTTTCTAATTTCTACTTGCCTTCCAATTGTTTTTGAAAGCTGACGCCATTTTCTTAAAATTTCTTGGAAGTTACCCTTGTTGAATTCATCATACATTGCTTCGAAATTTCCAAGGAACTTTTGTACCAGTATCATACGGGATATATCCTGATTCAGTTCGCTTTTAAGAGACGTCGTTGTATCCTGGAGTTCTGAAGGGAGTAAATTTACATCAATATTGGCATCGATTCCAATTCCTGTAATGATGTAGTCAATTGTGTTTATTTCAGTGCTTATCTCAGTTAATACTCCACAAACTTTTTTATCATATATTAAAACATCATTTGGCCATTTTATACCTGCATCAAGTCCATATTCATCTTTTATAGTTTGTGCAGCTGCAACACCTGCTATAAATGTTAATTGAGGTGCATTGATAGGTAATGTATTAGGTCTCAGGATAATAGACAGCCATGCGCCACCTAATGGAGATATCCATTTTTTCCCACGTCTGCCTTTTCCTCTCCTTTGACTTTCTGCTATTACAATGGTTCCTTCTGGTGCACCTTCTCTGGCCAATTTTTTTGCAACTTCGTTTGTGGAGTCCACTTCTCTAAAATAGTGAATTTCTTTTCCAATATAATCAGTGCTGAGCTTATCTTTGAGTTTATGTGGCAGCAGTAATGTTAGATCTTCTTTAAGCATAAATTCCTCATCAGAAGATGTTTCTATAATGTATCCTTCATTTTTAAGTGATGCCACATGTTCATGTACTTCAGATACTGGAATTTCAAGTCTTGAGGCCAGATCGTTGATATGGATATATTCTCCTTTTTTTTCATAAAGAGTTTCTAACACTTTATCTTTCATTTTAACACCAGATTTATTCTAAATAATAATATAACTGAAAAAATAATTATAATTCCTTTTTGGAATTATTTAAGTTTGTCACGTAACTATTTACGGCAGCAGATACTGCAGCAATTTTAGGGGATGGTAAGAATGTAGATTTCAGCCTTGCTGCAATCTTTTCATCTGCTTTCATTACCTGTGCCATGTGTCCCATGATTTCGTCGCGGTATTCATCAACGAAGTGAGTGTGTAATTTGGCTTTTATGAAGCTTTCACTTAGCATCATTGACTTATGGAAGGGAATAGTGGTTTTAACTCCTAGTATGATGTATTCATTTAGGGCTCTTCTCATACGTGCTATACATTCATCCCTTGTCATTCCATAAACTATAAGTTTGGATATCATGGAATCGTAAAAGGAAGGTATTGTATAATTCATGTAAACTCCGCTGTCAACTCTGACTCCTATTCCTCCTGGAGAACGGTATCCAGTTATTTTACCTGGATTTGGAGCAAAATCATTCATTGGATCCTCTGCATTTATTCTGCATTCTATGGCATGCCCTCTGACTGTAATGTCTTCCTGCCTGCAGCAGAGTTCTTCGCCGGATGCTATTTTAAGCTGTTCTTTTACAAGGTCTATTCCTGTGATTATTTCAGTTATAGGATGTTCAACCTGTATACGTGTGTTCATTTCAAGGAAGTAAAATTCACCATTTGAATATAAAAATTCAACAGTTCCTGCATTGGTGTAACCTATAGAAGAAGCAGCTTTAACAGCGGCACTTCCCATTTCTTCCCTGAGTTCTTCGGTCATAATTGGGGAAGGTGCTTCTTCAATCAATTTTTGATGTCTTCTTTGAATTGAACATTCCCTGTCTGCAGCGTGAATGGTGTTTCCGTGTTCATCTGCAAGTATCTGGAATTCAATATGCCTTGGTTCTTCTATGTATTTTTCAATGTAGATGGTTGAGTCTCCAAATGCGGAGGCTGCAACTGACTGTGTGGACTCAATTGCACGTACAAGTTCATCTTCTTCGTAAACTGTACGCATTCCAATTCCTCCACCTCCTGCAGATGCTTTTACAATGACAGGGTATCCGATTGATTCTGCTATGTCAACTGCTTCATCAATGTCAGTTATTCCTTTGGCAGTACCTGGAACAACAGGTACTCCTGCTTTTTCCATTAACTTTTTAGACTCAATTTTACTTCCCATGGCTTCTATAATAGATCCGTTAGGCCCTATTAATTTGATACCATGCTTTTCACATTCAAATCCTAATTTAGGATTTTCGGCTAAAAATCCGTAACCTGGATGAATTGCTTCAGCACCACTTTTTTCTGCAACATCGATTATCTTTTCGATGTTCAGATAACTCTGTGATGGGCTTGGATTTCCTATGTTATAAGCTTCATTAGCATATTTTGCAAAAAGAGAATTTGAATCTGCATCAGAGTATACAGCGACGCTTTTTACACCGAGCTCTTTACATGCTCTCATTACTCTTATTGCAATTTCACCACGATTAGCAATCAGTATTTTATTAAACATGATATCACCTAGCAATACTATTTACATTAGTTTCTCTACAAGATTGTATGACGTTTTTGTCATGGTTATCAATAATTTTAAACATGATATCTCTAAAAGTTTAAGATTAACTTGGATATTGTAGATTAATTTAGTTATTTATAGCTATGATTCATGATCACTTATTAATTTATATTTGATCTATATTTATTTCTAATTAAGTTTAAGATAAGTATGATATGGATGCTAAAATGAGTAAAAAAATAACAATTACCAAAAAAAGACATCTTGAAATGATGCTTCAACAAATTCCTCCTCACAAATCTCCAAAAGTCCATTTGGAACAGTATACGACGCCTTCAAACATTGCTTCTGATATTTTGTGGAATGCATACTCTTTGGGGGATATAAAAGATAAAAAAGTAGTTGATTTGGGCTGCGGTACTGGTATATTTACTATTGGCTCTGTTTTACTTGGGGCAAGTGAAGTCGCTGGTGTGGATATTGATCATGAATCAGTAGAAATTGCAAGAACACAAGCATCAAAAATGGGTGTTAAAGATAATATAGAATTCATTTCAAAAGATATTCAAGATTTTACTGGAAATGCCGATACTGTGATTCAGAACCCTCCGTTTGGAGCACAAAAAGTAAAAAGAAAAGAAGCAGATAGAATTTTCATGACCAAATCTATGGAAATTGCTCCTGTTGTATATTCATTTCATATACTTGAGACGGAATCATTTGTAGAAAGATTCTTTAATAAATTGGGCGGTTGCATAACACATAAATTCTCTTATAGTTTTCCCATACCCCGCACTTATCATTTTCATGAAAAGGAAAAGATAGATATAGATGTGATTGTGCTGCGGATTCAAAAGGAGGAATAGATAAAATAGAGGGTTTAACTTCCCACAATATTTATATATAAAAAACGCCATAATTAGTGATGTTATTTGATATCCAAACTATTAAATAGCCTTAAATCATAAATTATTATAAAATAATTTTAAGAGTAATAACATTGTATCTTAGTATTTATATATAACTTAAGCTAAATCTAAAAAGGTTGTACACTATATATATATAAAAGATAGAAAACAGATAGTGGTAAATGACACTAAGACATTTATCCATTTTTATACCTGCCTCAATAACTGCTGAGAGTAAAGATTTGAGGATAAAGACTTACAAGGTAGGGCTGATTGGTAGATCTGCGGCAATATTTAAAGCTGATAAGATTGTTGTTTACAACGATATTTCTGATAGTAAAGAGGTAAAGTTTATTAGTGATGTTCTCACTTATATGAATACGCCTCAATACCTTCGAAAAAAGGTATTTCCAATCACAAGGGAATTAAAAAACGTGGGAATTCTTCCACCGCTTAGAACTCCTCACCATCCTACAGATGAACCTCAAGTGGGCGATTATAGGCAAGGGTTCACCGTAAAAAGGACAAGAAGAGGTACAATGGTCGATATTGGTGCGGATAGACTCGCACTTTGTCGTGAAAAACTCAGCATAAATAAAATATTTAGCTTTCGCATAGTTAAACTTTCGAAAGAACATATATTAATAGAACCAGACAAACCCGATTCTTACTGGGGTTATGAGGTTTTATCTACTTATAAGGACTTGTATGAAAGCATATTAGAAGTAAAACCCGATTTTGTTATTGGAACTTCTAGATATGCAGAGCCCATCACTTCTATTTTAGATGAAGTAAAGCACAAGATAAAAGATGCCAAACATTTGGCTATTTTGTTTGGTGGTCCTTATTCAGGCTTGCATGAACTTATTCAGGGCCGAAAAAACATAATAGATCTTGAAGTAAATACAGTTCCATCTCAAGGAACTGCTACTATAAGGACTGAAGAGGCGGTTTTAACAACTTTATCTGCATTTAATCTACTTTTAAATGCAGAGAACTCGGAAAATTGAATGAATTGTTAAGTAAGGAGGTAAATTAAAATGACTAGACATCACCAACCAAGATCAGGATCAGTTGCATTTAGTCCTAGAAAAAGAGCATCTAAACAATCACCAAGGATTAAATCCTGGCCTAATGTTGAAGAAACTGGGTTGCTCGGATTTGCAGGATATAAAGTGGGAATGACCCACGTAATGATGACTGACAACAGGAAAAATTCACCAACAGAAGGAATGGAAATATCCACACCGGTGACGGTATTGGAAGTGCCACCTGTTGTTGTAATGGGTATAAGAGCATATGAAAAGACAACTTATGGGCTTAAAACCATGATTGATATTATGGCAAGTGATTTAAGTGAAGATCTCAGGCGTAAAATACCATTACCTGAAGAATATGATACTGATTCTAATTTAAACAAATTAAATGAAAATATTGATAAAGTTTTTGATATACGTGTTTTGATACATACCAATCCTAAAGCTACGAGTGTTCCTAAGAAAAAACCTGAAATAATAGAATGTGGACTTGGTGGAGCAACAGTTGCTGAAAAACTGGAGTATGCTACAAGTATTCTTGGAACTAAAATAAATGCCGCTGACGTTTTTTCTGATGGGGAACATGTGGACTCCATAGCAATTACTAAAGGTAAAGGATTCCAGGGACCTGTTAAAAGATGGGGTATCCGGATTCAGTACGGAAAAGCTGCAAGAAGTAGTAAAGGAAGACACGTAGGTTCATTAGGTCCATGGTCACCAGAAAGGACTATGTGGACAGTTCCACAAGCAGGTCAAATGGGATATCATAAAAGGACTGAGTATAATAAACAGATCCTTAAGATTGCAGATGCATCCGAAGCAGATGCCGTAAATCCTGAAGGTGGATTTGTTAAATACGGTCTCGTGAAAAACAATTATGTTCTAGTGAAAGGATCACTTCCAGGCCCATCAAAAAGACTCGTAATACTTAGAAAAGCATTCAGGCCTCATGGAAAACATAATGATGCACCTGAAATATCGTACATATCAACTGCTTCAAAACAGGGAGTCTAAAATTAATCATATCATATTTGGAAAATTAAAGAGGGATATTAAATGAAAAAGATCAAGGTTTATTCACTGGAAGGCGAAGTCATAGACGAAATCAAGCTACCTGATATTTTCAACGAAGAATTTAGACCAGACATCATTAAAAGAGCAGTCATTTCTTCACAAACAGCAAGGATTCAACCATGGGGTACAGACCCTATGGCAGGAAAAAGAACAACTGCAGAATCTTACGGTTCTGGTCGTGGTGCAGCAATGGTGCCTCGTGTAAAAGGAAGCAGACACCCTGCAGGTTCTAAAGCAGCATTTGTACCTCAAGCTGTAGGTGGTAGAAAAGCACACCCACCAAGGCCTATAAAGGTTTACCATGAGAAAATAAACAGGAAAGAAAGAAGATTAGCAATAAGATCAGCAATTGCTGCAACTACAAACAAAGAATTGGTAGAAAACAGAGGACACAAAATTGAAAATGTGCCTCAGGTTCCGTTTGTAATTGATGATGAATTAGCTAAAATTAAAAGCACTAAAGAAACAAGAGAAATATTTAAAAAACTTGGAATAATGGATGACATTGTCAGAGCCAAAACCGGTAAAACAATTAGAGCCGGAAAAGGTAAAATGAGGGGTAGGAAATACAAAGTACCAAAAGGACCACTAATAGTTGTTGGGGAAGATAAAGGAATAAGTTTAGGTGCAAGAAACCACCCTGGCGTTGACATTGTATCTGTTGAAAATTTAAACACCGAACTTTTAGCACCAGGTACACATCC
Source organism: Methanobacterium bryantii (assembly GCF_002287175.1). Taxonomy (NCBI): domain Archaea; kingdom Methanobacteriati; phylum Methanobacteriota; class Methanobacteria; order Methanobacteriales; family Methanobacteriaceae; genus Methanobacterium; species Methanobacterium bryantii. Next base: position 84,764 of record NZ_LMVM01000038.1, on the reverse strand, counting down.
TGGAAGATTTACAATATTCACTAGATCTGCAATTGAAAAGATAGGTGAACTTTTCCAATAAGTTAAAGGACGTGTAAACATGGATCCTTATTCAATAATAATAAAACCTCATTTAACAGAAAAAAGTATGAATGCAATTGATCAAAAAAATGAACTAACCTTTGCAGTATTAAGGACTGCTAGAAAGTCTGAGATCAAAAATGCATTTGAAGACCTTTACGCTGTTAAAGTGGAAAGAGTAAACACACAGGTTACATCTAAGGGTGTAAAAATAGCCTATATTAAATTGGCAGCAGAACATAGCGCAGAGGATATAGCAGTTAAAATGGGAGTATTCTAATATTCTTTAATTTAATTTGATATCCGCAAAGACCTTTTGAGGTCATGTATGGAGGAATAAAAAATGGGAAAACGTTTGATATCACAGAGGAGAGGACGGGGAACCCCTACTCACAGAAGTGCATCGCATCGATTTAAAGGAAAAATCGAATACCGATCATATGACAGTATAGAGAAAGAAGGCAGTTTAAAAGGAAAAATTGCCGACATTATTCATGACCCTGGAAGAAGTGCACCAGTGGCATTAGTAAAGTTTGAAAATGGCGAAAAGTTACTTGTTTTAGCGCCGGAAAGTGTACAAATAAATGATGATATAGAATTTGGAGTTTCAGCACCAATAAAGGCTGGAAATGCATTACCACTTGCACAAATTCCAGAAGGTACACCATTATATAATCTTGAAAAAAATCCAGGAGATGGCGGAAAATTCGTTAAATCATCTGGTACTTACGCTTCTTTAATAACCCATGATGTAGGAAAGGCAATCGTTGAATTGCCATCTGGAGAATTGAAAGCATTCAACCCTGCCTGTAGAGCAACAATCGGAGTCGTTGCTGGAGGGGGAAGAAAGGAAAAACCATTCCTCAAAGCTGGAAACAGATTCTATGCTTTAAATGCTAAAGGTAAAAAGAATGTTAGTGTTAGAGGAGTAGCAATGAATGCTGTAGATCACCCACACGGTGGTGGAAACAGACAACATCCAGGAAGGCCAACTACAGTTTCAAGACATGCGCCAGCAGGAAGAAAAGTTGGTTCAATTGCTGCTAAGAGAACAGGGCGAAGAAGATAAATTTAAGATATTTGAAAAAGGGAAACCCTAAAACACTTAGTGTTTGGGGCATTCGAAAAATCTTAGATTTTTCGTTGTTGAAAATTTTTAATTTTCAAACACCGAAAATCTTTAGATTTTCAAGTGTTAAAATAAGTTATAAGGAGGAGACTAATTGGCTAGAAAAGAATTTGTATATCGCGGTTATACTTTAGAAGAGTTACAGCAAATGCCATTGGACAACGTTATAGATCTGTTCCCATCCAGACAGAGGAGATCCTTAAAAAGAGGATTTTTACCAAGGCAGAAAAAAGTACTCGAAAAAATTAGAAAATTAAAAAAGGATGAAAACAAGGGCGGAAGACCTCAAATAATTAAAACCCATTGTAGGGATATGATTGTCCTTCCAGAAATGGTTGGAGTAACCTTTGGAATTTACAACGGGAAAGAATTTACTGAAGTTACAATTCAGCCAGAAATGATTGGATGTTACTTCGGAGAATTTGCACCAACAAGAAAACGAGTAGAACACGGAGATCCGGGAATGGGTGCTACAAGGTCATCTATGTTCGTACCTCTTAAATAAGGAGAGAATACAATGGCAAAGATTAACTACGCTTTTACAGACGACGATAAGTCTAAAACAGCAAAAGCTCTTGGAAGATCTCTTAAGATCTCTCCAAAACATGCTGTTGAGATATGTAACAAGATAAGAGGAATGAAGGTAGAAAAAGCTGAAGCTTACCTTGAAGACGTAATTGAAATGAAAACTGCGGTTCCATTTAAAAGGCATAACAAAAAAGTAGGTCACAAAAGAGGAATTGGGGGATGGCCAACTGGTAGATATCCAGTTAAAGCTGCAAAACAGATCCTTGACATACTCAAAAATGCTGAAGCAAACGCTGAATATAAAGGCCTTGATACAGAAAATCTCAAGATAATGCATATATCCAGCCACAGGGGATATGTAATACGAGGATGGACCCCAAGAGCTTTCGGAAGGGCTAGCCCATTTAACACACCAACTACACACGTACAAATTGTTCTAGGGGAGGCATAGATTACATGATTGAAAAAGATTTCGTTACAGAAGGTCTTAAAAGGACAAGGATTGATGAATACCTTGAAAGTGAGCTTGAAAGAGCTGGATATGGTGGAATGGAAGTCCAACTAACTCCTTTAGGTACAATGGTTGTTGTTTATGCAGAACGCCCAGGTATGGTTATAGGAAGAGGTGGAAAAACCGTCCGTAACATAACTCAAACTTTAAAATCAAACTATGGACTTGAAAATCCTCAAGTAGAAGTTAAAGAAGTTGACGTTCCTGAACTTAACCCAAAAATAATGGCTCATAAAATCGCAGCAATGCTACAGCGTGGAATGCACTTTAGGAGAGTTGCATACACAGCACTTAGAAGAATTATGGGTGCTGGAGCACAGGGTGTAGAAGTTACAATTTCTGGTAAAATAAGAGGTGCAAGATCTGCAACTGCAAAATTCAACGATGGATACCTTAAAAAATGTGGTGAACCATCCACAAGATTTGTCAGATCTGGATTTGCAACAGTTCAACTAAAACCTGGTGTTCTGGGAATATATGTTAGAATTATGCCACCGGGAATGGTTTTACCTGATAAAGTGGATATCATAAAGGTTGAAACTGAAGAACCAGAAGTTGAAGCAGTTACAGAAACTGTAGAAACAGAAGAAGTTGAAGAGTCCCCTGAAGAAGTAGAAGAAAAACCTAGTGCAATTTCTGAAGAAGTCGAAGAAGAAGCAGCTGAAGAAACAAGTGAAATCGAAGATACTACCTCCGAAGAATCAGAAGAATCAAAAGAACCAGAAACACAAGAAGAACCAGAAGAAACAAGTGAAGACGAAGAAGATACAAAAGAAGCACAAGAAGAACCAGAGAAAACAGAATAGAATGACGGATACAATAAATATAAAAGGGATGGAATGACATGGTAATATTAAGGAGCAAAGAAATACGTGAAATGGATATTGAGGAAGCCCAGAAAAAACTGGATGAACTCAAAGCAGAATATGCAAAAAATGTTTCAAAAAGTTCTGCAGCCGGAGTTTATGATAACCCTGGAAAAATTAAAGAACTTAAAAGAACAATTGCACGTGTCCTTACCATAATGAACGAAAAACAGAGGGAGAAGTAAAATAGATGAAAGTCTGTGAAATATGTGGTCTTCCAGAAGAACTTTGTGTCTGTGAGGAAATAGCTCGAGAGATTCAGAAAGTTAAAGTATACACAGTAAGAAGGCGATTCGGAAAGCTTATGACCATCGTAGAAGGTATAGATGAGCACGATATTGATATTAGGGAACTGACAAAAGAACTTAAGGCAAAATGTGCCTGTGGAGGAACAGCTAAAAAAGGTCAGATTGAGCTTCAAGGGGATCATAAACAGAAGGTCAAACAGGTTCTGGCTAATATGGGTTTTTCTTCAGATACCATAGAGATAAGATAATTTTGCAGACGAAAATGGAGCACAAGCAATGTGTTTATAAGCTTGTTCATTTGTCCTGAAAACAAAAATCTTTGATTTTCAAGGATGAAACGCAGAGCTTTGCTCCAAATTATATTCTGATTTGAGGGTTTTGAAATTTTAAAATTCAGATCAGTAAAATTCAGTAATATCAAGTGAATCTCAGGGTCCAAAGTATCTGGATCGCACAAAGTAATGAGACTTTCAAATACTATTAAAAAATGATAACTCCTAAAAACATATTTCGTCATGAGTTAATTGGGCTCCCTGTGAAGATTGCAGGCAGCACTCATGAAGAATTTATTGGAATCAAAGGAAAAGTTGTTGACGAAACTAAGAGTACTATTCGAATTGAAACGGATAGCACTGAAAAAATAATTCCCAAGGGAGTTGCAACTTTTCATTTTTATTTGCCTGATGGCAGTATTGTTGAAGTAGAGGGTAAGATTATCATTGCTCGCCCTGAAGATAGAATAAAAAAGAAATTCCGGAAATTTTGGTGATAACATGATAGGTATCGACGTTACAGAACCTAAAGAAAAATGTGAAGATCCTAACTGTCCGTTTCATGGCACTCTTCCTGTAAGAGGCCAAATATTAGAAGGTATAGTTACAAGTAACAAGGCAGAAAGGACAATTACAGTAGAAAGAAGTTTCTACAAATTTATTCGAAAATACGAAAGATATGAAAAAAGGAAATCAAAAATACAAGCACACCTACCAGACTGCATAGACGTTAACGTAGGCGATTCAGTAAAAATTGCAGAATGCAGACCACTAAGTAAAACAAAAAATTTTGTGGTTATCGAAGTCAAGGGAGATAAGTAAAATGAAAGCTATCAGCTCAAATGTTACAAGAGTTTTACCTATCGGTGCCAGACTTCAATGCGTTGACAACACAGGTGCAAGAGAAGTTGAAATAGTATCTGTTAAAGGATACAAAGGTGTAAGACGAAGACTTGCAATTGCTGGTGTTGGTGATATGATCATAGTTTCTGTTAAAAAAGGAACTGTAGACATGAGAAAAGAAGTCATGACTGCAGTAGTCGTAAGACAGAAAAAAGAATATAAAAGGGCAGATGGCCTAAGGGTTAAATTTGAAGATAATGCAGCAGTTATAATTAGCCCTGAAGGTGTTTTAAAGGGTTCTGAAATAAGAGGTCCAGTTGCAAAAGAAGCAGCTGAAAGATGGCCTGGTATCGGAAGCGCTGCAAGTACAATAGTTTAAAATTTTTAGGTGATTATAATGTCAAAACAACCAAGAAAACAGAGGAAATTCCTCCATAAAGCACCTTTACACGTACGTCATAATTTAATGAGTGTAACATTAAGTGACGAACTCAGGGAACAATACGGAAAAAGATCAATCCCTGTAAGAAAAGGTGATACTGTACAGGTAATGCGCGGTGACTTTAAAGATCACGAAGGAAAAGTTGAAAAAGTCGACATTAAAAATTATAGGGTCCTTATAGAAGGAGCTTCTGTACAGAAACCAGATGGGAATCAAGTTTATCACTCAGTACATCCATCCAACTTAAGAATAGTTGAACTGGATCTTGATGATGACGAAAGAAATGAAATAGTAGAAAGGAAGGGATAAAATGGCAATAATGGGATCAAGAAAACATCTTAAACGTTTCAAAGCACCAAAACACTGGCCAATTCATCCAAAAGAAAATAAATGGACCACCAAACCAAATGCAGGTCCACATGCTATAGAAGGATCATTACCTTTACTCCTTATAGTTCGTGATATCCTCGGCGTTGCTGATAACGCAAGGGAAGCAAAAAGAATTATAAACAACGGTGAAATTCTTGTAGATGGGAGAGCAAGAAAAGATTACAAGTTCCCTGTTGGATTTATGGATGTAATTGAAATTCCAAAATCTGAAAAAGTTTACAGGGTTTTACCTGATGAAAAAGGAAGGTTAACACTCCACTCCATTGTTGCAGAAAATAAAGATTTTAAACTCTGCAAAATTACAGAAAAAACCACCATATCTGGAGGAAAAACTCAACTCAACCTCCATGATGGAAGAAATCATATTGTAGACAATGGATACAAAGTTGGGGATGTAGTAATTCTTAAAGTTCCAGAACAGGAAATAACAGACAGTATTGACTTTGTAAAAGGCAATATAGGTCTTATAACTGGTGGTAAACACACTGGTGAAATTGGTAGAATAAAAGAAATTAACATAACTAAATCTTCAATGCCTAACACTGTTGAAATGGAAACTGAAGATAAAAAAACTTTCCTTACCTTAAAAGATTACGTTTTTGTAATCGGTAAAGAAGAACCAGCAATTGCACTTCCTGGAGGTAAATAGATGAACCCTATGGAAGAAGTGAAAATAGCCAAAGCAACCGTTAACATAGGTGTCGGTGAAAGTGGAGAAAGGCTTGCAAGGGCTGAAAAATTATTATCAAGCATAACAGGCCAACAACCTGTACGTACTTATTCTAAAGTTACAAACCCTGAATTTGGTATCAGAAAAGGGCAGCCTATCGCATGTAAAGTTACACTGCGTGGTGAAAAAGCTGATAAAGCTATTAAAATGGTACTGGAAGGTATTGAAAGAAGGATAAGAGCAACTCAATTTGATGCTCAAGGCAATCTTTCATTTGGAATACACGAACACATAGATATTCCTGGAATGCGTTATGATCCAGATATTGGTATATTTGGAATGGATGTTTCCATAACCTTCGAAAAACCAGGTTACAGGATAAACCGAAGGAAAATACAGAGGAGAAAAGTTCCAGATAAACATAAAGTCACTAAAGAAGACTCTATCAAATTTATGGAAGAAAATTTCCAGGTTAAAATATTAACTAAAGGTGATTAATTTGCCAAGAAAATACGGAAAAGCATCAAGAAAGTGTAGCAGATGCAATGATCATTCTGCACTCGTTAGAAGATACGGGCTCATGTTATGCAGACAGTGCTTCAGAGAAATCGCCCCTAAAATTGGGTTTAAAAAATATAATTAAGAGGTGTTAATTGTGCTTATGGATCCTCTAGCAAACGCGCTTACTAACATGAGAAACAATGAAATGCAGGGAAATAAAAGATGTAAAATTTCACCCGCATCTAAAATGATAGGGCGTGTTTTAAGAACAATGCAAAAAGAAGGGTATATCGGCGAATTTGAGTTTGTCGATGATAACAAAGCTGGACAGTTCATAGTTGAACTTGAAGGAAATATAAACAAGTGCGGTGTAATAAAGCCAAGACACGCCGTTAAAAAGGACGAATTTGAAAAATTTGAAAAGAGGTACTTGCCATCTAAAAACTTTGGAATTATGATCCTCACAACACCTGAAGGAATCATGACTCACAAAGAGGCCAAAGACAAGGGAATTGGTGGCAGGCTCTTAGTATATGTTTACTAAATTTAGGTGATAAAATGGTTGAAGCAGTAGTCCTTAGAGAAGAAATTCCTATTCCTGAGGGTATAGATGTCACTATAGAAGATGAAGTGACCGTAAAAGGATCAAAAGGACAGCTCTCAAGGAAATTTAACTATCCTAATGTTGTAGTTAAAAAGGACAATGGTAACGTAGTATTAGAAGCTCATTTTCCTAAAAAAAAGGATAAAGCAATGCTTGGAACTATAAGGTCCCATATCAGCAACATGATAACAGGATTAACAGACGGATTTACTTATAACATGAAAATAGTTTATGCTCACTTCCCTATGACTGTAAAAGCTGGCAAGGACAAAGTTACCATAGAAAACTTCCTTGGTGAAAGGTATCCTAGGACAGCAAAAATTGTTGGAAGTGCTAAAGTTCAGGTAAAAGGTGAAGAAGTAATAGTCACAGGTATCAACAAAGAAGATGTTGGACAGACTATGGCTAACCTTGAACAGGCTACCAAAATAAAGGGAAGAGATCCAAGGGTATTCCAGGATGGAATATACTTTGTAAGTCGGGAATAAGGCGGTGACAAAATGAAAAAACCAGATTTCAAAAGGCAGGAATGGTTTAGATACAAAAAACTCGGAGATAAATGGAGGAAACCTAAAGGAAAAACCAGTAAAACCCGAAGATACGAAAAAGGAAAACCTGCAATGCCTGCAATAGGTTACGGATCTCCAAAAGCGACAAGAGGACTCCACCCTTCCGGATATATGGATGTGCTTGTCTGCAATATGAAAGAACTTGAAAACCTGGACCCAGCTACACAAGCAGGTAGAATTAGTTCTACCATTGGAAAAAGGAAAAAAGAAGTAATGCTTGTACGGGCAAAAGAACTAGGAATCAAGATTCTAAATAAGGGAATTTAAGTACTTAATGCAAAGTACTTAAAGTCAGTATTATTTACTGACGTTTTTGCATTTGCAAATTAAATTTATTGAACTCGTAAAGAGTTTTGATCAACCGGGGACACTCAGTGTTTGGAATCAAGTTCTACCATGAATTTGAACGGTTGAAATGGAGGTTTCTTCATGAATCTTACTACTCAAAAAAGATTGGCTGCAGATATACTCAAAGTCGGGGAAAACAGGGTATGGATAGATCCTGAAAGGACAGAAGAAGTATCAAGAGCCATAACTCGAGAAAGTGTAAAACAACTAATAAATAATAAAGCTATAATGGCAAAACCACAAAAAGGCATAAGCAGCTATAGGTCAAAAAAGATAGCTGCACAAAAGAAAAAAGGAAGAAGAAAAGGCCATGGTAGTACAAAAGGAGCTAAAGGAGCTAAAAATCCAAAGAAAGAAGCTTGGATGACTACTATACGTGCTTTAAGAACTGATCTAAAAGATATGAGAAATAATAGGGAGATTAATAAAACTACCTACAGAAAGCTCTATAAAATGGCAAAAGGTGGCGCTTTCAGAAGCAAATCCTACATGAAAACCTATGCAAGGGATCATGGTCTGCTTAGGTAAATAAGGAGGAATTTAATTGGCACAAGGATCAAGATACAAAGTGGCTTTTAAAAGAAGGAAAGAAGGTAAAACTAATTATGGAGCAAGATTAAAACTCATAGAATTAGATAAATTACGACTGGTTGTAAGGATCACTAACAATCATGTAATATCACAGATAGTTAAAGTTGCTCCAGAAGGGGATGAAACTGTAATTTCAGCACATTCCAATGAAATTAAAAAAATGGGATGGCTCGGATCTACTAAAAACACTTCTGCAGCATATCTAACTGGATTTTTATGTGGGAAAAAAGCGTTAAATGAAGGCATAGATAAAGCTGTTTTAGACATCGGTTTAAGGTCACCTACCAAAGGTACAAACATATTTGCAGTACTTAAAGGTGCAGTAGATGCTGGACTTGACATTCCTCATGGTAGTGCAATTTTACCTTCAGATGAGAGGATAGCTGGGGAACATGTAGCACAGTACGCTGAATCTTTAACTGATGAAGAACTCAACAAGAGATTTTCAGGATACATTAAAAATGGATTATCCCCAAAAGACCTCCCTGACCATTTTGGAAAGATTAAACAAAAAATAAATGATGAGGTATCAGGATGAACTATAATAAAGAAGAATGGGAACCAAAAACCAATCTGGGACGTATGGTCAAGGAAGGCACAATAACTGATATAGATGAAATTTTGGAAAAAGGCCTTCCAATCATGGAGCTTGAAATTGTTAACACTCTCCTACCAGATTTAGAAGAAGAAGTAATGGATGTAAATCTCGTTCAGAGGATGCACAAATCTGGAAGAAAAGTTAATTTCAGGGTTATTGTCGCAGTTGGAAATAAGAAAGGATATGTAGGTTTAGGGCAAGGTAAAGCTAAAGAAGTAGGTCCTGCAATAAGAAAAGCTGTTGACAATGCTAAATATAATATAATCAAAGTAAGAAGAGGCTGTGGTGACTGGGGATGTGTTTGTGGAAGAGAACACACAGTACCATTTAAAGTATCTGGAAAAAGTGGTAGTGTAAGAGTAACTTTAATCCCAGCACCTGGTGGAGTAGGTCTTGCAATAGGAGATGTTGGAAAAACTATCCTCGGACTTGCAGGAATATACGATGTATGGTCTCAGACAATGGGACAAACTCAAACAACTATAAACTTCGCAAACGCTGTTTTCGATGCTTTAAAACAATTGAGTAGAGTTAAAGCAAGGAAATCCGACCTTAAAAGTCTTGGAGTCGCAGTATAATTGGTGATAACATGATTGCAGCAATAAGAGTAAGAGGCAGGACAGGAATCAGAAAAGACATTGAAGAAACACTTAAAATGCTAAAGCTTACCAGAATTAATCACGCAGTTCTAATTGAAGACACCCCTAGTTATCAGGGAATGCTTCAAAAAGCTAAAGATTACATAACCTGGGGCGAAGTTGACGCAGACTCAGTAACAAGTCTTATATCAAAAAGAGGAAAATTACCTGGTAATGTTAAACTCACTGAAGAGTATGTTAAGGAAAACACTGACTTTTCCTCAATAGAAGACCTTTCAAAAGCAATAGTAGAATCTGGTGCTAAATTGGAAGACAGTGGGATAAAACCATTATTTAGACTTCACCCTCCAAGGAAAGGATATAAAGATCTTAAAAAGACATTTGCAGAATCTGGAACCTTAGGTTACAGAGGGGAAAAAATAGGGGATCTCATCAAAAAGATGATCTAACCTATTAGGGAGGATTATATTATGATAAGAAGGACACGAAAAATAAGGAAAATGAGGGGCTCACGAACTGTGGGTGGTGGATCTTCTAAAAAACGAAGAGGAGCCGGTCACAGGGGTGGAAGAGGAAACTCTGGTCTTCACAAAAGTAAATGGACATGGACTGTCAAATTCGATCCTAAACACTTTGGAAAATATGGATTTAAAAGACCTCAAAGAAGTATCTTCAAATTCGCTCCAGTAAACTTAGACTACTTAGATGAAAAATCAGAAGAATTTGTAAAACAGGGCTTAGCAGCAAATAAAAACGGTGCTATTGAAATAGACATCACCGACCTTGGCTACAACAAAGTTTTAGGAAAAGGTAAAGTAAGCAAGCCTTTAATTATAAAATCACCTAAATTTTCCAGTTTAGCAATTCAAAAGATAGAAGAAGCTGGTGGGGAAGTAGTAATTCTTTAAACGAGTATTAAACTAAGGAGTGAATTTCTTGCTTGAAAAGCTACAACCAATTTTTTCAATAATTCCTCAGGTCAGATCGCCTATACAAAGGCTGTCTTTTAGAGATAAGATTAAATGGACAGGTATAATTCTTCTATTATATTTTGTCCTCTCAAACATCAGCCTTTTTGGGCTCAGTTCCGCGGCTGTTGATCAATTTGGAGCATTAAGAGCTGTAATGGCGGGTAGTTTTGGTTCAATTATTACACTGGGTATAGGGCCAATAGTTTCAGCGTCCATTATACTTCAGCTTCTTGTTGGGGGAAAGATACTGAATCTGGATCTTTCGAGACATGAGGATAAAGCTTTATTTCAAGGAACTCAGAAACTCCTTGCTCTTGTATTCACACTGTTTGAAGCAGCTGCGTTTGTTTTTGTTGGTGCTGTTCCACCATCAGATCCTTCATTTACAGTTCTTCTTATAGCACAGATAACTCTTGGTGGAATCGCCATAATTTACATGGATGAAGTTGTGTCTAAATGGGGATTTGGAAGTGGAGTAGGGCTTTTCATTGTTGCTGGAGTATCCCAGCAAATACTGGTAAGTGCATTTAACTTCCTTCCATCTGCAACTTCACCAGGAGTACCTGCCGGAAAAATTCCGCAATTTATATATTTAATAACCACTGGAAATCCTGATTTCACTCTGTTACTTCCAGTATTTGCTACAATCATTGTATTTTTAGTTGTAGTATATGCAGAAAGTATGCGTATTGAAATACCATTATCATATGGGGGAGTAAAAGGTGCAAGGGGAAAATACCCTTTGAGGTTCATATATGCAAGTAACATGCCTGTTATATTAACAAGTGCACTCCTTTTGAATGTGCAGTTGTTTGCTTCAGTGTTCCAAAGGATAGGGTTCCCAATTCTTGGACAGGTTTCAAATGGCCAGGCTATAAATGGAGTTGCATATTACCTTACAACTCCAACTAGCCTAAGTGTAGTTCTCACTGATCCATTAAAAGTGCTGATTTATGCTATTGTATTCCTTGCATCATGTGTAGTATTTGCATGGCTATGGGTTGAATTAAGTGGAATAGGACCAAAACAGGTTGCAAAACAGCTTCACCAAATGGGAATGCAGATTCCAGGTCAAAGGAGCAGTAGGGCTCATTTTGAAAGGATACTTAAAAGATATATTCCAGGTATAACTGTTCTTGGAGGAGCATTCGTTGGGCTTTTAGCATTTGGCGCTGATTTAACAGGTGCATTAGGTGGAGGTACAGGTATTCTCCTAACAGTGGGTATAGTATACAGGCTGTATGAAGAAATAGCGCAGGAACAGTTGATGGATATGCATCCAATGCTCAGGAAATTCTTAGGAGATTAAAGAGGGATGGATATGAAAGTCGGCGTAATTGCAGGAATTCCAGGATCCGGAAGCACTACAGTTTTAACTAAAGCTCTCGAAGCTTTAGATTATGTACATGTTAATTATGGGGATGTAATGCTTGAAATTGCACAAAAAGAGGGTCTTGTGGAAGATAGAGATGCCTTAAGAAAATTGTCCCCTGATGTACAGAAAGAAATTCAGAAAAATGCTGCAAAAAGTATAAGAGAGATGTCAGAGGATAATAATATTATTGTCGATACTCACTGTACTATAAAAACACCTGCTGGTTTTTTACCTGGACTTCCAAAATGGGTATTAGACGAACTTCAGCCAGATATTTTTATATTAATTGAAGCAGATAGCGATGAAATTTTGATGAGGAGACTCAACGACACAACGAGAACAAGAGATATGGAAAAATTAAGTGATATACAGCTCCATCAAGAAATGAACCGTTCAATGTCTATGGCTTACGCAGCACTTACTGGTGCTACAGTAAAAATTATTGAAAATCATGACAACAGGCTTGAAGAACCTGTAGAAAATATGATAACTACTTTAAAATAATTTAATGTTTTAAAATAAGAGGAACACAAAATGGTATTAGAATGGATTATGGCAGGGTTAAACTCTTTATTTGACCCCATAATATATTATTTTGGTCCCAATAAATTTTTGGCTGTATTTGTAATAGGAGCCATAATTTCGTTTGTGACCACACTTGCAAACAAGCTTCTTGTGGATCAGGACAGACTCATGTATCTTCAAGATGAGATGAAAGAGTTCAATCAAGAGATGGTGGAAGCGAGGAAAACAAACGATCCAAAAGCATTGGCAAAAGTTCAAAAAAAGCAGATGGAGTTCATGAGCCTTCAAAAAGAAATGATGCTTATGTCATTTAGACCAATGATAGTGACATTTGTCCCAATACTCATTGTGTTCTGGTGGATGGCTCAATCACAGTTAAATAATATAGTAATTCAGTTACCATCCTTTGCTTACTATATACTTTTAGTCCCTATCTGGCATATGTTCTATCACCTATCGCCAGGATTAAGTGGAATGGTTATCGAATGGCTTGGATGGTATATACTGGCTGCATTCGGATTTTCATTCGTATTCAGGAAATTAATGGGACTTAAAAGTGCTGGAGGAATGTAACACATTCATTCAGTGAATTTCACGATCATGCAGATTGTTTAATTGCTTTCTGCTAATTATTAAAATCAGGAGAGATGTATATGCCACAATTGAGATACAGATCTAGATCATACAGAAGAATATTCAAAAAAACCCCTGGAGGAAAAACGGTCTTACGTTACAAGAAGAAAAAACCAAGCAAGCACATCTGTGCAGAATGTGGTAAGTTTCTTCATGGAGTCCCAAGGGGCAGACCATATGAAATAAACAAACTTTCAAAATCTAAAAAAAGGCCAAACCGGCCTTATGGAGGAAACCTTTGCCCTGAATGTGCACGAAAAGTGTTTAAGAGAGAGGCAAGGAAAGAATGATTATAACTATCAGCGGATTAGCTGGGAGTGGTACCACTACAGCTTCCAAAATACTATCAAAAAAACTGGATATTCCATATGTCTCAGCCGGTGATATTTTTCGCCAGATGGCTGCTGAAAAAAATATGGATCTTTTAGAATTTGGTAAGTTCGCTGAAGAGAATGATGATATTGATATCTTAATTGACAAACGACAAGCAGAAATGGCGAATAAAAGCAAAAATCTGATTGTTGAGGGAAGACTATCTGCACATTTTGTAGAAGCTGACCTTAAAGTAGGGTTTATAGCACCTATAGATGACCGTACAAAACGGATATGCAAGCGGGAAAATAAACCATATGAAGTTGTCAAGGAAGAAATAATTTCAAGAAGTAATAGCGAAGCAAAACGATATCATGAGATTCATGGTATTGACATTAATGACATGGAAATTTATGACCTCATCATAAATACCGGAAATTTTAATGCTCTAAGCATCGCTGATATCATATTAAAAGTAGTAGAGGTGATTTCATGCCAGCAATAGAAGTAGGAAGAGTATGTGTTAAGATTGCAGGAAGAGAAGCAGGCGAAAAATGTGTTATAGTTGAAGTTATAGATGATAAATTTGTTGAAGTTGTTGGAACAAACATCAAAAACAGAAGATGCAACATAAAACATTTAGAACCAGTTGATCAGACCATTGAAGTAAAATCTGACAACGTAGAAGAAATTAAAAAAGAACTTGAAGCAGCAGCTTAATCGTGTATAAACGCGGAACTTTAAGGTTATTTAATGGCAGATTTACTTATAAAAGCCGAAGGTGAAACTGATCCAGACTACGGGACTTTCCCTGATGAAAGACCCATAGAAGATCATATAAAAAGAGGAATTGTAAACCTTGATAAACCTTCAGGCCCAACATCCCATGAAATCGATTCATGGGTTAAAAGAATTCTTGGAGTGGAAAAAACAGGTCATGGGGGAACCTTAGACCCCAAAGTTACTGGAGTTTTACCTATAGGCATAGATTATGCTACAAGGGCTATTCAAATGCTGCTGGGTGCTGATAAAGAGTATGTATGTCTTATGCACATGCATGAGGAAATTTCAGAAACTGAAATAAGAGAAATATTGAAGGAGTTTCAGGGAAAAATTTTCCAGACACCACCACTCAAATCTGCTGTAAAGCGCGAAATGAGAGTTCGAAATATTTATTATGTTAATATCCTTGAGATAGATGGCCAGGATGTCCTTTTTAAAATAGGATGTGAAGGTGGAACTTATATACGAAAGTACTGCCATGATGTAGGTGAAGCACTTGGAATAGGTGCTCATATGGCAGAACTTCGAAGGACCAAATCGGGACCATTTACAGAGGATGAAACATTAACTACCCTTCAAGATTTAACTGATGCATATCATATCTGGAAGGAAGAAGGAGATGAATCTTTTATTAGGGACTGCATACTTCCTATGGAGTTAGCAGTAAAACATCTCCCTAAAATTATCATAAGGGATTCTGCAGTTGATGCGGTTTGTCATGGTGCAGACCTTGCAGCAGGTGGAATAATAAGCCTTGATGATAAAATTAAAGAAAATGATACTGTAGCAATTATGACACTTAAAGGTGAACTTGTTGCAGCAGGTGAAAGTTTAAAAACATCTAAGGAAATATATAAAGCAAATAAAGGTATAGTGATAGATATAAAAAAAGTTTTTATGGAACCTGGAACATATCCAAAGATGTGGAAGTAGAAGTTTTATATGAATATTCAAGTTTTCAGCTATCAAGTAAAGACTATTCTTTAAATAAATTCAAAGTTGAACTGGATTATGCAACCGATACAACCATTAAGCTTTTAAAGGTTTAAGAACATACACTTTATGTCTAGCAATTGGACATGTAATTTATATTACAGACTAATTAATCAGATGCCGGGATAGTCTAGCTTGGTAAGGCGCAAGACTGGAAATCTTGTGGAGCTTTGCTCCGCCTGGGTTCAAATCCCAGTCCCGGCGCTCAAAAATCTGTGATTTTTGACTTCTCGAAAAGATTTTCGAGAGTGTTTAAAAACCTGTGGTTTTTAACGCTGAAAGAAATTTTCAATTTCCTGAGCCGCAAATCGAAGATTTGCAGGCCTCAAAATCAAAGATTTCGAGAGCGCTCAAAATTTAAATAAAATTTTGTGTCCCAAACATCCTGTGTTTGAGGACGTTAAAAGCAAGTTTTTTTATCTTTGTATTCACCCGTCCAAACTTATACTGGATACAAAATCTTGCCCTAATTTGCACAAATATTTAAAATAATTAAATTATACTGGAAAACGAAGAAGTAAGGCATTCTGGTCTTATAAAAAAGTTTAGAGGTCAAATAATGGAAGAAGAATTCAAACACTTGGTCCGTATTGCCAGAAAGGATGTAGATGGTAATAAAACCATTGAAAATGCTCTTGCTGATGTCAAAGGAGTAGGCAAAGCACTATCCAGAGCAGTAGGTATTGTTATGGATCTTGACTTAAGTCAAAAAATTGGATACTTACCTGATGAAAAAGTACTGGAAATTGAAGAAGTTCTCAAGAACCCGTCATCACATAACGTTCCTGACTGGATGTTAAACAGGCGTAACGATTATGAAACAGGTGAAACTGGTCATTTAATTGAATCTGACCTTATGATGACATTAAGGGAAGATTTGAACAGAATGAAGAAAACAAGAAGCTACAAAGGAAGAAGACACGAAGTTGGACTTCCAGTTAGAGGACAGAGAACCAAATCTACCTTCAGAAAAGGATCATCTGTTGGTGTTAGAAGAAGGAGAGGAAGGGCCTAATTATAGTTTAAAGGAGATAATAGTATGGGACATCCAAGAAGAGCAAGAAAAAAATATGATACACCACCTCATCCATGGAACGCTGATAGGATTAAAGAAGAAAATAAGCTTACCCAAAAATACGGTTTAAAAAATAAAAAAGAAATATGGAAAGCTGAAACTATGGTTAAAAGATACAGGAGAGATGCAAGACACCTCTTAGGTATGTTAACTGAACAGACAATTAGGGAAAGACAGGATCTTATTAATCACCTTGTACGCTCTGGTATTTTAGCAGAAAATGCAAATCTAGAAGATGTACTGGATTTAACCGTAGAAGATATTTTAAGAAGAAGATTACAAACCATGGTACATAAAAAAGGACTTGCTACCACTGCAAAAGGAGCAAGACAGTTTGTTATACATGGACATATAGCTTTAGATGGGAAGAAAGTTGATTCACCAAGCTACATGATAAAAAGAGGGGAAGAAGACCTTATAGGATTTTACCCAGCTTCACCCGTAGAAAAACAGTACAAAGCAAGAACTGAAAAAACAGGTACTGATGAATCATAACTAAAAAAGGTGATAAAATGGCAGAAAAAGAAAAATGGGGTGTAGCTAACATTTATTCATCCTTTAACAATACTATAATCACTATAACTGATTTAACCGGAGCCGAAACCATTACTCAATGGTCTGGTGGAAAAGTTGTAAGGGCAGATAGACAGGAGTCATCTCCATTTGCAGCAATGGAAGCAGCAACAAGAGCAGCAGACGACGTTAAAGAAAAAGGAATAATTGGATTACACATAAAAGTAAGGGCCCCTGGTGGAAACGGACCAAGAACTCCCGGACCTGGTGCACAAGCTACAATAAGAGCTCTTGCAAGAGCTGGTATCAGAATAGGAAAAATAGAAGATGTTACCCCAATTCCTCATGACGGTACAGGAAGACCTGGAGGTAAGCGGGGAAGAAGGGTCTAACATGGAGATAAATGTTCGAGAAAAAAATGATAATGAACTCACATTTATTGTCGATGGTGTAGATATTTCCTTTATAAATGCGATAAGGAGAATATGCACTGTCGAAGTTCCAACACTTGCCATAGAAACAGTTGCAATAGTTAAAAATGATGCCGCTTTATTTGATGAGGTTTTAGCCCATAGATTAGGGTTAGTACCACTTGAAACAGATATAGAAGCATTTGAACTGGCATCTGAATGTGACTGCGAAAATGGCTGTCCAAGCTGCAGTGTATCTCTAATTTTAAAAGAAGAAGGTCCTAAAGTTGTATACTCTAGAGACCTTAGTTCAACTCACGAAGCTGTAAAACCAGTATACGATACAATTCCACTTCTAAAATTAAGGGAAGGGGAAGAAGTAGAACTTGAAGCTATAGCAAAACTTGGAATTGGATTGGAACACGCCAAATGGCAGCCTACAACAACGTGTGCATATAAGTACTATCCTTTAATTACAATCGATGATGCATGTGAAGCATGTGGGAAATGTGTGGAACAATGTCCAAGAAATGTACTGGACTATGATGAGGCTGAAGGAAAAATCATTATCACAGATATCGAGAACTGCTCAATGTGCAAAACCTGTGTGAGGGGATGTGAGCAGGAATCAATTCATGTTGAATCACAGGAAGGTAAATTCATATTTAAAATTGAAACAGACGGGTCATTATCTCCTGAAGAAGTTTTAGTAAATGCATGTGATATCCTGAAGGATAAATCAGAAAAAATTGTGGCATTTTCTAAAGGAGGAAGTTAAATGAAACTTACAAAGACAAATCCGAAAATCACAGAAATTATAGGGAACCTTAAAGAGAAGTCATACCAGGAAGATGTCAGTATATGGAAAGATATCGCAAAAAGGCTTGAGAGATCAAGGCGAAGGTATGCAGAAGTTAACATATCTAAAATAAACAGACATTCATCTCCAGATGAAACCATCATAGTCCCTGGAAAAATCCTTGGAAGTGGTGAACTGGACCATAAAGTTAACGTGGTAGCACTCACTTTCTCAAAAAAAGCTGAAGAGAAAATAGATGCTGCTGGCGGTAAATGTTTAGGAATCTCAGAAATTCTCGATGAAAATCCAAAGGGAAATAAAATAAGGATAATCGAGTAAAAAAGGTGTATTTTTATGATTATAGATGGCGAAGGACTCATTATGGGAAGACTTGCAAGTACAGTAAGCAAGATGCTTCTAAATGGTGAGAGTGTAGTAGTTTTAAATGCCGAAAAAATTTTAATTTCAGGCACAAAAGAATGGGCATATGCAAGGTACAAACAAAGAGTTGACAGAGCAAGTATATCAAATCCAAGGAAAATGGGGCCAAAATACCCAAGAAGACCTGATGATATATTTAGAAGAACTGTAAGAGGAATGATACCTTACAGGAAAACAAGCGGAAGAGAAGCATTCAAAGGTCTTAAAGTCTTTGTAGGAATCCCAAGAGAATTTGCAGATGCTGAAATCTTTAAATTAGAAGAAGCAATGCCTAAAAATATTAAAAAAAGTATCGAACTTGGAACCATCTCAAAGTTACTTGGAGCGAAGTTTGAGGTATAGGTGTTAATATGAAAAAAGTAATTCACACAAGCGGAAAAAGAAAAACTGCAATAGCAAGGGGTAAATTCAGAGAAGGAAAAGGAAGAATCCGAATAAACAAACGCCCAGTTGAACTTTACGATCCAGAACTTGCAAGACTCAAAATTACAGAGCCATTAGTACTTGCTGGAGACATCGTCAACACCCTCGATATCGATGTTAAAGTTGTCGGTGGAGGAGTAATGGGACAGGCTGAAGCTGCACGTATGGTCATAGCAAAAGGACTCATACAGTGGACAAGTGACATGGATTTAAAAGAAAAATTCACTCAGTATGATCGAACTATGCTTGTTGGTGACCCTAGAAGATCCGAACCTAAAAAGTATGGTGGAAGAGGGGCCAGAGCTAGAAGACAGAAAAGTTACAGGTAATCTATTATTTAATCTTCTTGCCCCGAAAAAAAAACCGTTATATTTTACATATTAAATGCAAGAAGATTTAAAAATCCGCAAAAATCTGTCAAAAATCAACGATTTTTGACGCCTACAAAAAACCTGTGGTTTTTTGTGGCTGAGGAAATTTCATTTCCTCAAGTATAGAAAAATGCGTAGCATGCGAAAACTCTGTTTTCGCTGTATCAAAATCTCCGATTTTGATAACATTTTTCTCTAACTTCGATTTTTGGGGAGTTAGAAAATACTTGTATTTTCTAAAATATTTTAAATATTTCCTATTTTTTTATAAAAAAGGATTTATTTAAAAACTATAATATTAAAATATGATTTGTAATATACAGAAAAAATGTTTATATTAACATAATTTCTGTAATTTTACAGATACAAGGAATTTATTAAAAACTAAAAAGATGGTAAAACATGATTCCTATACGATGTATAAGCTGTGGTAAAGTTGTCTCTGCTTTTTTTGATGAATACAAAAAAAGGGTAGAAGACGGAGAAAACCCAAAAGAAGTTCTTGATGATCTTGGAATTTCTAAGTATTGTTGTAGAAGAATGTTAATAGCTCACGTTGAAGTATGGTGAGGGGCTGTAGGGTAGCTTGGTCCATCCTCCCAGCCATTGAACTAAATATCAACAATTCTATGAAATAATATTTTTTCAACTGGATCGGGGATGGTCACACCGGAATGCTGGCGACCCGAGTTCAAATCTCGGCAGCCCCATTAACTTAAGCGAATTTCTAAAAACCTACAGAACCTTAAAAAATCATAGATTTTTTACGCCATGATTTTTCGAGATTTTAAAATTGAGTGATGGTAAAAATTATAATAACATACGATAAGTTAATAGAAATTCTCTTATAAAATTAAAAGGTTCAGTATTGAATCAGGAGAAGATGTTATGTCATCTGAAGAACTTACAAGGTTTGAAAAAGCAAGAATTGTCGGTGCAAGAGCCCTCCAGTTATCAATGGGGGCAAAACCATTAATAGAAGTTGAAGGGTCACTTGATCCAATAGATATTGCAAGTTTAGAACTTAAAAAAGGCGTAATTCCTCTTGGTATTAGAAAATAACCACTATTTTATGAAATTACAGCATACTGAGAGTTGCATTGGTAAAATGATAAATGGAATGAATGCATACTTTTATCACAACTTGGAATAGGCGCTGAAACCGCGAAAATCAAAGATTACGGAAAACTCTGTTTTTCGTGCTGTCGAAAGCAACGCTTTCGACGCCCCGAACATGACATGTTCGAGGGCTCCAAAATTCTTCGAATTTTGAGAGATTTCGATAGATTTTCGGGCCTGCAAAAATTTGCAATTTTTGCGGGATTCAAATGATAAATATGGTTTTAAATGAAATAGGTGGTACTGATAACCTATCATCTATGAAGAGGTGTTTTTGTGGATAGTATTATTGAAGACGTCCGTGTACGAAAAATTTTAGATAGTAGGGGAAACCCAACGGTAGAAGTAGATGTTTTAACATGGAATGGTTTTGGAAGAGCTGCAGCGCCTAGCGGTGCTAGTACAGGTATACGCGAAGTTACAGCATTTCCGGAAGGCGGTGTTGATAAAATAATAAGTGAAGTTGAAGACGTTATCTCATCTGAGCTTATTGGAATGGATGCCGAAGATTTAAATGATATAGATATGGTTTTAAAAGAAATAGATGGTACTGATAACCTATCTTCTTTAGGTGGTAACACCATAGTCGCTGTTTCAATGGCAACTGCAAAGGCTGCCGCTGCATCCTATAACCTGCCACTTTACAAATTCCTGGGAGGAATTACCAAAAATGAAATTCCATATCCTTTAGGAAATATGATAAATGGTGGGGCACACGCCGGTAAAAATGCACCTGATATTCAGGAATTTTTAGTCCTTCCAGTAGGGGCAGAAAATATAACTGAAGCAGTGTTTGCAAACTCAAGCGTTCATAAAAAAATTGGTTCATTAATAAAAGCTAAAGACAGCACTTTCACTGGTGGAAAAGGAGACGAAGGCGGATGGGCACCTAACCTTACTAATGAAGAAGCCCTCTCAATCCAGGCAAAAGCCTGTGAAGAAGTAGGCGATGAACTTGGAATTGAAATAAAGCCTTGCCTTGACATGGCCGCAAGTGAAATGTGGGACGGTTCTAAATATGTTTACGAAAGAGAAGGCGTAAGCAGAGATATTGGTGAACAGATAGACTTTGTTAAAGAAATCATTGATACTTATAACATGTTTTATGTTGAAGATCCTATACAGGAAGGCGATTTTGAAGCATTTGCAGAACTTACCCGAAAATCAGGGGACAAATGCCTTATCTGTGGAGATGACCTGTTTGTAACCAATGCAGAAATTCTTCAGGAAGGGATTGATGTAGGTGCTGCAAATTCGATCATCATAAAACCAAATCAGATAGGAACATTAAGCGACACCTATGCAACAGTTAAACTTGCAAAGGCTAATGGTTATGTACCAGTTGTATCACATAGATCTGGTGAAACAACAGATGAAACAATAGCTCATTTAGCTGTTGGATTTGCAAGTCCAATAATCAAAACAGGGGCCCTAGGTGGGGAAAGAATCGCAAAACTTAACGAACTTATCAGAATTGAAGAAGAGATGATCAATCCAAAAATGGCAGATATTTAAACACAAGGTGATACATATGGTTAAAATAACTATCGATCACGATAAATGCGACGGTGCAGACTGCGCAGAATGCGTCGACGTATGCCCAATGGAAGTCCTTATAATTGAAGGGGACAAAATAGTTATTGTAAATAAGGAAGAATGCAGCTTATGTGAAGTCTGCATGGATGTATGTCCTAATGAGGCAGTAGAAGTTGAGGATGATGAATAATCATCCGTTTTATTAGGAAAAGCTGGTTTAACAGCTAAAAAACTACTAGATTTTAAAAAATATAAAAAATTTTAAATTATTTGAAATATTGAGGTGATTAATTTGTCAGAACTTTTAATTCCACTAGACAAGTATTTAGCAGCAGGTTTACACATTGGAACTCAGCAAAAAACTAAAGATATGGAACGATACATATATAGAGTAAGAGCAGATGGTCTGTATGTTTTGGATGTAAGGAAAACCAACGATAGAATAGTATCAGCAGCAAAATTCCTTGCAAAATACGACCCTGATGACCTATTAGTTGTGTCTACAAGGCAGTATGGTCAGGCTCCTGTTAAGAAATTTGGAAAGCTCACCGGAGCAAAAACAATACCTGGAAGGTTCATACCAGGAACCTTAACCAATCCAAATTACGCTAAATTTATAGAACCTAAAGTACTTGTAGTAACAGACCCAAGATCAGATTCACAAGCAATTATTGAAGCAAAACAAATAGGAATACCTGTTGTCGCGCTCTGTGATACAGAAAACTTACTTGGAAATGTGGATATAGTGCTGCCTGTAAACAACAAAGGTAGAAAAGCTATTGCACTTGTCTACTGGTTACTTGCTAGACAGATGTTAAGAGCAAAAGGAGCATTAGGCGAAGATGAAGAACTCGAAATGCAGCCAGCTGATTTTGAGTTAAAAATTTAATCTTTAAACTATAGATTAAAATCATAGAAACTATAGATTAAAATCATAGATTTACAGCGTTCAGCTAAAATCTATGTCTTTTCGAGAATATTTCGAATTTAAATCGAGGAATATAATTTGTTATAATCCCCGATTTGGCAGCTTACAAATCCTATGAATCAAAACTTTCTGGTATTTTTAAGATGTGTAAGCTGAATTGAGTAAAAATTAACTCAATTGAAGTTGTAAATGTTAACCAAAATTGAGTTTAAAAACAAAAGAGGCAGTGATTTTATGATAAGAAAACCTGCAGTTGCAGGCGTTTTTTATGAAAGTAATCCTGAGTCTTTAAAAAACAGAATAGAATGGTGCTTTAAACATGAATTGGGTCCCGGAAAAATCCCAAATATGGGTAATAAAAGGGAAATAAAGGGAGTAATGGCGCCTCACGCAGGTTACCTCTATTCCGGGCCAATTGCAGCACATTCTTACTATAAGATCGTAGAAGATGGATTTCCAGAAACATTCGTGATTCTGTGTCCTAACCATACTGGACTTGGATCAGGCATATCAACAATGCTGGAAGGAGAATGGGAAACTCCCCTGGGAAATGTAGAAATAGATGCGGAATTTGCAAAGGAAATGATTAATGATGCAGGAATCATTGATTTTGATGTGTCTTCTCATATCCAGGAGCACAGCTGTGAAGTGCATCTACCATTTTTACAGTATTTCAGTGATGATTTCAAAATTGTCCCGGTAACCATGTGGATTCAGGATCTTGAAACATCCTATGATATAGGTAATTCCATAAAAAAAACAGCAGAAGTCCTTGGAACCTCTGTTGGAATAATCGCAAGTTCAGATATGACCCATTACAAGCCACAAAATATTGCAGCTAAAAATGACAAACAGGTTCTGGACGCAATAGAATCGATGGATGAAAAACTAATGATGAAAAGAGTGTTAGACCTTAACGTTACGATGTGTGGTTATGGTCCTGTAGCATCGACTATTATTGCTTCAAAAGGGTTAGGGGCCCAAAATGCAGAAGTATTGAAATACGCAACGAGTGGAGATCTAACTGGAGATTACAGTGCAGTAGTTGGTTATGCATCTGCTATGTTCTGGTAAAATAAAGTTAAATAAGTAATAGAAATCTGCCGATAATGTCTACTTAGTCACTATTGACGCTTAAATCATTAAATTAAGATTATCAAGATTATCACGGTGAATTAAATGCAAGTCAAGGCATCTGCACCTGGAAAAGCAATCCTATTTGGGGAACATGCAGTTGTATATGGCAAACCTGCCATTGCAATGGCCATAAGTAAAAGGTCATGTGTAGAGGTCTTAGAAAGCAGCACCAGTAATATAAACGTAAATATTAAAGATTTGGGAATAAAAGGGTGCATTGATTTTAATAGCGGAGCTATCATATCTGATTCTCCAAAGAAAGGCATCTTAAAGTACATACTGGAATCTATTAAAAAAGTCCATGATGGTTCTGGAATAGATATAGGTATAGATGTAAATATTCCTATTGGTGGGGGACTTGGGTCTTCAGCAGCGGTAACTGTCGCCACAATTGCAGCAGTTTCTGCATATAATGAAATAGATTTAAAAGAAGAAGAAATAGCTAAATATGCTCATGAAGTTGAATTGGCTGTTCAAAAATCTGCAAGTCCTTTGGATACTACCATAAGTACCTATGGTGGATTGATTTATTTAGAAACAAATGCTGAAGACATTGTGCAATTAGACATTGATTATGATATTCCTGTTGTTATAGGATATACTGATACAAGGGGAGATACAGGAAAACTTGTTGAATCAGTTAGAATAAGAAGAGATGTATATCCTGATATTATTAATCCAGTAATTGATTCAATTGAACTTATAACAGAAGAAGCAAAACAAGCAATCCTCGAAAATGATAAAAAAAGGATTGGAGAACTTATGAATATAAATCATGGGCTTTTAGATGCCCTTGGTGTTAACACGAAAGAACTCTCAAGCATGGTTTATACTGCAAGAAATGCAGGAGCATGTGGATCTAAAATAACTGGTGCCGGCGGCGGCGGCAGCATAATAGCATACTGCCCTGGCGGAACTGGTAATGTTATATCTGCAATCAATGAAACAGAAAATGCTTTAAATGCAGATATTTCAAAAGAAGGAGTTAAAATCACCACATTACATTAATTAGAGAGGTCGATGCTAATTGATTATTCTTAAACTTGGGGGAAGTGTGATCACAAAAAAAGAGGCAGAAAAACCCCTTATTGATCACGATAATTTAAATAGAATTTCAGACGAAATTGCGGAGTCATCATTTGATAAACTTATAATTGTGCATGGTGCCGGCTCCTTTGGACATCCATCTGCCAAAAAATATGAAATAGGCAGCCCCATAACTGACGAAGAGGATTTTGCCAGAAAAAAACTTGGATTTTGCATTACGCAGAGTTGGGTTAAAAAATTGAATACTCTTGTTTGTGATAGTTTAAGAAAAAAAGGAGTTTTAGCAGTCTCAGTACAACCATCATCATTCATTATAACTAAAAATAAACGAATCCATTCCTGTAATTTGGATTTAATTAATAAATATTTAGAATTGGGATTTGTCCCGGTTATCTACGGCGACGTGGTGCCGGATCTGGATAAATCTATAAAAATATGTGTTTTATCTGGTGATCAGATAATAAACTATCTGGGGGAAAATTTGAAACCAACACGTGTTATTTTAGGTTCTGATGTAGATGGTATATACACTAAAAACCCGAAAAAATACGAAGATGCAAAATTATTGAATACCGTTACGTCATGTGATGACCTTGTTGCAGAAGGTTCATTAAACGTGGATGTTACTGGTGGAATGAACGGGAAACTTACAGAACTTATAGAACTTGCACAACTTGGAGTTGAATCTGAGATTATAAATGCAGGTAAAGAAAACTTTGTTAAAAGAGCTTTAAATCATGAAAAAGGAATTGGAACCCTAATTAAAAAGAAATAAATTAGGAAGTTATTTATTTGGAGAAATATTAATCATAGAGATTGGAACTCTAAGAAATAAATTTAATCATTAGTTCATGAAAAGCGCTTTAAATCACATACTCATAATAATTTAGGAATTAATGGACGTAATTAAAAAAGAAGGAACTATACCATGACTTCAGAACGGAAACTAGAACATTTATTAATATGTAATCAGCGTGATGTTGAATATAGGGGTAAAAGTACTGGGTTTGAAGATATAGAACTCATCCATAAAGCTCTTCCTGAAGTGGATAAAGATGGAATTGATATATCAATAGACTTTTTTGGAAAAAAATTAGATATTCCTTTAATAATATCAGCTATAACTGGTGGACACCCTGCAGCAACTAAAATAAATAGAGAACTTGCAAAAGCCGCAGATGAACTTAATATAGGGATGGGCGTTGGAAGTCAGCGTGCTGCTGTAGAAAATAAAGAGCTTATCCCAACTTACAGCGTGGTAAGAGAAAATGCACCATCTGCATTTATAATAGGTAACATAGGTGCGCCACAGATAGAATATGCAGAAGCCGCAGCTGGAATGATAGAAGCAGATGCCCTTGCAATTCATTTAAATACTCTACAGGAAGCAATTCAGCCGGAAGGGGATATTGATGCAAGAGGATATGTTGAATCCATTGAAAAAATTGCAGATATAATTGATATGCCTATTATTGCCAAAGAAACAGGTGCCGGAATTTCAAAATCAGAAGCAGTAACTCTAGAAAAAGCAGGTGTTAATGCAATAGATGTTGCAGGTTCTGGAGGCACAAGCTGGGCTGCAGTTGAAACATACAGAGCTGAAGAAGATTATATTGGAAACTTATACTGGGATTGGGGAATTCCAACTGCTGCAAGTACAGTTGAAGTTTGTGAATCTGTAAATATCCCTGTAATATCATCTGGCGGTATACGGAGCGGCCTTGACGCTGCTAAAGCATTAGCATTAGGTGCTGAATGTGTTGGAATTGCTTTACCTCTTCTTAAGGAAGCTTATACAGGTTATGAATCTGTCGTTAAAAAAGTTGAAGAATTTAAAGAATCACTCAAGATTGCAATGTTTCTGGTTGGTGCAAACAACGTAAAAGAACTTAGAAACTGCGATCTGTTAATACGTGGTAAAACACGCGAATGGCTTACTGAAAGGGGCATTAATACTAAAAAATATGCCCGTAGAATTTAATTGGACTGTAACCAGTTTAATGAAATTTACAAATTTAAAGTAGGGATATTCATTTAAAAATTTAGGTAACTGGTTATCAGGTACATATAATCAATATTATTGCAAACTTTAGAGATTTGATAAAGCACCTAAGTGTAGTTTAATCAATAAAAGGTTTGTTTTATACGTAAAAAGACGCATGGAGGTCAAAAATGAGCGTTGAAGTAATAGCAATTGGTGGATATGAAGAAGTCGGAAAAAACATGTCCGCTGTTAAAGTAGGAGATGATGTTGTCATATTTGATATGGGAATTCATCTTGATAGAATTCATATTCATGAAGATACAGATATCGCGCGAATGCACAGTCTTGATTTGATTGAGAGAGGTGTTATTCCTGACGATACTTTAATGAAAGAAGTTGATGGAAAAGTAAGGGCAATTGTCTTTACACATGGACATTTAGATCATATAGGGGCTGTTGCAAAGCTTGCACACAGATATGAAGCTCCTATAATAGCAACTCCTTACACTTTAGCTCTTATAGAGCGAACTATTAAGGCAGAAAAGAAATTTACAGTTACAAACCCACTGCAGGTTTTAAACCCTGGTGAAAAATGTCAAATATCTCCAGATATAACACTTGAGTTTATACAGATGACTCACAGTATTCCTCAAACTGCAATGGCAGCTTTACATACATCTGAAGGTATTATAATCTATTCAAATGACTTTAAATTTGACAACTATCAACTGCTTTCTCCACCCCCAAATTACAGCAGATTAAAAGAACTGGGAAGAAAAGGTGTTCTTGCAGTTATAGTGGATACTACCAGGGCTTCGGAAGAAGGGGAAGCTAAAACTCATTCTGAAAAAATTGCAAGGATCATGCTTAAGGATATAATGCTTGATCCGCTAGATGAAAAAAATGGAATGCTTGTTACAACATTTTCATCTCATATAGAACGTATCCAGGCTATATGTAATATAGCAAAGGAAAGCGACAGGCAGATGCTCCTTCTTGGAAGATCCATGGAGCGTTTCTGCAGTATAGCTGAAAATATGGGGATTTTAAAACTCCCTGCAACTGCAAGCATATACGGAAGTCCAAAGGCAGTAAACAAGGCCCTTGCAAGGGCAGAAGAAAAGCGATCTGAGTACCTTTTAGTCACAACAGGACATCAAGGGGAGCCAGATGCACTTTTACCACGTATCGCAGGTGGAAAAACACATTTCAATGTTAGAAATGGTGATAATGTGGTAATATCTGCACCTATCATTCCAAATCCTATGAATGTTGCAAACAGGAATTTACTTGAGCGAAGACTTAAATCAAGTGGTGCCAGAATATTTACAAATGCCCACGTATCAGGACATGCAGGACGTGAAGACCACAGGGACTTCATAAGAATGCTTAATCCAATGCATATTATTCCATCACATGGAAGTCTTGAAATGCTTGCATCTTATACTGAACTTGCCGAGGAAGAAGGTTATAAACTAGGAAATAATATTCATATATTAAGAAATGGCCAGGCACAGGTATTTAACGGAGGAGTTTGATGAAAGTAACTCAGGTACTTAAGAAATATTCTGAAAACGTTGATGTAGAAATTGAAGAATCATTGAAAACCATTGATCCTTCATCCCTCGGTGAAGCATCAGCTCATTTAACCAAAGCTGGGGGCAAAAAAATGCGCCCAGCACTTGTTGTATTATGCTGTGAATCTGTTGGGGGCAAAAAAGAAGATGCTTTTAAAACAGCCTCAGCAGTGGAACTGATCCATACTTTCTCCCTTATACATGATGATATAATGGATAAGGATGACATGAGGAGAGGAAAACCATCAGTTCATGCCATATGGGGTGAACCAATGGCAATTTTAGCTGGAGACACAATATTCTCAAAAGCATTTGAATCTATGCTTGAAACAAATACAGAAAATGTCCAGCCTCAAAGGATCATGCGTGCCATGAGTGCTGCTGTAGATGCATGTATTAAATTATGTGAAGGACAAGCGTTAGATATTGGATTTGAGGGAAAATTAGACGTTAAAGAAGAAGAATACCTGAACATGATCTACAAGAAAACTGCTGCACTTATATCTGCTGCAACTAAAGCAGGGGCTTTAATCGGCGGAGGAACAGATGAACAGATCGATGCCCTTGCAGAATACGGAAGATTAATTGGAATGGCATTCCAGATTCAAGATGATTACCTTGATGTGGTAAGTGATGCTGCTGAAATTGGAAAACCAGTTGGCAGTGATATAGTTAAGGGTAAAATGACCCTTATGGTTGTCCATACACTTTCAAAGGCATCAGATGAAGATAAAGAAAGGTTAATTTATATATTAAATCAAAATGATGAAAGTTTAGTGGACGATGCAATTGCACTGTTTGAAAAATACGGCGCAATTGAATATACTCGAAATATAGCTCTTGAAGATGTTAAAACTGCAAAAGAGCTTTTAAATGTTTTAGATGATTCTGATGCAAAAACAGCCCTTGAATTATTCGCTGATTTTGTAATTGAGAGAACTCACTAAAACTTTTTTATATTTACTTATTTATTTTAATTATTTATTTCTGTGGGTGATTTTATGAGTGATTTAGAAGACCTTTTATATAAATATGCCCTTATAAATGCAGTTAAACATAAGGGAACAGCCCAGATCGGTGCTGTAATCGGCAGTATTATGAGTTCCCATGCAGAGTTTAGAAACCAGGCAAAAGAAGTTTCTAAACTTGCAGGCCAAGTTGTTGGAAAAGTTAATTCTATGGATCCAGAAACTCAGACCAGCGAACTTGAAAAGCGGGGCGGATTAGTAGAAAAAGAAAAAAAAGTAGAGCAAAAAGGACTCGTGGACCTTCCAGATGTTAAAGGTGAAGTTGTCTTAAGGTTTGCACCTAATCCTAGTGGACCACTCCATATAGGGCATGCAAGGGCAGCTGTTTTAAATAATGAATATGTAAAGAGATACGGCGGCAAACTGGTTCTCCGTATTGAAGATACCGATCCACGTAGAGTCGACCCTGATGCTTACGAAATGATAGATGAAGACCTTCAGTGGATGGGTGTTGAAATTGATGAGAAAATCATTCAAAGTGACAGGCTTCCAATTTATTATGAATATGCAGAAAAGCTCATTGAAATGGGTGCAGCTTACATGTGCGACTGTGAAGCCGGAGAATTCAAAAAACTAAAAGATCAATCATTAGCATGCCCATGCAGGGATTTAAGTGTGGAAGAGAATCTCAAGCGCTGGAGGAATATGGAAAACCTTGATGAAGGGGAAGCAGTACTTCGAGTTAAAACTGACATAGAACATAAAAACCCTGCAATAAGGGATTATGCTATAATGAGGATTGTAGATGCTGAACACCCTCGTATTGGCAGAAAATATAAGATTTACCCCATGATGAATTTCTCCGTGGCTGTAGATGATCACCTGTGTGGAATCACACATGTCTTACGTGGAAAAGATCACCTTGCAAATTCTGAAAAACAGAAGTATTTATACAACTACTTCGGCTGGGACATACCCGTTTTCATACACTATGGACGACTTAAAATGGAAGACATTGCTTTAAGTACTTCTAAAGCAAGGGCAGGTATAGATGAAGGTATTTATTCTGGCTGGAATGACCCAAGACTCGGAACAATAAGGGCCATTGCAAAGCGAGGAATAATGAAAGAAGCCATTCAGGAGCTTATGAATGAAATAGGCGTTAAAATGGCTGATTCAGTTGTAAGCTGGAAGAAAATATACGGGTTAAACCGTGCGATTTTAGAAGAAGCTGCAAACAGGTATTTCTTTGTCTGGAACCCTGAAGAAGTTATAATAGATGATTTCCCTCAAGAAAATAAGGAAATAGTTAAGAGGCCGTTACACCCCGACTTTTTAGATCGAGGATACCGTGAAATTCCATTCAACGGCGAAGTTTATCTTGTAAAAGAAGATTTATACGAAGGATTTAAAGAAATTCCAATAGTAGATGACCATATTGTGGAAGATACTCAAATTGATTCAGATATTCTAGAATTTGCAAAAGAATTAGAATATGAGCTCGCTGATAAACTGTTTTATAAAGCTATAAGGCTTATGGATGCACTGAATATAATTATTTTCAGATTAGACTATGCGGATGCAGAAAAAGATTATATTGGGGTCGTGTATAATTCAAACTTTGAAGATGCTAAGAAAGTCGGCGCCCAGTTTATTCACTGGATCCCTGCAGAATATAACCTGAAAGTAGAAGTTGTAATGCCTGATGCAAGTGTCACAGCTGGTCTTGCAGAACCTTCGTGCAAGGACCTGAAAGTTAATGATATTGTGCAGTTTGAGCGGTTTGGATTTGCAAGGTTAGATGAAATAGTTGACGGTAAGTTAAGGTTTTACTTTGCACATAAATAAAAAAAAAATGAATGATTTAATCCATGATTTTTGGATGAAACCTTCACAATATGTGATGCTAGAAAGCAAAAAAAATTTTCATAGCTTAAAGGTTTTTGATGGGTTGAATTTAGGGTGGAAATTGGGATGGTAAGTAAGATTTTTACTTTGCACATAAATAGTTGTAATGACTCATCTGAATGAAACCTTCACAAGATGGGATTTTGAAGCCAGAAAACTCTTGAATTTACAGAATTTCAAGGTTTCCTGACACTTCAAAAACTAAGTTTTTTTTGGTAGTGCTTAAGCTTCATTTTACAGCTTCAAAAGATTTTGTAGCTTTGTAAGTTGATGGTAAGTAAAGTTTTACTTCGCACACAAATGAATAAATAAATTAACCAATATATAATTAGAACTTAAAGAGGAAGAGGACTTAAAATGACAGTCAAAATTAATGAAAACTATCTATTACTTAAAAGCAGTTATATATTTGCAGAAATTGCTCACCGTGTTGATAAATATCAAAAAGAACACCCTGACGCTGATGTCATCCGTATGGGTATTGGGGATGTCACAAGGCCGTTACCAAAGGCTGTAGTAAAAGAATTCAAAAATGCAGTGGATGAAATGGGCCAGGCCGACACATTTAGAGGATACGGGCCAGAACAGGGATACGATTTTCTAATTGAAGAAATCATCAAAAATGATTACACTCCAAGGGGAATTAAGCTGGACAATGATGAAGTATTCATCAGCGACGGGGCAAAATGCGATACAGGAAACATCCAGGAAATATTCGGCCTTGATAATGTAATAGCAATAACAGACCCTGTTTACCCGGTTTATGTGGAAACTAATATCATGGCAGGACGTGGCGGTCCTATGGGAGAAGACGGAAAATACCAGGGACTTGTTTACCTTCCATGCACAGAAGAAAATGACCTTGTACCTGCACTCCCCGAAGAAGATGTAGACTTAATCTATTTATGTTTCCCAAACAACCCAACAGGTACCGCACTTACAAAAGAACAGTTAGCTAAATGGGTGAACTACGCCAAAGAAAATGATGCAATAATTCTCTTTGACGCTGCTTACGAAGCTTACATACGTGAAGACAACATCCCTCACAGTATCTATGAAATTGAAGGGGCAAAAGAAGTAGCAATTGAATTTAGAAGCTTCTCTAAAAATGCAGGGTTTACAGGTACCCGATGTGCATGCACTGTAGTACCTAAAGAACTCATGGGATATGACGGGGAAGGAAATCCTCAAGCTTTAAACCCTCTGTGGAACAGGAGGCAGACAACCAAGTTCAATGGTGTCTCTTACCCAATACAGGCTGCTGCTAAAGCAGTTTATTCCCCTGAAGGACAGAAAGAAATTAAAGAATCAATTGATTACTATATGAAAAATGCCGAAATTATAAGGGAAAGCCTGACAAACATCGGCCTTAAAATTTACGGTGGAGTTAACTCACCTTATATATGGGTTAAAACACCAAACGGCATGGATTCATGGGAATTCTTCGACACCCTGTTAGATAAAGCCCATGTTGTAGGTACACCCGGTGTAGGATTTGGTCCAAGTGGTGAAGGCTACTTTAGATTAACCGCATTTAACACACTTGAAAATACAAAAGAAGCAATGAACAGGATATCTAAATTATCCTTCTAATTGAATTAAATACCTACTTTTTTCTTATTTTCTTAATTTTTAACTAAATATGATTTTTTCTTTATTTTTAATTATCAAAATAAATTATATTTTTTAGTCCTAACTATCTAGATATCTTGTTTATTAATAGCTTTAAATTACTACTTAAGCCGCTGGCGGCTCAAGTAGTAGGCTGAAGCAAATAAATTCAAATCTTCAAATATTTCAGATAACGGGATTAAGAAAGTTTTTAGGAAATCTAAAAAAAACATCTTCAAAATCAAAACAAAAAATGAATTAAATCAAATTTTCCCAAGGGATTTCTTAAGTTATATTAACATTATAATTTAGAGAATAAACATTGATTTTAAATTATCAGGTGATTTAATGCAAAGGGCACTGGAATACGTGGATGAAAACTTTGACACATTTATTGAAGACCTTAAATCAATATGTTCCATTCCGTCTATATCTACGCAAGATGAAGGTATAAAAGAGTGTGTAACAAGGATCAAAGAAATTTTTGAAGAATCTGGATTGAATGTTCAAATACTGGAGATGGAAGGTGCAAATCCGGTAATATATGGGGAATACAAGCCTGCACATTACAGTAAAACAATTATTTTTTACAACCACTATGACGTGCAGCCGGCAGATCCACTGGAGCTGTGGACGAGCCCGCCTTTTGAGCCGGCAATTAGAGACGGCAAAATATTTGCAAGGGGAGTTGCAGACAACAAGGGGAATATTATAGCTCGAGTTAAAGCTGTAGAATCTATTTTAAAAACAGCAGGTGATCTTCCAGTGGCTGTGAAATTTGTCTTTGAAGGCGAGGAAGAGGTTGGAGGTGTTTCACTCCCAAAATATATTGAAAAATATAAAGACCTCTTTGAAGCAGATATCGGTGTCTGGGAATCTGGCGATAGGCATGAAAACGGAAGACCATCTGTAAAGCTCGGTTACAAGGGGCTTGCATTTTTTGAATTTTTTGTTAAGAAAGCTGATAGGGACGTGCATTCCGGCAGGGCAGGTTTAGTGCCCAATCCTGTCTGGAGATTAGTGGAGTTTTTAAGCAGTCTTAGAGATGAAAAAGGTAAAATCTTAATTGAGGGATTTTATGAGGATATAAATATAAGTAAAGAAGATGAAGAGCTTTTAAAGCAGATTCCTTTTGACGTCGAGGAAGTGAAAAAAGAATACGGGTTGGCTGAATTTGCAGGGGAATTTCAGGGATTTGAAGCTGGTAAAAACTTTGCTGCATCAAACTCTACGAGTTTGAATGCATTAAAGTCATTATATTTAAAACCAACATGCAACATCGATGGTATAAAATCAGGTTACATTGGAGAGGGAACCAAAACTATAGTTCCAAGTGAAGCCCTTGTTAAAGTAGACTTTAGACTTTTCCCAGGGCAGACACCTGAAAAGCTTCTTGAAAATCTCCATGAACATATAGAAAAATATGGATTCAGTGATGTTGAGGTTAAGTATCATTACGGCTATGAATCAGCTAAAACACCGCCATCCTCATTTGCAGTGGATATAATCAGGGATGCAACTAGAAAAACATACGGTATGGAACCTTTAATTTATCCAGTATCTGTTGGAAGCAGTCCTATTTATAATTTCATAAATAAATTAGGTATCCCAACAGTTTCTACAGGTGCAGAATACTGGGGCTCTTTGGTACATTCTCCAAATGAAAATATAAGGATAGAAGACTTCAGGCTTGCCATTAAAAACATTGTAAATATAATTGCTGAATTATCTAAATATTAATGGCTTAAAATAAGAAATTTAAAAAAAGGTTTAGTAAGGTTTTATATTGTTGTAGTAATCTTCAAAACGGGACCTGTAATTTTTAAGGCCGCGCAGAATCTGTTCATCGCTTTTACCAACCAAACGTCTTAAAGGGCAGTGAACAGACACAATAATTTCAGCAACATTCTTTATGTATCTAACTTCGATCTCTACTTTTTCTTTTTTACTGAATTCATATCTATTCAGCGTTTCTTCAATGTCTTTACATATGTTTTTAGGTAATTCATCATCTGAAAATATTATGGCGCATTCACGTGCAGTCTGGATACTTTCAGCTGTATCATATTCTTTTATACCTTCAAACCTGAGCATGATATCACTAGTAATACTTTATTTTTAGATGTGATATATTTAACTGAATGTTATAAAAAATATTTAATTAGTTTAATGGTCGTATTTTATTGAATTAGTTGTAAATAGTGTGTTTACATTTGAATCTGAGTACGATAGTATGTAATACTTTATTTTTGAATGGATATATTTTATTGAAATACGGGGGATGATTTATTGGTAGATTTAAGGATTGTATATTTATTCTATTTTAGTAAAGGATGTATTTACATTTGAATCTGAGTATGATATCACTAGTAATACTTTATTTTTAGATGTGATATATTTAACTGAATGTTATAAAAAATATTTAATTAGTTTAATGGTCGTATTTTATTGAATTAGTTGTAAATAGTGTGTTTACATTTGAATCTGAGTACGATAGTATGTAATACTTTATTTTTGAATGGATATATTTTATTGAAATACGGGGGATGATTTATTGGTAGATTTAAGGATTGTATATTTATTCTATTTTAGTAAAGGATGTATTTACATTTGAATCTGAGTATAACGGCAAGTAATACTTTATTTTAAGGTGTGATATATTTAACTGAATGTTATAAAAAATATTTAATTGATTTAATGGTTGTATTGAATTACTTGTAAATGGCGTGTTTATTCGAATCTCTTTATTTTCAAGTGTGATGTGTTTAACTGAAATATTTTAAAATATTATATAATTTTTACTGAATGATTTAGATTAATTACAAATATGGTTTCAAGTACCTGTAAATTGAGCATTAGCTATGTATGAAAATTTGCAGTTAATCTTTATATAATAAATGACAAATTAACTACGGCAATACATGGGGATATTAAAAAGTGAATTTTAATATTTTTTAAAGGTATTGTAAAAAAAGATGGTTTAACAAAATTAGAATTAAACCAATGGAGAAACTATAAAAAATTAATTCAACGATTTTAAGGGTACATTATAAAAAATAACATGTAATTTAAAAGATAAACTTAGTTTCAAATGTTTTCATGATTTTTAAATAAATTAATATAAAACTTCAAACTCTTAGGGGAAAGATTTTTATCAAGGTCTTCCCATAGTATAAGAGGCGAATAATTATGGAGAATTAAAATATGACATGTAGTATATTAGTTGGTGGCGCCTGGGGAGATGAAGGTAAAGGTAAATGTATCACTTATCTTTGTGACAATGATAAACCAGACATTATAGCAAGAGCAGGTGTAGGCCCAAACGCAGGCCACTCTGTTGAAATTCACGGCGAAAAATATGGATTAAGATTAACTCCTTCCGGATTTGTACATACTGGTGCAAGAATGCTCATTGGAGCAGGAGTACTGGTCGATCCTGAAGTTTTCATGCATGAAATGGAATATTTAAATAAATATAACGTTAGGGACAGGACTTTTGTTGATTATAGATGCGCAATTATCGAAAACAAACATAAAGAACAGGATCAGGCTTCTGATTATCTTAAAAATAAAATAGGAAGTACTGGAACTGGATGCGGACCTGCAAACTCCGACAGAGTTATGAGGACTATAAAACTTGCAGAACAATATGAAGAACTTGAAGATTATCTAACAAATGTTCCTCAAGAAGTAAACGACGCATTAGATGATGATAAAGAGGTTTTTATTGAAGGATCTCAGGGATTCGGCCTCTCTCTTTACTACGGTACATATCCCTATGTAACAAGCAAAGACACAACAGCGAGCACATTTGCAGCTGATGTAGGTGTGGGACCAACCAGGATTGATGAAGTAATAGCTGTTTTTAAATCTTATATAACTAGAGTTGGTGAAGGACCTTTTGCAACTGAAATAACACAGGAAAAAGCTGAAGAAATGGGTATTGAAGAATATGGTACCGTAACCGGCCGTAGGCGAAGAGTAGGACTGTTTGACATGGAACTTGCAAGGGAATCCTGTATGATAAACGGTGCAACTCAAATCGCATTAACCTGTGTAGATAAACTTTTCCCAAACTGTGAAAATGTAACAGACTATTCTAAACTTCCTGGAGAAGTTAAAAAGTTTATAGAAGAAATCGAAGGCGAAACAGGTGTTCCTGTAACTATAATTTCAACAGGACCTGACCTTGAAGATACCATTGATTTAAGAGATGAACTTTTATAATTATTTAATTTTACTTCTTTCTCATTTTTTTATTAGTTTAGGTATTTAGATACCCTCAATTTAAGAGATGAACTTTTATAATTTAGTTTTATTTTTATAATAAATTCTATTTTTTTTTAATTTTTCTTATTTTTTTAGTTTAATTTGTGTTATATCTAATGGAAAATTAATAAATAAAATAATTATTTGTTTATTTAGAATAAATTGCTAAAAATAACCCATGACATATGGGGCTGGGCAATAGAAAAAGCGTTAATTTTTAAAGTTTTAACTTTTTGTTAGATAGTTAAACTGGTATATTTTTTATAATTATATCGAAATTTACTGTCAAAAATCACAAGATTTTTGACGCGCAAAAATAAATTTTTGCGTGCTTCGTTATATGAGCCTATAACGAAGTTTATTAAAATTTTTTTTAAGATAAGAAAATTAATTATTGTATGCCCTGTGATACTTGTAAAAGAAATGGATATATCTGTGATCATGATTGGCGGAAGTCATGGATAAGAGGGTTGCAGCTGATGTGATTGTCATGGCAACACCTGTTTATTTATACCATGGGCGCAGATGAAAACTCTAATTGACAGAACATATCAAGATATATGGAAATCAAAGATAAAGACTTTTATTTCATTGCAACTGCGCAGTCACAAGAAAACAGGCTCTTGAAAGGATTATATGGAGATTTGGGGGATTTACTCCTGTACTTAGTGGCGCGAAAGAAAAAAGTGTAATCTATGGAACTGGAGCTCGAAATATTGGTGATATTAAAGGTAGCAGTGCAATGACAGAAGCCTATGGGAAAAACAGTATAAAAAGAAGAAATAAATAGATAAACACACGTGTATGGATGCAAAAAGTCCATGAATAAATTTTATTAGTGCACAAAATGGAGAAGGGGAAGTTAAAGAAGTTTTTCGAATATGGCTTTAGATAAATTTGCAGAGTTTGTATTGATGCTTTCTACGGTGGGGTGAAATTTTAATTTATGCATGAACTGAACTTTTAAACAATTATAACTAGCAAATGTGCTCATATTAACTGTTTGATCAGTTGAAACCCTGTTTTATCTTTTTAAAGCACTTAATAGATGATATGGTCATTAACTGGATAGCCTCCTAATGTTTAAGATATTTGTATGGACATGCAATATTTTTTTTAAACTGGCTCTGAAAATGTGATTACACATTATGAAACCTATAAAACATTTTTAAGGCAATTTGTAAAATCCATATCTCCTATTTATTCTTCATCGCATCAAAAGCTATATCAATTAAATCTCTTAATCCTGCACTGACATTGTTTAACTGATTATCTGCGGCATAATCTTTGATTTTACGTATTTGGTCTTCACGTAAGGTATAATTACGTGGGATCATGCGTGGTTTTTGTCTATGCTGGTATTCATCGAGTGCTCCGTGTATGAGCTGCAGTAGTCTTGTTATTTTTTTGATTTCATGTAGATTGGACGTATTTTCAAGTGCATCTTCAAGCAGTTCACGATCTTTTTCTAATCGTTCATTACTTGGTGAAGAGAATTTATTTGTTTCAAGTAGCTCTCTTAAAACAGTATTAAGATCTTCTTGTACATTCTCTAGATTTACTTTTAAATTTTTATCCTTAATTTTATCCATAACAGATCCCCTCCTACACTATACTATAGTATAGTGGTAGTATAAAAATATAGTTATTAATTGGAGTTGATTTTTTAATAGATTGCTGGTTAATGATTTGGATATGTTTGGCTAAAGTTAATTTAACGAATTAAATATTTTAGTAACGATATTATGGTCAGTATCTTTCCATTAAGTTATTTTGTGCTTTAAATGATTATAAAACTCAATAATTAACCATGATTAATAGATATGAAAATGTTATATATTTCCTCTGTGAGATTACAAATTAATCATTAAAATGAGGGATAGCAATGGATGAACATGTAATAGAAGCGCTTGGAAAAGCAAGGGTTGTAGTAAGAGATGGCAAAGTGGTGGAAGTTGGAGAACCAAAAATCAATTACTGCCCCCTTTTTGATAAATACAGAGGAATCAAAGAGATTACACCGGAGGCCGTAAAAGAAAATATAGAATTTAGAATCAAAGATTTTGGAATGTGTACTTCCGAACGAAAATTACGTATGAAAGATTTTTTATCGTTTGGAGTATCTGAAACACTGGGAACTCTTCTTGATGAAGGTATAATTGACTGCGCGGTTATTGTAAGCGAAGGATGTGGAACTACCGTCGTTGAGGATCCTGAGTTTGTTCAGGGTATGGCTGGCAGAATATCTGCATTTTTAAGCACATCACCTATTGAAAAAATCATTGTTAAGGTAGGGCCTGAAAATGTTCTTAATCCTGAAACTGCTGAAATTAACCAGATTAAAGGTGTACTAAAGGCTGTTGAGATGGGCCACAAAAAAATAGCAGTTTCGGTTATATCTGCAGAGGATGCAAAAACACTCCGAGAAATTGAAAAAGAACATGAAGGGGTTAATATTTACATATTTGCTGCCCATGTAACTGAAATGTCTAAAGAAGAAGCTGAAGAGCTGTTTGATTATGCAGATGTTGTAACTGGTTGTGCTTCAAAATATATAAGAGAAGTTGGTGAAGGGAGAGAAATTTTTACTGCAGGTGCCTCTATACCAATCTATGGGGCTTCAAAAGATGGAGAACACTTTTTAAAAATAAGAATTGAAAAAATAGGTGGATTAAAGGATAAACCTGATGCTAAGTTGCCTGATCCTTTAATTTAATTCTTTACTTTGGCTCTGTAGAAATCATCAGATATTTGTAAAATTATTCTTAAATTTTGTGTAGTATATTTAAATGTCGTACTTGAACCACAAAATATTATCTAATTTTTTCAATGTTTTCTGCAGCCTTTATTTTTAAATTCAAAGGAGTTTCTCTTTTTAAGTGCATAATTTTAAAAAATTCATAAATTTTTAAGATTTTTTTGGTGAAATTAGTGAAGTTTTGTATTAAATGTGCAATATCTGAATTATCGCTTTACTGCTATGCGTGAGTTATATGTGTTACAATAGGGACATTCAGGTCTAAACTCCAGAACTAATCTTTTTTCTCCATATACTTCTTCTAATCGTGCAGGAGCATCTTTTGCAATATCATATTCTTTTTGACAATTATCGCACTTTATGATCCATTCCCCTTTATTAACCATTTAGATATCCTCCAGAATTTAGGAGCATCTCAAATTAAAGATATTTTTTTAAGTGAGTACCCCTAATAGTATTAATTATATTATAATTAATATTATTTTCTATTTTGGTGACTTTTATCAGATATAAAAATAAAATTTAGAGAGTTAACTAATCTAAAGTTCAATCTTTGCAGTATAACAACTTCAATGTGAATATAAAAAAACTTAAAATATCCTGCCTGAAAAATTAGAGTAAAAATTTAAAGTCGATCCAAAATTCAAAATTCTTTAAAATTAGCATAAATAAAGCAGGACATATACATGCAGCTAACCATTTATGGGCAATTAACGAAAATAAATATTTCATAATGTCTAAAGTTTAAATATTAAATAAATGGTCTTTAAATAAAACATAACGAAAGAAAAATTTGTTCTGAATTAATCAATAAAGATATAACTTTTTTATTGTTAAATTAAAATTTCATATAGAAAAAAATACCCTATCCAACTTGGAGGTGAATTATGTATGCGTTAATTTTGGTTGAATAGGGAAATAAAAAAAATAAAAGTGAATATATTTTAACCCTCAAACACTTGTGTTTGAGTGAGGAGGATCCCTATCCTGCAAATATAAATTTTGATTTTGGAGGTAAATACTACAGAAAAATCATAGATTTTTCCTGAAATAAGTTAATGCAGGATAGGGAATTTTTTGGTCAATTTAATGGAAGCTTGGAGAATTAAGCTCCAGCTCCACCTGTTATCTGATTTGATGTCATGCTGTACATCACTGGTTTTGGAAGTTCAATACCAATGGTTTCACTTATGACGTCTTCCACTGTTTCAGCGAAGATGAATTTTATATCATCTTTAACGTCCTGTGGAATATCATCTAAATCGTTTTCATTATCATTTGGTAAGATAATTCTGTTTATTCCGGCACGATGGGCTGCAAGTACCTTCTCTTTAATTCCACCTACTGGAAGTACTGCACCTCTAAGTGAAATTTCACCTGTCATTGCCAGTTTAGGGTCAACTTTACGGCCTGTTACAAGTGATGCAATGGTGGTTAGTAATGCTACACCTGCAGATGGTCCATCTTTTGGAATTGCCCCTGAAGGAACATGGATGTGTAAGTCTTTTTTGTCAAACTCAATACCTTCTAAGTGGAATGCAAGTCTTGAGCGGATCAGGCTTTGAGAGATCTTAGCGGATTCTTTCATTACATCACCTAATTGACCTGTAAGAGTTAATTTTCCATTACCTGGCATGAAAGCACCTTCGATGAACAGGATGTCACCACCTACTGGAGTCCATGCGAGCCCTGTTACAACTCCTGGAGGGTTGTTTTTACCTGCCTGCTGCTGTGCGATAAGTTCATGCCCTAATATGTCGTATAACATGTCAGATTTAACAACGTAAGGTAAATCAACTGTACCAAGTACAACTTTCTCTGATGTTACCCTTGCAACTGCAGATAATTGACGTTTAAGTCCCCTTACACCAGCTTCTCTGGTGTATTTTTCAATGATTGTTTTTAAAGCTTCGTCCTCGATTTGAAGTTGGGTGTCATCTAAACCGTGATCTTCCAGTACCTCTCCGATCAAATGATTTTTAGCAATATGGAATTTCTCGTGGCTGGTATAGCTGCCGACTTCTATGATTTCCATACGGTCCCTGAGCGGTCCTGGAATATCTCTGAGTGAGTTTGCTGTTGCAATGAAGAATACATCTGATAAGTCGTAAGGCACTTCTAAGTAGTGGTCTGAGAAAGTGTCATTTTGTTCTGGATCTAATACTTCCAGTAATGCGCTTTCCGGGTCACCGTTTATTCCTGCTCTTATTTTATCCACTTCATCTAAGATGAATACGGGGTTTCTTTCACCTGCGCGTTTCATTCCCTGGATAATTCTACCAGGTAAAGCTCCGAGATAGGTTCTTCTGTGACCTCTGATTTCAGATTCGTCTTTAACACCACCAAGGCTGATTCTAACATATTTACGTCCTAAAGCTTCAGCAATGCTTTTACCTAAACTGGTTTTACCAGTTCCTGGAGGTCCTGCAAGTAATAAAATGGATCCCTGTTTGTTCTGTTTTAATTTCATTACTGTGAGGTGCTGAATGATCCTGTCTTTAACTTTTTCAAGTCCGTAGTGCTGTTCATTTAAGAGTTTCCTTGCAGCTTCTATGTCAATATCTTTGATCTTGCTTTTACCCCATGGAAGGGCGACAAGCAGGTCAAGGTAGTTTCTTATGACGTTTTCTTCTGAGCTGTGAGGGCCCTGTCTTTCAAGTTTAGCCAGTTCTTCAAGAGATACTTCTTTGACATCTTCAGGCATGTCTGCTTCTTCGATTAACTGCCTGTAATCTTTTTTACCGCTTCCGCCTTC
This sequence comes from Methanobacterium bryantii, assembly GCF_002287175.1. Lineage (NCBI taxonomy): Archaea > Methanobacteriati > Methanobacteriota > Methanobacteria > Methanobacteriales > Methanobacteriaceae > Methanobacterium > Methanobacterium bryantii. Next base: position 41,774 of record NZ_LMVM01000038.1, on the reverse strand, counting down.
TACATCGTCAAGTTCTTCTTGTATGGCTCTAAGCTGCTCTTTGAGCATGTTTTCTCTGTTTCTTTTGCTCATTTCTTCATTGAACTTTGCAGCCATTTCCATCTGGAACTTAACTGCTTCTTTTTGTCCAATTAAAATGTCTAAGAACTTTAAGCTCTTTTCTTTTAATGATCTTATTTCAAGTAAGGCCTGTTTTTCTTCAAGAGATATTCTCATGTAGGGGAAAACATAGGCTATGATTTTGGTTATATCATCTAATTTATTTACCTGCTCAACATATGTTTTTGAGCCTTTGAAGTTTTCACTTATTTCAGAAACCAGATATTTGATGTGTTTGAGTATATCTTCTTCATCTTCTGGATCTAAGTCCATTATATCTGGAATTAACCTGTAGGTTGCCCTGTAATTTGTACCTTCAGGAATTAGTTCATCTACTTCTACTCTTTCAACGATTTCCATTTTAATTTGATAGAAATCTTTCATCGCTTTGGCATTTTGAATTTTAATCAATGTACCTACTTGGTAGAAGTCTTCTTCGCTGTACAGTCCTTCAGTACTTCCTTCACGGACAGCAAGTGCAATTCCATAGAAGTCATCTGCTGCAACTCGCTTGTAGATTTCGCTACCAATTTTTTTACTAATTTTTAAGGTTATATCAGTCCTATTTAAATAAACTGTGTTTGGTATAACCAGTACAGACAATTCTTTGTTGATGTTCATTTCTGTCATGATATCACTCAAGGGTAGGTAATTCCTTTTTTAAGGCCAAATTAGGCTTTAATTATTGTTTTACTTTCCTTGATTTTGTAATTATGTTAATTTAATATCTACTGCGCAAATTTGATAATGGATAAATGTTATTCGCGCTTTCCTGATTTGTTGCACTTTAAAAAAAGGCAACCAAATAAAAAATCAATTTTTTCTTTGTGATTTATAAGGGCACTCCTGTTGAATGTGTAATATATATAGTTACCCTGTTTTGTTGCGTTGAGGATCTTCGCAGTTTTTAGTATCTTAAGATGTTGTGAAGCAGCTGGTTGGGTCAAACCCGTTATCTTTGCCATTTCAGTAACACTAACCTTCTCCATTTCGCCGGATGCTAATTTATAGATTAACATCAGCCGGTTAACATTTCCGAGCGCTTTGAACAATTCTTCCAGTTCTTCTGATAAGTCTGAGGTGTGTTCAGAATTTATCCTCAACATATTATATAAGTATATACTTATATACTTATAAAGCTTTCGGTTTTAGATACATTTTGTTAGAAAAAAATTTGTATATTAGTAAATTAGAAGATGTTTGATTTAAACTTTTCTAAAAAAATTCATCGATATTTTCAAAAATTTAATAGAAATAAATAATTATCTTCGGGATATTCTGTTACAAGGTCAGTAAGACTAGTTTTGTAGATTATTTAAAAATTAAAATTAAAAAAATTAAATATAAAAAGAAGGAAGACTAAGCCGTTTGGTTAGTTTCTTGTTTTGCTTGTTTGAACTTTGAAATTGCACTATCTGTTAAGTCTGCGGCGCTTTGCAGATCATCTGCATTGTTATTTTGCAACCCGTTGATTTCAAGTGTTAATGCTTGATTAAGATCTTGAAATCCTGATATTAACAAATTATGGAAATTTTGCAGGTTTTGCGGTGGAGTTAAACTTTGAATTTCTGTAAGTGCATTATTCAAGCTAGCTTTATCCTTTTGAAGTCGTGAAACAGCAGTATCTTGATCTATTGCTCCGTTTGCATATTTCTCAAGTATGGTATATGAATCATTTAAAGCATTATTTGCATTTTTACTTATACTGTCAACTTTGGTAGTGTAGTCGGATGTGGCTTTGGCTGAGGAAGTGCCGTTGGTCTGGGGTTGTGTATCTGTAGCAACAGATTGGATTGTGTTCGGATTATTGTTAGTTATTCCATAGATTCCTATTGCCATAACAAGTACTATAATGCATAAACTTGCAATAGCAATTTTACCATTTCTACTTAATTTTCTGATTTTATTCACCCCTTTATTCTATAAACAAATTCTGGAACTACTTTCAGAGTTAATCAAACATTTAATGACTTCTCTTACTTATTAACCTTTGATTAATCCAATAAAAGTATAATTTTAAGGTCAATGAATAACTCCAGATTTATCTAAAATTTTGATAATTCAAGGCATTATTATATTATTTTATTAATATTACATATATAATTATTACTATTTAAAAAATAGGCATTATTAAACCTGATAAAAAGTTATCAGTTACTTTAAAATAGAGAATGTGGGGATTTAAATTTACAAGTCGAGTTCAATGACATTTCTCAGAAAATGTTTAATCATTTAGTTATACATTAACGGTTATTGCTGCATTATTAAAACTAAAAATCGAGCTAGAAGAGACAAATTTAGTTTACTCATCCAAAATTTAGATTAATAAATTTTAGGGTATTATTTATACATTTTTCTATTTATTTGTGAATAAATATTTATATTATACAAAAAAATAAATTAATTATTAATTTTAATCTCTTATGTTTGGGGGTTGTAAAATCTCTCAAAAATTCCCTCAAAAAATCAATGATTTGTGACAGTAAAAATCATCGATTTTTACATGTTTGAAAAAAAACAAGTTTTTTTCAAAGGAAAAATAGAAACATTAGAAAACCTACGGTTTTCTATGCCCCAAAAATTCTATGAATTTTTGAGGGATTTTTCCATGTTGTGTAAATATTTAACGTGGATTACATGTTTTAAAGATATTCATATATAATTAATTAAAATTATTATGAGAGTATAATTCATACGCGTGTCATAGACATGAACAATCAGTCATAGATAGTTATTCTTTAGGTTAATAATACATATTTCAAAAATTCATCTTATATTTAGTAGTTATAGAAAAAAATAGAGGTAAATGGAATGTCAAACGCGGAAAATCTGTTAACTAGTGATGAATCTATACTTGAAAAAACTCTTACGGGTATTGAGGGTTTAGATGATATTACTGAAGGGGGATTACCTCAGGGACGTCCCACTTTAGTTTGTGGTGCTGCAGGTTGTGGTAAGACCATTTTTGCAATGGAATTTATTGTTCATGGGGCAGAAATGGGGGAACCTGGAGTTTTTGTATCCTTTGAAGAGTCTATTGAAGATCTTAAAAAGAATTTTATTTCAATGAACCCTGATTTAAATGACCTTATCGATCAAAATAAAATTTCATTTGATTATGTCCATATAGAGCGCAGTGAAATTGAAGAAACAGGAGAATATGATCTAGAAGGATTGTTTATAAGATTAGGATATGCTATTGATTCTATAGGGGCTAAAAGAATTGTTTTAGATACGGTAGAATCTCTTTTTTCAGGATTTAGTGCTGAAGCCTTACTCCGTGCAGAACTCCGCCGATTATTTCAGTGGCTTAAAAATAAGGGAGTTACAGCTGTTATAACTGGTGAAAGTGGAGAAAAAACACTTACTCGCTACGGGTTGGAGGAGTATGTTGCAGATTGTGTTATGCTGCTCAATAATCCAGTTGTAAACAAAATCACCACTCGAAATCTCAGAATAGTTAAATACAGGGGCTCTTCACATGGTACAAATGAATATCCGTTCCTAATTGACAAAAAGGGAATTACTGTACTTCCAATTACTTCTATAGGACTAGATCATCATGTATCTAATGAATATATTCCAACAGGTATCGAACGGCTTGACGCTATGATGGATGGGAAGGGATTTTATAAGGGCAGCAGTATTCTTGTTACTGGAAATGCTGGAACTGGTAAAAGTAGTTTTGCAGCGCAATTTGCAGATGCAGCATGTAAAAGGGGAGAAAAATGTATTTATTTGGCTTTTGAAGAATCTCCAGAACAAATTATCCGTAACATGAAATCAATTGCTATTGATCTTGGACACTGGGTTGATAAAGGGCTTCTAAAATTTCATGCAGCACGCCCGACACTCTATGGGCTTGAAATACACCTTGTAACTATATATAAACTGGTAAATGAATTTATGCCAGATATCGTTGTTATTGATCCTATATCTAATTTAATTACTGTAGGAAGTCCAAATGACGTTAAATCCATGTTAATACGTTTAATTGATTTTTTAAAGGACAATAAAATAACTTCAATGTCTACAAGTCTCTCAGTGATAGGGCATGTTGAAGCTGATGTGGGTGTTTCATCTTTAATGGACACATGGATTGATTTAAGGGCAAAAGAAATTAATGGTGAGCGAAATCGTACACTGGACATTATAAAATCTAGGGGCATGGCTCATTCAAACCAGATGAGGGAATTTTTATTAACGGACCATGGAATTGAATTAGAAGATGTTTATATGGGGCCTGCAGGGATTTTAACAGGCTCTGCGCGGCTTTCACAAATGGCAATGGAAAAAGCACAGAAATTAGTTCGCAAACAGGAAATTGAAAGAAAACAAAGGGAAATTGAACTTAAGCGCAGCTTAATGGGAACTCAAATAGCTGAAATCAAGTCTAAATTTGAAGCTGAAGAAGAAGAACTTGAAAGAATAATTGAACAGGAAAAATCAAAAGAAGAAGTTCTGGAAAATGATCGAAATGACATGGCCCGAATGAGAAAAGCTGATAAGAGGGATTAAAATGGATTTGGATAGGGAAGAATGTCCTGAATTTTGGGAATTAAGATTGTATGTCGCTGGCCAGACGCCCAAATCAATAGAAGCATTCGCAAATTTAAAAAAAATTTGCGAAACACATTTGAAAGGTAAATATCGTATTGAAATAATAGACTTACTCGAAAATCCGGAGCTTGCTAAGGGTGATCAGATTCTTGCCATTCCAACACTGGTCAGGAAACTTCCTGAACCTGTTAAAAAGATTATAGGTACACTTGCAAATGAAGAAAAAGTCATTGTAGGGTTGGATATACGTCCAACATGTAAAATGTAGATTGGGAGTAATATAATGAGTAAAAAAGTCATTGATAAATTAGAGGAGTTTGAAAATGCGCTTACTGCAGAAAAAAAAGGCGATAAATACATCTTACGTCTTTTTGTGGCAGGTATTAATCCTAAGTCTAGAAGAGCTATTGAAAATTTAATGGAAATTTTAGAAGAGAATTTAAAAGATCAATATGAACTTGAAATTATTGATATTTACCAGCAGCCAATATTTGCTAAAGAAGGACAGATAGTAGCAGCTCCAACTCTAATTAAGGAATTACCTCCACCTCTTCGAAGATTTGTGGGCGATCTATCTAACAAGGAAAAACTTTTACTTGGATTGGAATTAAAATCAAAGAATGATGAATAATAATATCATGGAGATAACATGAATAAAAGTGATGAATGCTCTAAAGAACTTGAAAAATTACGTTTAAGGCTTGCTGAAGCTGAAGAGACCTTAAATGCAATTCAAAATGGCCAGGTTGATGCTGTTGTTGTAAATGGTTCTAAAGGCACTCAGGTTTTCACATTAGAAGGTTCAGACTATGCTTACAGGATCCTTATTGAAGATATGAATGAGGGAGTAGCTCTGTTAACTATGGACCTTTCTATTTACTACTGCAACAGTAAACTGGCATCAATGTTTGATATGCCGCTGGAAAACATGATTGGAAAGCCAATAACTGATTTTATCTTCTTAAATCAGCTTAAAGAATGTAAAATTCCTATTGAAAGTGGTTCGGACAGCAGCTGTAAAGAAGAAATTTCTATAGAATCTGCTGACGGAACTTTGGTAACATTCCAAATTAATATCAGCTTCTTAAAGAAGATAGACGGTTATTATCTAATTGTAACTGATCTAACCGAGCAAAAAAAAGCAGAACAGGAACTTCATAATTTATTGAAAGATTTAGAGCGTTCTAATAAAGAACTCCAGCAGTTTGCTTACGTATCCTCCCATGACCTTCAGGAACCACTCAGGACTATTGCAAGCTTTACCCAGCTTTTAGAGCGGCGCTATAAAGGTAAGTTTGATAGCGATGCCGATGAATTTATGGATTACATTGTGGAAGCTGCTAAAAGAATGCAGCGCATGATCATTGATTTACTGGAATATTCCAGAGTATCTATGAATCAGGAAGAATTTGAAGAAATAGATACTGCAGAAGTACTTGATGAAGCGTTATTTAATTTAAGAGGTACTGTTGAAAATAATAATGCGATAATTACACATGATGACCTCCCTAAAGTAACTGCTGATAAAAATCAGCTTGTTAAAATATTCCAAAACTTAATATCCAATGCAATTAAATTTAAAAAAGAAAATGAACAACCTAAAATCCATATCTCAGCAAAAAAAGACCCTCAAAAAAATCAATATGTATTCAGCATCCAGGACAATGGAATTGGAATGGATTCTCAATATGCTGAACGTATTTTTACTTTATTCCAGAGACTGCATACAAGAGACGAGTATCAGGGAACTGGAATTGGACTCTCAGTTGCTAAAAAGATAGTCGAGCGCCACGGGGGCTGTATATGGGTGGAGTCTGAACTGGGTGTAGGCTCTACTTTTTACTTTACATTACCTACTGATCCAAAAATTAATTAATCTTCATTTTTCAGTTCAGCAACTTTGAAGAATGCTGCCCATAAATGTTTACAGACAAAACTACCGGGCTCTTTTTCACTTCTGTATTGATAATCATCACAGTCACAAAGCCACATGTTTTCATTCATGCTGACCTGATATGTATCATTTTTAGAGCCCTGCACGCTGAAGATCATTAAATCATCATCAAATAATTCAATTTCAACATTACCGTCTGTGTATAATTTAAAACCTTCATTCATCCTGTTTCCCATTGCTTAATCCTCTATGATTTAATTTTATTTTTGTATTAACTTGATTTTTAGATAATTCTATATTTATATTAATATTTACTTTAATAAACATATTTCAACAAAATTTATCTTTCCATTTCCATTAAATCAAACATCTGTTCAAGTATAAAAAGAGTCCCCTCTTTATCAAGTGGTTTATTATCGTTACCGCATTTTGGGGAGTATATACATGCAGGGCATCCCTCTTCACAGGTACAATCCCTTACAAGTTCATAAGTCATGCGGGTTATTTCTTCAATTAAATGGAATGCTTTCTCAGTTAATCCAATACCACCTTCAAATCCATCATAAATAAAAATTGTTGCCATTTTCGTATCAGGGTGGCTTGGTGTAGAAACTCCACCTATATCAAATCTATCACACATAACGTGAAACGGAATAATAGCTATCATGGCATGTTCAAGGCCATGTATACCGCCTTCAAAAATTTCTTTCCGGTCTATGGCGCATCTAAGACCTTCAGCTATACTTTCAGGTAGAGTAAACCACATACCTTTTGTTTTAAACTGAATTGGAGGTAACTTAAGGTTCCGCACGCTGACAACTTTGCTCTTTTCTAATACCTTATATTTTGGGTAATATTCACTTACTTTAAGTTCTCCAAATGATATATTCAAATTCCCAATAGTCCTTTTTTCAATTTCTTTAAATATTTTAATGTCAATGTCTTTTTGCACGCTTGTATGGCTGTTCACATCTTTTTTAACCACTTTTATAATATTTTTAGCCAGGTCAAATTCCCTTACAATGTAAGTTTCACCCTGATTAATCAGGACTGCCCCGTGGTGTGCTTCAGTGTATGCCTGTCTTTTATCCATGGTTTCAAGGATTTCTCCTTTGTAATATACCTTAAATATTTCGGAGGAAATATTTCCCAGATTCACCTTAAATGGAGGATATTCCGATCCGCAGTAAACCCATCCTTTATTTGTCTTTTCAATTAACCTGGAACCAATCAATGATTTTAGATGGTCTTCTACACCTGTTTCAAAGTCAATTTTCATCATATTGGGTTTTACAGGCATCTCCTTTGCAGCGCACATTAGATGTCCTTTTATAATCTGGAAATTGGACAGGTCAATTATGGCATGCTCATGGGGCTTGTCAAAAAAAACATCAGGGTGCTTCATAAAGTACTGGTCCAAGGGATTTTGAAATGCAACGAATGTCACGAGGGAATCAGAAGTTCCCCTGCCGGCTCTACCTGCCTGCTGCCACACTGACATTAATGTACCGGGGTAACCTGATATAATGACGCTGTCCAGCGAACCAATGTTTATACCGAGTTCAAGTGCATTTGTAGCAGTTACTCCTTTTAATTTACCATTTTTAAGATTATCTTCTATTTTACGCCTGTCTTCTGCAAGATAACCTGCCCTATATGCAGATATCTTATTTACAAGTGACGCATCGATCTCTGCAACTTCCTTTTTAGAACGCCTTGCAATTAATTCCGCCATTTTTCTGGAGGTAGTAAAACAAAGGGTCTGCAGGTTGTTAAGTATAAATAACTGGAACAAACCCTGAGATTCTACGTGTGTTGTTGTCTTTCCCACTCCATCATAATATGGATTATAGAATATAAAATGTTTTTTTCCTTTGGGGGAACTATCTTCAGATATTAAATTAAATTTAAGGCCAGTTAATTTCTCACTGAATTCAATAGGGTTTGCAATGGTAGCTGTGGATAAAATAAATTGTGGATCAGACCCGTAATAGTTGCAGATCCTCTGAAACCTCCTCAGTAAGAATGCAACATTGGACCCAAAAACACCCCTGTACTGGTGTGCTTCATCTATTACGACGAATTTAAGGTTGCTGAAGAAGTTTTCCCACTGGTGGTGCCATGGTAAAACATTGTGCAGTTCATAGGGGTTGGTTATAACTATTCTGGAATCCTTTCTAATTTTCCTTTTTTTAGTAGGCGTAGTGTCCCCATCATATACCTCTGGATTCAGGTTCATTCCGCAGTACTTCTCAAGTTCCTTCATTGATTTCAGCTGGTCGTTTGCAAGCGCTTTTGCGGGGTAAATATAAAGCGCTGTAGCATTCTTATCCTGACTTAACTTTTCAAAAATAGGTATATTGAATGCAAGGGTTTTACCAGATGCAGTAGGCGTGGTTATAATTACATTTTTCCCGCCTCGAAGCAGATCTATGGCGCTGCACTGGTGTTTATACAGTTTTATATTATTTTTGTGCAAGTAATTCTTTATAAATTGTGGTAAAACAGCTTTAGTATCTCCATAAACTGCTTCTTGTGGTTTTAGGACACGTGTATGTTCCAGCCTGTTTTTATACCACTTTTTTGATTTCAATGAGTTTAATACATTTTCTATCATTGGTTGTTTCCCTAGTTATTTTGAGTCAAAATAAGAATCAAATAAAAACTCCATATTTTATTTATAATCCGCGTGAAATTATTATAAAACATGTCATTATTTTAAATTCAAGTTTTAAGCTTCTTTTCATCTTTATAATTAAAACTAAGATTTATATTTTTTCTTATTATATGTCTGTTACTAATTTATATAATAGATTAAAACTGAATTTTTTTTAGTTATCCTGTAGATTGTAGAAATGGCCTATGAATTTTTTAAAATTCATTTAAAATAAAAATAGGATATTAGCCCACTTCAATATCCAAACCAACAGGGCAGTGGTCAGAACCCATTACCTCTGCAAGTATATAAGAACACTTTACTTTATCTTTAAACTCTTCATTTACAAAGAAATAATCCAGTCTCCAGCCTACATTCCTGCTTCTGGCACCTCCTCTGTAACTCCACCAGGTATACTGATCTGGATTTTTATTGAACATTCTAAGGGTATCGATATAACCATGGCTTAGAAATTTATCAATCCACGCACGTTCTACTGGTAGAAAGCCTGAATTTTTCTCATTTGCTTTCGGCCTTGCAATATCTATCTCTTTATGTGCGGTGTTCAGGTCCCCGCAGATTACCACGTTTTTACCGTTTTCTTTTAATTTATTGGCATGATCAAGGAGTGCGTCGTAGAATTCTAACTTGTAGGCAAGCCTTTCATCGGACATTTTGCCGTTGGGGAAATATATGTTGAGGAGGACGAAATCATTGTAATCTGCAATCAGTATCCTGCCTTCGCTGTCAAATTTAGGGATTCCAAAACCGTATTCCACTGTTTTTGGTTTTATTTTGCTGTATATCGCGACACCGCTGTAACCTTTTTTTTCTGCCTCGCAGAAATAGGAATGGTATCCTTCAATGCTTTTCAATGCTCGAGGAAGTTGTTCTCTGGCAGATTTTGTTTCTTGAACGCATAATATGTCTGGACTTTCAGATTGAAGCCATTCAATGAATCCTTTTTTATGTATCGCCCGCAAGCCGTTTACATTCCATGATAAAATTTTAGTTTTCATGCTTTCATTCCGTGTTCTTTAAATTTAGCTGAATAACATTTCAGTAACTGTTTTGTGCCTAAACTGTTACCATTGCATAAACTTATGAGTTGCTTATTTTTAATTTTGAAGTGTAAATTATTTTAATTAAATTTTATAAATAATATATAGGAAACTAAGTTGATAAACCCTTTTCAATAATTATGAATTTATTTTAAAGGTTGAGATCAGTTATTACTTATAATAACTTTAATAAGTAATGAAAATTAAAATTAGCTGTATTATATAACACTAAGACTAGGGGAGAGATTAATAAATTGAAACGTTTGAACACTTATTTAATAATTTTACTGGCCATTGTGGTAGTTATTATTTTTGCGGTGAATTTAGGTGACAATGGCTTGGGAACACAGGCAAAACATTTTGACAATGGGGAAATTTCTTTTGATTATCCGGGGACCCTCACTGAAATTAATGGAACTGGATCTAATATAACGTCATTTTCAGATGATTCTGGATTAAATATCACTGTTGTTAAAGAACGTGTACCTAAGGGATATAATTTGGCTAATCAGGTTCAGTCGAATGGTATTGGAACTGTTGATGAAAATTTTCAGCTTGTATCCACTAAAAATGTTACCATAAATGGAACCACTGGCTATGAAAGTGATTACAATTTACAGGACGGTAATGTATCAAAACAACGAAAAGAGGTATGGTTCCAGAAAAATAATGCACTTTATGGTATAATTTATACAAGTCTAGGTAGTGTTGATACAGATAGCTCTGCATTAGACGTTAGTGCCGCTGAAGATGAATTAAATACTATAATTAACAGTATTAAAATAAATGACAATGTAACTAATAAAAATAAAGTTATTGGATGGGCTGAACTTATAATGCCCACTATAGGTGGAGACTGGGAGCTAACATCAAACTCTGTAAACGATCCTGCAGTTTACTTTGTACCAACTAGTTATTATCCTGGAACAAATGGACAAACTGCTCTTATGGGTCATCATACAACACATTCTGCTCCATTCAGTGGAATAACTCAGTTAAAAGTTGGAGATCCTTTGATAATTAAAGATTATTTAACTCAAAAGAAGTACACCTATGAAGTCACATCTAATGGGGACGATATAAGGTGGGGAGTTAAGGGTACTTCAATTGATTACCAGTCAACAAGTACGCCTGAATTATGGTTGATAACCTGTTGGCCTACTGGATATTCTCGAGCAGCATATATCGTCCATAGTAAACTTGTTTCAGTGGAGCCTTTGTAGGCTAAGCTGAAATTTTTTATTTCAGTGGGAGCCTTTGTAGGCTAAGCTGAAATTTTTTATTTCAGTGGGTGGCTAGACTGAAAAACTTTAAGTTAGAATAATCATGTAATTAAATAAAGAGAGAAAATTAAATAACAATTTCAAATTAATTAATTTACAGGTGATCTAAAGTGACAAATGCACTTGCTAGCGCATATCTAATATTTTCGCATATACTTCCACCAATAATGGGATTTTTCGCGGTACTGCTTATCGCTTCAGGTATAATGGACAAAAAAAAGGAATATACATTTTTAGGAGTAGGCCTTTTCTTTGTTGCGGGTATCCTGCCTTTTGTAATCTTACCTTTCATTTTAGGATTTTAAAGGTCCCTATTTTTTTTATTTATTAGCATTGCTTATATTTTTAAGATGATTAATTAATGGACATTTTCAGAGTGATTTGTACATCTTTTGTGGATTAATTTTTTATTTCCGTTGAATGCCCCTTTATTTTCAAGCTTTATGACGGATGCTGCAGAAGCAAACTTCCCGCATATTCTTGGATCTTCTGTTTCAATTTTTCGTGCAGCATATGCTGCCATGTACGTATCCCCAAGACCTGTAGGATCTTCTATTTTTTGAGGGGAAAATGCAGGAATCCGGTATATTTTATCTAATTTTTTAGAATAAATCGTTGATCCACTACTTCCTTGTGTTATAATAACTTCTTCTGGTCCAAATGAAGTTAATGTTTTTGCAACATGATCCAGGGAAATTTGAGTACCTAAAATTGTTTTTGCTTCATTTTCATCTATAAATAGAATATTTACAAATTTAAGGAACTTTTGAAAGTCATTCCATGGCCTTAAAACAATTTTTTCGCCTTTTAAATGCCTTAAATATCCCTGTGCACCTAAATATATTGGAATTTTTAATTCGGATAAATATTTGAATGTCTCAAGTGGAATATCATAGGGGCATAATGGGCCTAAAAGTATGGCTTTGCTGTTTTCCAAGTCTAAAGATGCGATATCTTTAACTTTTATAGGGTTTGATGGTATGTGGGCTTTTTGTATTCTGTGATTAGGGTTATTATCGGGATAAATATTTTGAAACTTTATTGTTTCATCAGTAAATATGGGGAAAAGTTCTATGTTCTCCCGAAAAGCGTTTAGTAATTCTTCATCTTTTTTAGAGAGTGTTATTATGGCTTTTGTATTTATTTTCAGACGTTCTAAAACACTGGACTGGTAGTAGACTGCTCCGCCTATAGATTTATATGTTGAACTATCTTTTACAATGGTATCATTTGTTATAGGGCCTATCAAGGTTATAGTTGACATTTTATTTACCTGAATAATTTTAAATTTTAAGGGCTAGTTTCCCCTTATGTAATGCAGAACCAACTAAAAATTTATTTATCCCCAGTTTTTCAAGTTTATTGATATCTGTAGAAGTTATTCCTCCACCTATAATTAAAGGGAGTTTTAGAAACTTTTTTATAAGCTCTTCATTTACACCTTTTTCTGTTCCAACTTGAGAGATGTCCAGTAATATAACTTCTTGAGGGTTTAATTCTTCTATTTTTCTTATAAAATAGTTTATGTCTATATTTAAGTACTTACTGAATATTTTTCCGTCTTTTATGTCTATACTTATGATTAATCTATTTTTGTCAAATTTATCAAAAATACTGTTTAATTCATCCATATTTTCCAGGGTTTCTGTTGCAATAATCACTTTGTCAGCTACTTCAAGCGCTTTTCCAACATCAGAAACATTTTTCGCGCCGCAGTCAAGCATCACAGGAATATACTTGTTTACTTTTCGGGCAATATCGAAGTTAGATTCTCTGTTTTCTATTGAGTCTAAATCGGCTATATATATTCTAACTGCACCTGCATCCCTTAAAGATTTTGCAATTTCCTCAGGGGAAGCTGATTCATGGAACACTGTTTTAAGTGGTTTATATGTTTCTCTTTTACCTGACTTTCCAGATACTGCGATTCCATTTTTAAGATCTAAAACTGGTATTATCATATAATATTCAATCCATTAATTTTTATTTAGAATTAGGTTTACTTGTTTAATGTTAAACTAATCCTCATTTTTATATAAAGTTGTATACTCTGATTATAGGTCTAAGATTTTATTTAATCTATTATTTAGAATTAGGTTTTTTAACTGTTTAGTGTTATAAAATAAATCTATATTTCTATATAAACTCTGTATATTCTAATTGTTTAAGTCTAAGATTTTATTTAATCTATTATTTAGAATTAGGTTTACTTGTTTAGTGTTTTTAAAATAAATCTATATTTCTATATAAACTCTGTATATTCTAATTATTTAAGTAAGAATTGTTTATGTGCAGTAAACTTTATACGATCCATTAACTTTTATTTGAATTTGCTCATGCATGGAGTCATGTAAATAATTATTTGTTTATGTACTTTAGTTAATTGAAAATAGAATTAGTATTATGATGGCTACTTATTTAAATAAAGATATAATGTAAAATTAAAATTTGTTTTAAAAAATTAAGGGGGCATCTATACATTCGAGCGAAAATATTTTTTATTTAGATGCCCTATAATTTTTAACAACTCCGTTTAGGGATCTAATGGTATTTAGATCCCTAAACTTGATGGAGTTTTAAGGAGGGGCTTGGTAAACATTAAGCTAATTTATTAATTTTAATACTATTTTTACTTTTTTTATTACTATTATAAAATTAGTTTTTTTGGTATTTAATAATTTCTATGTTTTTTAAAACAAGATCTGGACATTTAATTTGAAAAACTAAAAGAATAGAAAATTAAATTATATTTTATCTAAAAACTTTTCAATCTCTAAAAGAGCATGATCGGCTGCTTCATCTGCAACTTTTGTATCTGCAGCAGAAAGTTCATCAAATAAAAGGTTAACGGTAATATTTATATCCAGTACGTCTTCATAGTTAATCTCTACATCGATATCGATATCATTAATCTCTTTTTTAGAGACTTTAGATAGAACAAAATCTTGTGCTGATGATACAGCAATTTCTGAGATTTTATCGAGGTCTTCATCAGTTAATTTTTTCAATTTACCCATTTTAATCTACACTTTTTATTGTTTTTACACTCAAAAATCGAAGATTTTGAATTCACAAACGCCATTTTTTTTAAATTTTTGCAGGGTTTAATTTAACAGTAAGTTTTGCTATTTTGATATATATTCAAATGTGTTAAACAAAGTATAAATATGCTTTTGCACATTTATTCGAAATTAAAATATTAAAATAAGTTTAAAAATCAATTTTTATTTTAATTTACTTAATACGGTGGTTTCTATTTTAAAATTTATTATCAAAGAATTAAAAAAGAAAGGAAAAATTTTTTAGTATTTTCCAGTTTTAAACTTAAATATATAGCCTGCAGCTAAATTATTACCTGCACTGTCTTTTACTGCTTTAGCTGGAATGTAAACCTGATACCATTTAGAAGGGTATCTTTTATAGGTCATTTTAATAGAAAGTTTGTTACCGCTTATTGATTTACTGATAAAAACTATTTGCCCTGTATTCATGTTTTTAATGTATATTTTTGACCAGTTAAGGCTTGATTTGATGTTTTCACTGAATTTGATAGTGATGGTAGCTGTCCTTGAAACACCTGTAGCACCGTTTTTAGGAGTGGTTAAAGTCACTTTAGGTGCTGTTTTATCAATAGTGTACTTTTCAGTATAAACTGGAGATTTATTTCCAGCTTTATCAACGGCCATAAACTTCAAAGTGGTTGTAGATTTTATTATAAGCGGTGCTGTATAGATTTTGCTTGTAGTAGTTGGTGTAGTTCCATTTGTAGTGTAATAAATAGTTCCTGATTCGTTCATATTTAAAGTAATTGTCTTAGTAACGTTGTATGACCCAGTTTTAATGCTAGCATTGGCTTTAGGTGCCATTGTATCCAGATTAAAAGTTGAAGTAAAAACAGATGCTAAACTATTACCTGCTAAATCTTTTAATGCATTTATTGGAATATTTATGCTATAATTTCCGTCAATACAGCTTGAATCTAAAGTTAAGGTTAAAGTACTTCCAATGATATTTTTAGTTATTGGAAAAGTTCCTGATGGGCCTGTAACTGATATGCCATCATAAGCACTGCCTGCCTGTATTGGTTCACTGAAAGTAACAGTAATTACTTGGGGAGTAATGTTTGTTTTGGTGTTATTTGAAGGATCAATAATTGTTACAGTTGGTGAGGTTGCATCTACATTAACTAATGTATAAGATGTTTGACTATCTGCTGCAGCTGAAACAGTGGCAACACCACTTGTTGATCCAGCTTTTAAAGTTGATTGTGCAGTTCCATTAACTAGGGATACTGGATTGTCTATAGTTCCTAAAGTTGTGCCAAATACTATATTTATTCCATCTGGAATATGGCCGCTTGCAGGATCCTGGTAAATACCTGTATTATCATGTAATAAGTCTGCAATTATATTTGACACTTCATTACCTTTAATAAGGGTTGAAATTGAATTTACAGTTAAAACTAACCATTTTGAAACTTTAGCCCCAATAACTTTTACAGATGGGTCATCGTTAGAACCCCACCAGTTATACTCTGCATTTAATTTACTGCCGCTACCACAGTAAATATCGTTACCATAATCTGCAGTGTTCCCGACAATATGGTTAAAATGTAAGGTGCATGAACCCTCAGTATTGTAGATAGCACCACCATAAGTTGCAGTATTGTTGTTAAATGTACTGGAAGTTATATTAGTACTGCTTCTGTAGCTGTAGATAGCACCCGCAGCATCAGCTGTGTTGCCTGTTAAAATACAGCTACTCAAAGTACTACTGCCCTGATCATTGTATACAGCACTGCCCTCATATGCAGCATTACCTGTGAAAATACAATCATTTAAATTGATAGTGCCTCTATTGTATATAGCACCGCCGTAATTAACAGCATTATTACTGTCGAAGGTACAATTTTCTGCATTTAAAGTACCCTGGTTGTCAATTGCACCACCGTTGTAAGATGTCCCATTGATTATTGTCAAATTTTGGATAGTAAAATTAACATCATTGCTAACATTAAATATCCAGTTAGTGCCTGTTCCATTTATGATAGTTTTATCCTGACTTTGACCAGTAATAGTCATGTTTTTACTGATTGTAAGATTTGTATTCCCGTCACCACTGTAAATTCCGTCTGCAATTTGCACTGTTCCATTTTCATCAACGCTGCTTATCCCTTTATCTATTGTAAGATAGGGTAAATCACTTGTACCTGGATTAAAGTCAGATCCTACGGTTGCATTAACATAAACAGTTGAATCTGCACTAACGTTGGATATAGTAACTAAAATAGCAAAAAGATTAATTAATAAAAGAATTAATGGTATTTTATTTCGATTTAATATTGTCATAACCTCCTTTTATACTTAATTTTATTTTTTAATAAGTAATAGAATACTTAAATAATAGTTAATAATTAATTATTATATATAAAAGTTATTAAAACTTAATAAAAAAAAGCAAGGATAATTTAATAAATAAATGAAAAAAGCCTCATTAAAATGTATAACATAAGAAATTATATTGTAATAATTTAAAATAAAAAAAAGAAAAATGATGCATAAACGTGCTTTTGGATATATGCACGAGATAAATTAGTAAAATTATAAATAAGCCAAAAATTAGTATTTAGGTCGTTAATTTTAATTAACTGACCTTTTTATTGTATTCCGCTTCCTTTCATAGCTTCTTGAATAGAAGACTGCATTTCCTGGAGCCTTTTCATGATTCTTTCTTCCTGTCTCTGGACAGTTTTTTCACGAAGCTCTAAGGTTTCTATTTTATCTTCAAGTTCTTTAGTCATATCTTCTTTTTTAACTTTGATAAGTAGGGTTCCGGCGGTTTTGTAAACATCAGCATTTTCTTCTACTTTGTTCAATTCTTCGACAGCTTTTTTAGTTTCTTTTAACTGTAAATCGACACTTTGTTTTTGCATTGAAATTGCCTGAGCTTGCTGCTGTACCTGCTGGAATTGGGCTAATTGGTGTTGTACATTTTGAGGAAGTTCCATTCAAATCACCTCTATTTTTATTATAGTTACTATCTATTCTGTATTATAACGAATTAATTTCATGAGATAGTGTTATCCATCTAAAATATGAATTAACAGATGCTCGAAGAGATGGAGTATCTTCAGCATCAATTATTAATTTTAAAGTTTTTCCATCTAAACTTATTTCAACTGAAGTCCTTTCAGATGGTGCAGTTTGAATTTCGGGTTCAATTGATTTTAAAACCAACTTTGCTTCATCTAAACTATTAAATTTAATTTTAAATTCGGCTTTAACGTGTTCTGGAATATTCATTTAAATCTCCAGTTTTTAACGTAAATTCGAGGGTCTCTAACTGAACCTTCTTTATCATAAAATTCTATTATAGCTTTATTTTCCCCTTCTCCTTTTTTGACCCAGATTAAATTCTTGTTTGAATTTCCATAGGGAATCTTCAGGATATCGCTGATGGGATTTTTAAGCTCTTCTATTTCACATCTAATGCTTAGGGCATCCGAGTTTATTTTACCTTTTAAATTTAAAAGGGATACTGTTATCTTTAAAAATAACAGCAATTCACTGTTTTCATTATATATTTCAATTTTACTGGGATTTCCTTTTATTTGAGAAACTACTGCTGTTTCATGAAATCCGAGCGCCGCTGATTTAAGTAAGACATCTCGGAAGCTCATTTTGCCCCTATTTACATATTTCGCGTTTAGAACATGACTCAGGTCCTGACAAAATGACCTGGTCCTACTTGATGGTTTCCGTGATGTTGTTATCAGCATTTAATACCTTTATAAATTTATCTTGCAGTTACATCTTTTTTAACTGGTGGAATTTCCTTAAAAAGAATTCTGTACCTGCATTTTGGACATTTTGCTTCAGTATACCCTTTAAGATCAACTAAAGTTCCGCATTTTGCACATTTGTACAAAGTATAAACCTCCAAAAATTTCTTTCAGAAATTTTTGTCGTATCAAAATCTTAGATTTTGATAACTCCAAATATTTCTAATATTTAGTGTGTAAAAAAATGAATTTTTTACTAACTCCAAAAAATTTCAATAATTTGGGTTCAGGAAGAGATTAACTTCCTTCTCCAACTATCCTTTTGATGTTTCTTGTAGCTGTTTTAGCCATTGGAGTTTGTGGAATGTATGCTCCTCCTGTAAATACAGTTCCGCATTTTTTACATTTCCATATGCCTGTGCTCACTCTTTTAACACCAATTCTATCACATTTAGGACATGTATGGTCCTTTTTCATTTTTTCTTCTATACTTTTAACTGTCCTTTTGGCTTTTCTTCCGTATCTTGCGCCAAACCTTCCAGTTACTCCTACTTTTTTTGTTCTTGTCATATTAATCACCTTGTAAATTTTTAGTAATTTATGGTAAATATTCTCTAAGTTCTTTTGTTTTTTCAATAGTTCTGTTAACGGCACTGATTATTTCTTCTTTTGTTAGAGGCATTTCCCCACCTTTTTGCATTGCGCAAATACTGCCATCTTCCCTTACTCCAATGGATATTCTGGCATCCATGACATTTTCTTCCTCAAGTGAGGGATCATTAATCAGTTCACCATTTATCTTTGCAAATGTACACATTAAAGGTTTTTCTTTTATAGGTAATGCAACAGGATTTTCTTCATCTAAGACAATTTTATCATCTTCAACGGTTGCATTTGGTATCTTTGCACTTGTACGTGCAGCAACACTTCCTAAAACTGCAGCGTCCATTAA
Source organism: Methanobacterium bryantii (assembly GCF_002287175.1). Classification (NCBI taxonomy): domain Archaea; kingdom Methanobacteriati; phylum Methanobacteriota; class Methanobacteria; order Methanobacteriales; family Methanobacteriaceae; genus Methanobacterium; species Methanobacterium bryantii. Next base: position 22,488 of record NZ_LMVM01000038.1, on the reverse strand, counting down.
ATTACCATCATAATCTAAAACATGGATATCTACAAATATCATCCATACTTTTTCACCTTCGATTATGCACAATTTTTCAAGGTCTAAAATTTTACCTTCTCTTAAACAGCGGTCTGTAACCCTTGCAAGTTCTACAGATCTTTCATCAGGTGGGCCTGGTTCAAAGGATGGTGATGCCATTGGTAACAGTTCAGAATTGGTCATGAGTACTCCTACATTTGGTGTATCAGAAAAAGGATCACCAAGTTGAGGTTTTATCCCTACTACTAATTGAGTGTTACCTATTTTGACCCTTGCAGATCCTTCAGCTTTTTCAATTACTCCAACTTCAACAGATATGTCCCTGTATTCATCTATTGATCTGCCGTCTGCACGTTCCTTATTTTCGATAAGTTCTACTATACTTTTTCTTGTAATTTCAGGAACTATATTAACCATTTTCTTCACCATACCTATCTTTAATGGCATTCTTCTGTGCTTCACTGATTTGTTTGCATCCTTCAATTGCAAGATCTACTGCTTTATCAAATTCATCTGGTGTCATATGCCCATCCATCTGGAGAAGGCTTATCTCACCAGATCTTGGCATAATAGCAATAGGTAAATCAGCTTCACCTTCTTTATCCTCATCTTCGGAGAGATCCAGTATTACATTACCATTAGCCTTTCCAGCTGCACAGGAAGCAACTAAATCTTTCATTGGTATTCCTGCATCTGCTAGAGCTACTGAAGCAGCAGTTATTCCTGCACATCTTGTACCACCTTCAGCTTCGAGGATTTCTATAAATACATCAATTGTTGATCTTGGGAATTTTTCTAAAAATATAGCAGGTCTTAAAGCGTCTGCAGTTATTTTAGATATCTCAACAGATCTCCTGTCTGGTCCTGGCCTCTTTCTTTCTCCCACCGAAAATGGTGCCATATTGTACCTACACCTTATGACTGCCATGTCCGGCCTCATTATACGTCTTACATGTAATTCCCTTGGACCATAAACAGCAGCAAGAATTTTATTGCCTCCTATCTCAAGATATGCAGATCCATCTGCTTTTTCTAAAACACCTGCTTCTATTTTTAATGGCCTTAATTCATTGAATACTCTTCCATCTGCCCTTAAATTGTCATTATTGTTTGTTAAGATAATAATCACCCCTGTTTATTCATTTACATCTGGCTCAGGGACTTCTTCAACTTCTTCTATTTCTTTACCAAGAAGTTCAGAAAGCATGTTTCTTACTCTATCTGTAAGTCCAGAGGTGTGGGCCTGATCTTCTATCATATTTATAACTTTTTCTGCAACCCTTTCCATCTGCGGTTCGCCTTTAACCCATACCACACCATTTTGACCTACGATGATGTCACATTTTGTTTCATCTTTTATCATGTTGATCATAGATCCTTTCTTACCAATGAGCCGTGGTACTTTTGTTGGGGTTATGTAGATTAAAATTCCACCTCTAAATTTGCCAAGTCCTCTACCTTTTAAACCCAGTTTTACCTTTTTAACTTCATCAACATCAACAACTCTTAAAAATAAAACATCGCCGACATTAAATGCCTTGTTTAAATCTCTTTTCTCTTTTCCAAAAACGTCTGAAGCAGGTAAAAATCCTGAATATGGGGAGTTTATGTCTAAATTCCACATTGAAAATCTTATATCGGTAACTTCACCAATTACAACGTCGCCTCTTTTTGGAATATATTTGCTCTGTAGGGGAATAACACTTACCTTTTTATCCCTTATAGCAACTAAACCAACAAGAGATGAACATATATTGTTACCTTCTTTAAACGTTCCTCTTCCTGTATGATATTCTTCATCTGCAAGAACATCACCTGGAACCACTAAAGCTTTATCTTCTACAAATATCACGTTCTGCCTCCTTTAAAGTGGAAAGCCATAAAATTATAGTGAAGTATCGTGTTTAAACTCTATCCCATGGCATTATGAAACAGATTGAAGATAAAATTATATTCAATTATAAGTTTAAATAAATTAAGCTCTTCACTACAACGAAGTTATTATTTTACTATTTTGGTTTCCACCTGTCCGCCTGTAAGTTCGCTTAACTTCCTGTCAAAGCTCTCCTGTAGGCCACCAGGTACTTCAACCACAGCGATCCATGATCCGTCTTTTTGCCATTCCTCTTTTTTTGTTTTTCCAAAATCTGAAATTATGGAATATACTTTTCCTGCGTAATCTCCAGGAATTCTAATTGCTACATTTACATGTTCAAATCTTATTGGTATTTTAACACGAATGGCTTTAAGAACAATATTCACCTGTTCATCAACACTTTTAAATGGATCAATGTGAACTTTAGCCTCTTCCATGGCTTTTTCAATTCTTCTTGCAGGATGAGGAAGTTTTGTCTGTGGATTTATGGCTTCTCTTGTTATTTTTGCAATAATTTTCTTTCTTTTCTCTTCTAACATTTCTTTTCGCTGCTGGGCAGTTAACTGTACCTGGCCTTTTTTAAGTATTAAGGCTGCAGCTTCTAGAGGATCTGTACTATTAAAAGCTTTATTCATAGCTTCTTCAGATGCTTTATCTCCCTTCTTAACATCTTTAAATATTTCTTCAACAGCGAGTATTTCCTCTAGTGGTATGTCTTTGCCTCTTTTAAACTCGGAAGCAAGATCTGGATCTACTAAGATTTCAAAACGTTCTCCGTAGTATTCCAGACGGGCTATAACTGAATCTTCAAGAGTGACCATTTTTACTCCTCTTCTTCTTCTTCTCCTTCTTCCTCTTCCTCCTTAGGCTTTCTTAAGAGAAGTTCTTCAACATATTCTTCTATTTCTTCTTCTGATAATTTTCTGAACCGTTTAGTTTCGAAATCTATAACTGCAATTTCTACACTTTCAGCGCTTGTTTTACCTTCAGTGGCTTCATAAACAGCATCTAATGCTAGATCAATAGCTTCATTTAATTTCATGCCTTCTTTGTATTTCTTCTCGAATTCATCCATTGCTATTTGTCTTCCAGCACCTATTGCAGTTGCTTTGTATTCAATTAGTGCACCACTAGGGTCAGTTTCGAATAATCTGCATTCAGTTTCGGTTACTCCTCCAATTATCAAAGCTGAACCAAAAGGCCTTACTCCCCCGTGCTGGGTATACATCTGTTTCATATCGCATATTTTTTTAGCTAAACTATCTACTCTAATTGGTTCATTATAGGTTATTTTGTTAACCTGAGATTCTATTCTTGCTCTCTCAATTAAGGCCCTTGCATCAGCTACAAGTCCGGAGGTCGCTGCACCAATATGTTCATCAATCTGGAATATCTTTTCAATTGATTTTGGTTCAACGAGTTTGCTGGTAGGTCTTTTATCAACAACCAGTACGATACCTTCACCTGATTTAACACCTAATGAAGTTGTACCTCTTTTAACAGCTTCTCTTGCATATTCAACCTGAAAAAGTCTTCCATCTGGGCTAAATACGGTTATAGCCCTATCATATCCTGCTCCTGGCATCGGTTGCATATATATACCTCTCTATTATTTTTCGATCTACTAAATGAATTTAATTTCTAAATATAATTTATATTAGATTTAATACTTTACGTATATGTATTTATTTATTAAATTAATTAAAACTACTCATTTAAACTCAGTTTTAGATATAACTCAAAAGGGCAATAATAGCGAATTTAAACGAATTCAGATTTAAATTAAAAACTATTTATTTATGTTATTTTTCTAGTTTAATAAACTTTTTTATTCCGGCTTTGATTGTTCCGGAAATACCGATGGTATGAAAGACCACTCGTTTGCCTTTAAATTTATTTACAAGCAAGATCGCTGCTCTTACTGAACTTACTTCTTCTCTATTACACTGGAGGATCCCCTTAATTATATTTTTATCATCAGATGATTTGAGGGGCCAGATCCTCATAACCCACAGATCAAATTTACTTGTCTTACATTCGCCGTGGAAATTCAATGAAGATTCCCATACCAGTGAGATAACATCTTCTTTATCCAAAGGTACTTCTGATACAGCTTCAAATGAGATGTATCTTTTATCATTCCTGAGTGTAGGGGGCAGTATTTTAAGCTTCATCTAAATCATCCTGTTCTATAGTTCTAGCCCCTTGTACTATAACATTTTTCCTTATCCTGCTTCGTTCTATTATATCTGCAGGATTTTTAGATAATGAACTTATAATTTCGTCATGGGTCATTTCCAGGCAGCCTGCAAAGGCAGTTATATCTTCAGGAGTCCTAAGATCATATATGGAATAAGCATTACTTGTAATTATTAGTGGAAATTTAAATTTTCGCTGGAGCTTTAAAATTTGCCTGAATTGACTTAGAATTTTTGCTCGTAGTGATAAGCGTGTTTTAATCACCTGATTAATGTTGAGTTCAATTGCAACATTGTTTTCTGAGGCTTTCTTTGCAAGTACGTGGTTTATTCCACTGTCTCTCCTATTTTTGTAGGGATGTGCCAGTATATCGACCCGTGGATCTTCACATGCAGCCCTATTTATCTTTATATCTCCGCCGTTTACTATTAAAACTTCGTTGTGTTCTCTAAATTTTTGAACTTTCTTTCTTAAATCTTCTGGATTTTTTGCATATACTTCAACACCACTGAAGACGTTAAAATCATCTTGCGGGTTGATATTGGCGGTTTTATTATAATTTTTGGAAGATTGTACAAGTGCAATTCCGCTGTATCCCAGCCGTTTGGCTTCGCGAGCTAAATGGGTATTGTGAACATGAAAATCAAAAAACATAATTATACACCAAAAATATCCCTTGCAACTTCCATTGCTTTTTCTTTTTTTGCAGGATAGGCAGCTATATTTATTTTAACGTGTATTGCATCTCCATGTTTTATTATCTTTAAATCTCCCAGATATGCTCTCTGTTTATCAAATCTTAAGAACAAATTTCCTCGCTCATCCATTTTATTTTCCAGTTCACTGCGAAGTTGTTTTTTACTGGATTCGTCAATTTCTTCTAATATATGGATAAAATTTTTAATTTCACGGTTTTTGGAGATTTTATCATGTAATATTAAAACAGGATTCTTAAAATAGCCTTCTATAGTATCAGTTTGAGGATGAGAATTGGGAAAGAGAGTTTGAACTGCTTCTTTCACCTTTTCCTCATTTTCTGTTCCATAAACAAATACACGATATGAAATGTTATGGATCATGGATATTTTTCCTTTATTTTGCTAAAAAAAATAATTTAAGGCTTATCTTGCCTTTTCAGCGCCTTTACCTTTTCCTCGAAGTCCACGGTTTTTTTTACCTTCACTTGTGAGTCCACGAAGCACACGGCTTGTGTGCGGGTTTTCACAGATCCAGTTTATGTTTTTATCCGCTTTAATTGATGGGCTGTTTGGATCAACTAGTATTACTTCAAAAAATTTGAATTTCCCGTCTTCCCATACCCAGTATGAGTTTAAAACTTCTAAGTTAGGGTATTTTTTGGCTACTCTTTCTTCTGCTATTCTTTTAATGGATTTTGCAGGGGTTATTTTGTTGACACCTTGTCTTTTAGGTTTTCTACCGGCGGTGAATCTTGTTTTTCTGCTCCCACCTCTCCTAACTCGGGTCCTTACAACAACATATCCTTTTTTAGCTTTATATCCTAAAGACCTTGCTCTGTCGAGCCTTGTAGGTCTGTCTATTCTTTGAATTACGCTTTCCCTTCTCCACTGTGGAGCTCTCTGTTGCATAAGCTCCTTGACGAAGGAATCGCTTGGATTTTTCCATGCGTCTCTTATATATTTATACATTAAAACACCTCTTTTGTTCAGCTTGCGCCACATCCATGGGATTATTTCCCAAAAAAAGTTGTTTTCACCATTGGTGATGATCAATTATTAGAATAAGTTAGTATAAAAAGGTTGTGCTTTAAATGAAAATTAAAAGTGATCATATAGCTGATTTTATTTATTTTCAGGATATAAATTTATTGTTAAAAAAGTAGAAAAATTAACTATTAAGTTGTTATTTCAAATTAATGATGATCATTATGTTGTATAAAAAGATTGTGCTTGATAAATTAGATTCAAAATGATTATACTGTCTATTTATTTAATTTTGTAATTGGTGAGTTCTTTTTTAGAAATAAAATGAAAAAGGAATTATTTGCTATACTGCAGATGCATGTGTATCTGATCTGGCGCCCTTATATGCGTCATAAGCAGCATATATGGCAAACAGGAATGATATGATAACTATGGATGGGCTTACTGTGAGAAATAGTACGTATAATATAATTTCTATGGCTAAAAATATTATTCCTTTTTTAACTTCGCCAGATACTATCTGGCCTGTTCCGGGGATTATTAAAGACATTAATGCAGCAATTATTGCATTTACCATTTGATTACCTCCCTACTATATTATTTATTTTGTATAATGTATTATTTAAAATTTTCTAAAAATTACTAAAATTAGGCTTATTTTAATATATAATATCAAGCAAATGCTATATTAACGGGTAATATTACATATTAATCTATAAATAACTAAATAAAGGTTTATCATAGTTATTGTGCACTTTTTAGTAATTTGAATAAATTTAGTTTATAATATTGCATTTACTAGCTATGGGAAGAACAATAATTCTATAATTTTTTTCCAAAATTTGCTTTAATAGTAATTTTGCAGTATTTAACTGATTTTATATTCAATTAGTTTAAAACAACATCTAAATAATGGAATTAATTTTTAATATGTTAAGATCCCCTATTTAATATATGAAGATATAGAAATCGTTAAAAAAAATAAAATAAATATATTGTATTATTAAAAATATCGTTGCTTAAAATATAATTAATGTTTAAGCTTTTGCAATCTGGTATGCATCGTAAGCTGCGTATATTGCAAATAAGAAAGATATAATACCAATAAATGAGCTTATCATGCTGAATAATAAACCAAGTATAACTGCAATTACAAAGAATATTATTCCTTTTTTAACTTCGCCAGCTGCAATCTGACCTAATCCGGGGATTATTAAAGACAGTATGGCAGCAAGTATTGCATTTACCATTTTTTTTACCTCCTTTTGTTGTTGTTAATACTATAACTAATTTATATTTAAAATTTTCTAAAAATTTGTTGAATTAACCACTATTTTGGTATAAAAAGTCATTATAATTATTAATTAATAATTAAGCATATTAGTTAGTCTACGATCAAAGCTATTTTCTTTTAAATTTATTTTTAAGATTAATAGTTTATTAAAGCTGATTACTTATCTCATTTAGACTTTATTAATTAATTTTCTAATTTTTAACCTGTAATAACATGCTTTTAGCTTTAATAATATAATTGATCAAAAATATTCATTTTAAAAGTGAAAATATCAATTTTAAGAGGTAATTAGGGTCTACTTTAAAAAGTAGGAATAAACTTAATTTTCTAAATCAAATGTAATTTCAAATTTAGTTCCATTTGTTGTATTTAGTTTAACATCTGCTCCTATTTGATCAGATAAACTGTATATTAATTTTAAACCTAAAGAATCTGAATTTTCGTAGTCTAAATCTTCTGGAAGCCCTATTCCATTATCACTTACTATTAAACTGTATTTACTGCCTTTTAAATAAGATTTAACTGTTAATATGCCATTTCTACCTTTAGGGAATGCATATTTTAAGCTGTTAGAAATCAGCTCATTTAGAATTAGTCCAAGGGGAATGGCTGTATCTATGTCTAATGTGACATCTTCCGTATCTATATCTAATGTTATTTGATCTGGATTGCTTACATAACTTTTGAAAATATCCGAAGCTAAAGTTTCAGGATAATCTCCAAAATTAATCTTTTTAAGGTTCTGCTGGTACAAACGCTGATGGACAAATGCCATTGATTTAATCCGATTTTGGCTCTCTTTAAAAATCTCTAAAACATCTTCATTGTCTATATGCCGTGATTGTAATTGAAGGAGGCTCTGTATAATCATAAAGTTGTTCTTGACTCTGTGATGAATTTCCTTCATCATCAGATCTTTTTCTTCCAGTGATTTTTTTAATTCATCTTCAAGTTTTTTGCGTTTATTTATGTCCTGAATTATTAGCAAATGTCCCTGAAATATATCTTCATCATCATAGATGGGGGTAATCTGAGCTTGAATCCATTGATTTAACGGTTCTCCTAAAAATACCTCTGATTCGGACTTACGTGCCATGTAAACTGATTTAAGTTCTTCAAATTTGCCGAAAACTTCATCTGCATTTCTGTTAATATCTTCAGGGCTTATGCCTATTAGACTGGCAGCAGAATTTACTTCCATTAACTTTTCATTATCATCAAAAACCAGAACACCGTTGACCATATTTTTAAATAGTATTTTATGGGCTACTGGAAGAATATCCAGGAAATGGAACCTGAAAATACTTAAAGCAAGCAGCATTCCAGCTATAACCAGTGCAAATGGAGAAAAGTCCAGCCCTACAATAGGGAGAACGTGGAATGCATAAAGGCTGCTGAAAATTAAAGGTATTAAGCCAACCAGTATTAAAATAGAAATCTGCTGACGATACTTTCTTGAGGAAGTTATTAGTCTTTTAGTTAAAATAATTAGCCCAATTACAGCCAGGGAGAAGCTGTAGATCATGTTAATGAAGAAAACAGGGCCGTGCTCGTAAATTAAAATAGCTCCTGGTTGATTAGATATTGGAATTATATTTGGCCACAGCAATCCATGCCATTCATTTGTAAATGCCATAATTATAACAATAACTGGTATTAAGAAAAGAAGCCTGATGTAGGTAGGCTTTAAATATTTCTCATAATTAGCGTAGTTTAATACGAATATAAACCAGAGAGGGGCAACTGTAGCTACTCCAAAGTAAGTAACTTTAATCCAGAATACTTTTGCCCATATTGCAATGCTGAAAAATTCCATTCCTGCCCCCAGGCACCATAAAAATATGGATATCATGAAAAAAATGAAGTAAGTATGTAATGTAGATGAACGTTTTTTATAGCTGTAAATACCTAAAGATAAAATTATGAATGCGCTTGCCATTAGTATGATGCCATAGGGGGAATACTGAAAGTTCATGATTTTTCTTTAGTACTTTCTAAAATAAGTTATTTGTTTTAATCGGCACTGAGATTTTATTAAAAATAAATAGGGGATTATTAAAAGTAAATTAATTAAAAAAAGTTATTTAATACATTTTACCATTTCAGGGTCTTCAAGTAATTTATAAAGTATTGCAACAGATTTGGTAAATGCTGGTTTTCCCGCAGTTAAAAGAACAACCCTTAAAGCGTCCATTATCTCATCTTTTGTAATTCCGAGTTCTTTCATTCCGCTTACCATTTGTTTTCTTATTGCCCTGTCATCAGAAGCTGCTGCATTTACTGCTATGGCTATTAACTTTTGAGTTTTATAATCTATGGTTTTACCTGTATATGCAGCATTATTTAAATGTACAATTGCTTCATAAAGGTCGGGATAATCTTTTTTAATATGAGGCATTCCTTTGCTGAAAAATACTTCTTCTTTCATTTTTTTCATCTCCATAATTTAGTTTAATCCTTTATTTTTTAGATACAATTGCATTTTAACTCACTTAAAGTGATATATGTTAATATGGCCTTAATTTTCGCGTTGAAGCAGAAAATTTTAACCTGTTTTCGATATATGAATCCCAATCAAAGTATTATTTGATTTATTGAGATTCTACTCTTTTTTTTGTTTTTTCTCATATATCAACATACTGTTTTTATTACCTGAAATTATTGAAAATAAAATAAGTTAAATTAAGTATCTACTCATCTAAATGAAATTATTTAACTCATTAATTTCTCAAAAAAGATAGAAAAAAACAGCATTCATTAGTTTCATGCCTTATATTTTTGTAATTATTGATCTATTTCTAAATAATAATTAATATAAATTAGGTAATATATATTAAAATCATAAAAAACTATGTATATTTAATAACATTTTGTGGGTGAAATCTTGAAGTATGAAACTAGAAAATGTAGTTATTGTGGCAAATCTGGCAGGGGGAAATTATATAAAAAGTTACGCTCTGATTGGAAAATATGGATATGTCCAAAGTGTAGCAGAACTGAGCATATTAATTTGTATAATTAAATATTTTAAAAATAATGAAATTGTAAAAAATAATAAAATTAGGCTTATTTTTTAATATAAAAATATTATAATTTTCAAAATTGTATATAAATCAGTATTGATATTCTAAACTGTAAAATTTATATGTAAAATTATATGTTATTAATTTAGGTCAATATTATTGGATATTGATCTATCTTCTTTTAATTTATATTTTGGTTTATTGAGTGCAGTGATACTATGATGCCTTCATTTATTGTCCGGGCACATACTCTAAAAACTAGTGGTCATTTTCTCTTTTTTGTATAGTTATTGTTTTAATTTCCATTTTTTTAGAAATTAAACATGTAATATTTCTTTCCACTAAAAAAATGATTTAAATTCTTTTTTTATATTTCAATTCTTTAAAAGTAATTTTAAATTTAGTACCTTCTGTTTTGTCCAGTTCAATAGTACCATCGACCTGTTTAACCAGGTTATTTACTAAACGTAGCCCTAATGATTCTGTATTTGTGAAATCTATATTTTCAGGTAAGCCTACACCGTTATCTGAGACTACTAATACTAAATTATTTTTTAATTGGTGAAGTTCAATCTGTATTTCATTAGAATTAGGACCTGCAGTCTGGGGACTGGCAAATCTATGATTTGCGGGTCCGTGGCCAGAGGCCACCGGAATTGAAAATTCCTCAAAATCTTTCAAAATCGAAGATTTTGGATGCGCAAAACTTTCGGAAATCGTAGATTTTTGATGTTTACGAAGTAAAGCTTCGTAACCGGAAAAATTTTCAATTTTTCCATGCTGCAAATCTTTGATCTGCAAACTTTCAGTTTTGCCAGCTTCGATTTTGGGGTTGAAAGAAACTGTTGAAATTTTCAATTTCGACGCATCGAAAACGGAGTTTTCGATTGCTTCATTTCTTGAACCGCAAAATTTAGAATTTTGCAGGCCGAAAAAACTACATTTTTCCAGGTTTTCATTTTCAAACCCCCGACTTGTAGTCGCCGGATCTGCAAATTTTCCATTTTCAGGGCCACGGCAGGATGCCTTTGGAAATGCATGTTTTAGGCTGTTTGTTACCAGTTCATTTATTATAAGGCCGCATGGAATTGCAGTATTTACATTTAAAAAGATATTATCAATATTTTTGTTTAATTTTATCATATATGGGCTGATCTTATAGGTTAAAAACAGGCTGTCTGTTAGATCTTTAATATAATCTTTGAAATCTATTTTTACAAGGCTTTCTGAATTGTAAAGTTTTTCATGGACTATTGCCATTGATTTAACACGATTTTGACTCTCTTCAAGGACATTCCGTGTTTCATCGTCTTTAGTGTAACCTGTTTGAAGACTTAAAAGGGAGCTTATTATCTGCAGGTTATTTTTAACCCTGTGGTGAATTTCTCTAAGCAGTATCTCTTTTTCTTCAAGTGATGCTTTTATATTTTCTTCGGCTTTTTTAAGCTGGGTAATATCACGTGCAGCGGCAAATACACCTATAACGTTCCCCAATTTGTCTTTATAAACGGAAGCATTATATAAAACAGGTGTTGTAAAACCTTCCTTATTTTTAATTTTTAATGGGTAATCACGCACTAATCCTTCCTGAAAAACTTGTTGATATCCTTTTCTGGCTTTTTCAGGTTCGGTAAAGTAGTCTGAAAAATCAGTCCCTATAAGCTGTTCTCGAGCGTAACCTGTTATAAGTTCTGTAGAGTTATTTACATCAGTTATTTTTCCATCAGAACCAATAGTCACAAGAGGGTCTAAACTTGCTTCAATTAGGCTACGGTTATATGTACTTGCTAATCTAAGTTTTTCTTCAGCTTTCCTGCGTTCAGTGATATCAGATATTAAGGCTAATGATTCTATATAATTGCCGTGGTCGTCATAGATCTGCGTGATATCTATATTTACATGGATATTTTTCCCGTCTTTTTTAGTAAATTTAAATTCATATAGTCCTTCAGCAATATCCCTGTAGTTTTTCACACGTGATTTAACAATTTTTGCATTTTTTTCATCCATGAAAGATAATAAATGTATATTTATCATCTCATCTACAGTATAGCCCAGCATATCTGCCATTCTTGGATTTACAAAGAGAGTATTGCCCTCACAATCAACTGACCAGATACCTTCATGGGCATTTTCCACTAACTGACGGTATTTCTTCTCATTTTCTTTAAGTGCTTTTCTTGATCTTTTCTTATCTGTAATATCTAAAAGAGAAATTACTCGATTTCTTGTATATGGGATTAATTCAATAGTTACATAAACATCCCTGATGGCACCCTGCTTATTTTGTAACTTAAGTTCATAGTTTTTTGGAGCCAGGATAGGGTCATTTTCCCTTATATTGTGGTAGTTTAATAGCTGTTGCATATCTTCTTCTACAACAAAATCTATCCAGCTTTTTTTACCTTCTATTTCTTCTTTTGAGTATCCTGAAAGTTTTTCACATTCAGTATTTGCAAGGGAAATAACAGTGTCTTCTCCAGCTATTAATGTTGCAGTCCCAGTATTTTCAAAAATAGTTCTGTAATATAATTCTGACTTCTGGAGTTCTTTTTCTGCTTTCTTGCGTTTAGTAATATCTGTTATAAATCCTTCTAAAGCAATTAATTCTCCTTCACCAGAATAGATACCTCTACCCTGTTCCCAGACGTATTTTTCCTTTAGATCTGCAGTGATTATCCTGTAAATAAGTTTAAATGGTTTGTTTTCTTTTAAAGCTTTTTGAATTGTACTCCAGACAAGTTGCCTTTCATCGATATGTATTAAATCTTCATAAGAAATGTTTTTATTCATAATGATGTCTTCTGGTTGATATCCTGTTAATTCTAAACAACCATCACTTACAAATTCCATTGTCCAGTTAGGATCATTCATGCACCTGTAGACAACTCCAGGTAAATTACTTACTAAAGTTTCAAAAGTACGTTGATTCTCTTTTAATTCATTCTCTATCTTTTTACGTTCAGTAATATCCCTTGCTATGATAATTCCTTTGTCATTTCCGTTACTATCTGTAAATAATTTGCCAGTAACATCTGTGAGAAATTTTGTTCCATCCTTTTTTATGGAGTTAAATTCACTTTTAAATTTACCAGTAATGCTCCTTTCATTTATGGCTGTATGTAACCGGGGATCATCTTTATCAACAATACTTGATCTGCCTAATTTGCGCAGTTCATCCTTGGTGTATCCATACATTTCTTCTGCAGCAGGATTAACATCTAAGATAGTGCCATCCGGACGTGTAAGGAATATGGCATCTGTACTATTTTCAAAAATTGAACGATACTTTTCTTCACTTTCTTTTAAGGTATTTTCAACTAGTTTACGCTCAGTAACATCCAGTACTATAACTGATAACTTGGATACTTCATCTTTTTCATCTAAAATTGGATAAATTCGGTATTCATAATTTTTACCGTAGTTTTCATCTTCAAAATAAGTAACTTTTTTAGCCTTAATGGCATTTTCAACGTACTTTTTTCTGTATGCAGCTGTAGGGTGCGGTAAAAGTTCGTAAATATTGGAGTCAACAACTTTACCTAAAGTTTTTTCAGTGTATTCATTTGTAAAAAGTATATTCCCTTTCAAATCTATTAGAAATGCTGGCTCATTGACAGCATTTAAAAAAGCATTTAAATTTTTGGTACCCTCTTTTAATTTTAAATCGTTGTAAAGAGCAGTTTCTATGGTGATTTTAAGTTCAATGTCACTAAATTGTTTCCTTATAATATAAACAGGCGGATTTAATTCTGTTTTCTCGAGTAACTGGCTGTCAGAATAATCTGCTAAATATATGATGGGATTATTAAAGTACTTCCTTATTTTGGAGGTCTCTATGTAATTTCCACTTTGATTAATATCCATTAAAATTAAATCCGGTTTTAATTCTCCGGAATTTTTCACAGCTTTTATACCATTTGATTCAATAGCAAGAACTGTATAGCCTAAATCTTCAAGCTTAGACTTTATACTTATCTTTGCGCTATTTTCATCTCCAATGACGAGAATTTTAGCGTTTTTCATTTAGTCAGCTTTTAGATTTTAACATATAAAAACTTAGTTATGTTATTATCATAAGAAGTTATTACTATTTTTATAAAACGAATTATCAATACTTTAAATTGACTGAACTCTTTGATTAAAGAAATTAGTAAAATAAACAGTAATAATTTAAAATTTTAATGGTAATTCGGAGTTTAAACAGGCTCAATATCTCCCGCCAACCCGACGAATCGCAGATTCGTGGCCCGAAAAATTCCTGATTTTCTGACGTGCTTATAAAATTGAGGCTTTGTGGTCGTCGAAAACCATAGGTTTTCGGGGCATGGAAAAATTCTACGAATTTTTCCGGTTGAAAATTTTCAATTTTCAAACATCGAAATTATAAATTTCGAATGAGTAAAAATCTTTAATTTTAAAAGTTGATCAAAAACAAATTTAAACAGGCCCAACGTCGGGGCGGCCTTCTCTCATACCCATTCCTGCTTCTTTACGCATTGCATCTGGTTTAAACATCATTTTAATCAGGTTCTGCGCGTGTTCACGGGCCCTGTTTTCAGCGAGCTGCTTCAAGTCCTTCGGATTTTCACCCTCGTCTTCATGAACAAAAACTTCAAGTATATGTGTATTTGTCATGAGCTGGGCTTGTATAAGGCCGGTCGATGCTTCATGAGCACAAACTTTATCTTTTTCTTCAGGACCTGGCATTCCGAGGGCCATCACAATTTCACAGCCTTCTTCTTCTATTAATTTTTTTGATGCAACTGGTAAATCTTTAATTCCGGGTACTGTACGTCTTATGAATGTTATATTCCCAACATGTTGTTTAATTTCGTCTATTGCATGAGCACCCATATCAACCCGTGCAAAAGTGGTATCGCAAATTCCTACTTTCATTTTATCACCACATTACTTAATCCTCAAAATGATCCTTTAATTTTTTTCTTGCTTCGCCTATGGTAAGGGGATATGGTTTATCAAAGGGTAATTTATCTTCCTTTTCCAGTATTTCCATAAGATGTGCAATTCTCGGAAGTCTTAAATTAGCCTCCCTTATGGTTTTAACATCTCCAAATACTTCTTGGGGATTTCCTTCTTTTATAATTTTTCCTTTACTTATTATATATACGCTGTATGCATAGAGGGGTACTAAATCCACATCATGAGTTGATATAATTATTGTCATTCCCTCTTTGTTTAATTCGTATAATATTTTAAGTATTTGGGAGGCCCCCTTGGGATCAAGGCCGGATGTTGGCTCGTCAAGCACCATTATTCGGGGATTCATGGCAAGTATCCCTGCAATTGCAACCCTCTTTTTCTGGCCTCCGCTCAAGTGATGGGGTGCTTTCTTTTTAAATTCTTCCATTCCCACACGTTTTAGGGATTCATCAACCCGTTTTTCCACTTCTTCCTTGGATAAACCAAGATTCATAGGTCCGAAAGCTACATCTTCCACTACCGTTGGGGCAAACAGCTGATCATCAGGATTTTGAAATACTATCCCCACGTTTTGTCTTACATGCATCAGTGCTTTTTTATCATATTTTATCTCATCACCATTTAAGAGTACCTTTCCGGAGGTAGGTCTTAAAATCCCGTTAAAATGTAAAAATAATGTTGATTTCCCTGCACCATTTGGTCCAAGTAGTGCAATGATTTTACCCTCTTCCGCTTTAAAATTGACTTTTTCAAGGGCCTTTGTGCCATCTGGATAGCTGTATGCGATATCTTTTGTTTCAATTATATTCATCATTTCACCTAAAATGGAAATTCTGTATTTAATTAATAAAAGCTGTCAGGTTTATATAATTTTTAAACCCCATGTTAAATAAGTTCCAAGCAAAAGGAAGGATTCAAAGGATAATAGTAAAAGAATATTTTTAGCTCCTATATCTTCCCGGCTTTTGAAGGTTTTAATAGATCCTCCATAACATCTTGACTCCATTGTTATATAAATTTGTTCACCGCGCAACCATGTCCTTATAAAGAGATTGATTGCAAGCATCATATAAAAACGATATTAGCTCGTAGAGTAGTTATTCCGCCGTGTGCATGGAGTAATGTCTGAAATATGAGTATAATTACAATAGAACGCTTACTGCAGCCGGCCCGAAAAGCACAGCACTTAACCTTTTACTTGTAGAGTGGGAAGTACTTCCAGTGACTGAAGGCAGCTTTAAAGATTATAATATAAATATAAATGCTCATGTAATTGCAAGCAAAGGCTTTGACTCAGGGTGTTCCTCTTTAACCTTTTTGATTTGGATTATGCAGTAAGCAACCGCGGGTAATACTATGATGTACCAGAACAGGCACCACTGCCACGGTAAAAATCCTTCCATTTGTACCGGTTAAAGTCCCCTTTTCTTTTTCTAAAGTATACTTGAGAGATTATATAAATTTTCCTGTTTTTGACCATTTTGCAGGTAAAACATGCAGATAAACTCACTACTATTTAAAAAATGAATAACTATTTGATTTTAAAAAAATGGTATGAAATATTTAATTTAAAAAACGAGGGGCACCTGTTTGAAATGATCATTGCAGAAATGAGACAAAAACCAGTATAATGAGACGAATGAGACAAAAGTTAAATTTAATACCATGCAATCAATTTGGTGTATTTTTAGATAGAGTTACAGATATCATGAATAGGTTTGTATCAGCAATAAAAAAAAAATTAAATGTTGTTTGCAGAAATGAGCCAAGAAACAGGATTTTCTATCAGTTATATGAATTGTTATTGCTTAAACAAGGTTAAATATGTAAAACTGGAAGACGGTGTATGTTTAAACAAGGCTCCAAAATATGATTTAGGTTGAGTTAGAAAGTATTTTGAAGAATCTGAATTTGTCTAAGTAAAATTAATTGTATTCATGTCCTAAATTTTTCAAGTTGTGTTAATAATTAATACTTTATTAATTGATGCCAAAAAATTGAATTATTTTATTTTAAGTGAGTAAAAAGCACATAATTTTTAAAATTATTAGATAATAAAACCATAAATTTATATAAGGTTATTTATACACAGTATATTGGTAAAATAACGGAGGCGGTCATTTATGACAGAATTACCATTTGCTCCAGTAAGTAGAATAATAAAAAATGCTGGCGCACAGAGAGTAAGTGAAGATGCAACAGAATCTTTAACAAAAGTGTTAGAAGAAAAAGGCGAAGAAATAGCTTTAGCAGCTGTTAAACTTGCAAAACACGCTGGAAGAAAAACAGTTAAAGCATCAGATATTGAATTAGCTATTAAAAGTTTATAACTTTTTATTAGCTTAAGAGAATCTTTTTTGCCTCTAACATAAAACGTGTTAAAGGCTTTTTTATATTTTTTTAGTCTAAGTTTTTTGCTCTTTTTTAATTTTACATATTTTTACCACATATTTGCCAAAAAATAACTCACTTTTCCTCTACATTTAGTAAAATTTATAAGTATGTGTTTATCTACATAAGTGATGGTATGTAATTTTTATGAAATAATATTCATAATTTATGATGTAAATAAAGAAGGAGAAACATTAAATGTCCATATCAATTTCTAATAATAAGTCTTTAAGTAAATATAACATTTTTAGGGGTGTTTTTAAGCGAAATAAGAAGATTTTAACTGTTTCAGTTATTATATTCGCTGCATCTTTTTTTATTGGTGTGCTTGCAGGCTACTTTTTACCTGATGGTGTTGGGTATTTCCTGACAGTACTTTCTAATACAATTAGCAGTGCAGTTGATATATCCACTGCTTCCATTTTCATGCACAATGTTAGAACTGCCTTTATGATTTATGCTGGTGGAATTATTGGAATAGTTACTGCAGGATTGTTGTCTCTTAACGGGTTCATTTTAGGGGCTTTTTTAGGATATTTTATGGGTGGTGGTGCTATTAACCATAACAGTGTTAGCCCTCTAGTTTTTGTGAGCTATATAGTACCTCACGGCATATTTGAAATTCCGGCACTTATTATAGCTAGTGCTGCAGGGTTCAGGCTCACAACTATAATCGCTGATTTAATAAACAGTTTGAGGGGAAAACCCTATGTAAACAACGATTATATGAAATTCAAGGACTCCATAGCTTTACTCTTAATTGCAGTAACTTTATTTGCAGTTGCAGCAGTTATTGAAGCTAACTTTACGGGAACAATAGGAAATTACATCACAGGATTAAATTTCCATTAAACACTTTTTTTATTTAATTGATGCATGTCTATAAGATATGTTAAAAAGATTTTTTAGTGCTAACTATCTAAAAAGCAATAAATCAGTTAACTTAATGTTTTATTGCATTAGAAGTTACAGTTCCACTGCTACTTCCAGAACCTGATCCGCTGCCGCCAATTATTAGGTCTTGTCCCATTGATGGCCTGACCACTCTCCAGTAATATTGTGCAGCAGTTCTTTTTTCAGGAATATAATAGGTAATTGCCCATTTTTTGTTGTAAAACTCGCGAACTTGTAATATGTATTTACTTTCCTTTCTAAGGGTAGTGGTCATAGTCTGTGTTTTCTGCCCTTTGAACTTTACATAAAAATTTATTTTTACATAACTTGTTTTGTACTGGTATGTTTTCCATGAATAGATAAAATAATTATTATTTGGCTCATTAATTTTATAAGAACCATGATCTACCTGTTTTAAGCTGACTGCAGAAGCTGGTTCTGCCAGTTGAAGCCCAAAAACAAACATTGAAAGTATTGCGGTTATCAGCAAAATATTTTTTCTCATTTTATATCATTTATCAATTTTTTGTATTAAATTATGTTAATAACTGTTAATTATGATTTATATAATTTTACATATCGTTCATGTGCATAAAATCATATTTAAAACGTTTTGATAAGTTTTTAGCAAATTTTAATGTATTAGATAATCTGTTAATATTTCAGGTTGATAATTTAAAAATCATATTTTAAAAGCTAATTTTTAAATTCACTCCTTAATTTACACATTATTTGCTGCTGTTTGCGGGATACATTATCTGGTGTTAATTTTACTTTTATTGTGTTGGACTTAATTGTTTTTGAGTATAAAAAATAGGTTGTATTTTACTTTTTTATGTAAACTTATGATGGTTAGTATTAGAGAAATCAATTTTATGCATGAACTTTTTCGATGCAACATATATAAAATAATTAATATAAAAATTAAAATAAGTAATAATTTTGGGGATTTAACATCTGTAAAATATAGTTAAGTCTGTTGTTTAAATATTGTAAAACTTATTTATGGTGTTTTAATGAAAATTGAAAAACTTATGGAATCTTACAAACCATTAATAGCGATTCCTGTAATTATTACCTTAATAGCAGTGGTAATTTTGGCAGTGAATGGTTTAAATTATGGGGTGGAACTAAGTGGAGGTACAATAGCTGATCTTCAGCTTCAAGAACCAGTAAGTCAAGCTCAGCTGGAGAATATAATAAGTAATGGATTGGGAACAAATGATGTGAGTGTTCAGTTAGTTGGTTCTAATCAGTCTACAGTTGAAATTGGCGGGGAGGTAGATCCTGGTGATTTAAGGAATACATTAAATGGAACAGCATCCATACTGGGTTTTAGATCTGTTGGGCCAGTTTTAAGCGCTGAAGCGTTGAATCAAATTTTCTGGGCAATACTTTTTGCATTTATATTCATGGCAGTGACTGTATTTGTAGTATTTAGAAACTTCGTACCTTCTATAGCAGTTATTCTAGCTGCATTGTCTGATATTATTATAGCGGCTGGTGGAATGTCTCTGTTTGGAATACCGCTTTCCCTGGCATCAGTAGGTGCTTTACTTTTACTTATTGGATACAGTGTGGATACGGATATTTTGCTTACCACGCGTGTATTGAGGCGTAGGGAAGGAACTGTTACAGAAAGAGCGGTTGATGCTATGAAAACAGGTTTAACAATGGCAGTTACTTCCATTAGTGCAATGGCAACTCTTTATATTGTTGTTGTTTTATTAATTCCATCTGCAGAGGTACTGGCAGATATTGCAGCAGTTCTTATGATAGGTCTGGCTGCAGATGTGCTTGTAACCTGGTTAATGAACCTCGGAATACTGAGATGGTACCTGGAGCGTGGACGTTAATGAGCGAAATTGCAGACTTTTTAAAAGATTATAGGGTTATATTACTCATTGTACTGGCTATTGGCAGTATTATTTCAATTTCAGTATTGGGTATACAGCAGGGCCTGGATTTAGAAGGTGGATCAGTCATACAAATTCATTTAGAACATCCTGTTGATCAGGATACAATGAATACTGTCGTAACAGTCCTTGACAGGCGGCTTAACATATTTGGCGTGAGGGACATTAATGTGAGGGCCAGTGGAAATCAGGATGTAATTGTGGAAATAGCGGGGGTAAGGCCGGAAGAAGTTACAAATATCGTGGGAACTCCTGGTGTATTTGAGGCCAGAATAGATAACCAGACTGCACTTACAGGGACCGATATAACAAATGTCCGTCCATACCAGGTTACTGGAACTCAGTGGAGTGTACCATTTACTGTATCGACTACAGGTGCTAATCGTTTTGCACAGGTTGCACAGGGTAAGGCTGGGCAGCCGGTTGAAATGTATCTTGATAATCAATTGGTTTCATCCCCTGTTTTAAGCGAAGGCCTTGCAACAGGGACGCCTACAACAGAGGTTGAAGTCTCAGGAACGGCAGAAACCAGGGAAGCTGCTGAAAATGAAGCCAGGAACATACAAGCAGTGCTGCAATCTGGGGCTTTACCAGTAAAGGTTAGTGTTGCTGGAGTTAACAGTGTTTCAGCTGAACTGGGAGACCAGTTTAGAACAGGGGCGTTGGTTGCAGGTTTACTTGCAGTTATAGTGGTGTCTATTATCATCTTTTTACGTTACAGAATTCCTTTGCTTGTAATCCCAATAATACTCACAAGTCTTGTGGAATTACTTTTAATTCTTGGAGTAGCATCTGTAATAAGGTGGAATATAGATTTACCGGCTATTGCAGGTATTATTGCAGCTATAGGTACGGGGGTAGATGACCAGTTAATCATCACTGATGAAGTTTTAAAGAAAAAAGGATCAAAAGAAAGCAAAGAATCCAAAAGAAGAAGTGCCACTATGAGAATGAGGATTAAAGGGGCATTTTTCATAGTCTTTACATCTGCTGCAACCCTCATCGCTGCTATGCTTCCACTGGCATATATAGGATTCAGCAGAGGCTATGCTGGAATCGGAATCCTGGCAGGTTTTGCATTCACTACCATTATAGGGGTACTTATAGGAATTTTTATCACAAGGCCTGTATATGCAAAATTCATAGAGAGATTTATCCAGTAAA
Source organism: Methanobacterium bryantii (assembly GCF_002287175.1). Taxonomy (NCBI): domain Archaea; kingdom Methanobacteriati; phylum Methanobacteriota; class Methanobacteria; order Methanobacteriales; family Methanobacteriaceae; genus Methanobacterium; species Methanobacterium bryantii. Next base: position 1,084 of record NZ_LMVM01000038.1, on the reverse strand, counting down.
CAGTCAGGAATCTCTTCTTGAATGCATCTGTTTTGGGTTATCTTCTATTAGTTGATTTTGCATTCTAAGGCAGCTGGAAAAATTGATAAAAGGAAATGCTATTTAACATGCCATGTATTAAAAGGTAAAATTTATTAATAAGTACAAACTTATTATTAATTGGACCACTGAACTTTCCTGGACACTGATGTCTCCTTTCAGTGTCCGGGATATATTACCTGTTTAAAGGAACTTTTTTATTAAAATTTTAAACTATCATTGTGTTAATTTTTAAATTTTGAATTAAGGATTAACAAGTTATTCACTTAATAAGTGATTAACTTATGCAGTGTTGGATGTAAATGCAGATGAGAAACTAATTTAAATGTATTTGGCCAATTGGAAAATCATTTAAACTAGTCTAATATACTAAAATTATGGAAGTTGAAAATGATATAATTCTAGCTCTTGATGTTTTAAATAGGACAGAAGCACTTAGGATTGTTGAAAGTGTTTCAGACTATTTAAATACAATTAAAATAGGTTATCCTCTGGTTTTAAGTGAGGGGCTTCAGTCTATAACGGCCATTAAAGAAGAATTTAACTGCAGCATAATTGCAGATTTTAAAGTTGCAGATATACCTGCAACCAATCGAAAAATAGCAGATGTTACATTTGAGGCGGGAACAGATGCGATAATTGTCCAGGGATTTGTTGGTGATGACAGCGCACTTGCATGCATGAACTCTGCAGAAAAGTATGGTAAAGATGTGTTTCTTTTAACTGAAATGTCCCATCCCGGCGCTTCCATGTTCCTGCAGCAGCATGCAGAAGACATCGCAAAGATGGGAGTTGATCTGGGAATCACTAACTTTGTAGGGCCTTCTACTAAACTGGACCGCCTTGAAAAGATCAGGTCTGTTATAGGAAAAGATTCATTTTTAATATCTCCTGGAGTTGGAACTCAGGGAGGAGACCCTAAAGATACATTAAAATTTGCAGATGCCCTCATTGTTGGAAGATCTATCTACCTATCAGAAGATCCTAAAAAAGCTGTGGAGGATATAATTGGTAGCATTAAATCTTAATTGTCTATCTTTTTTTT
>NZ_LMVM01000037.1 GCF_002287175.1 Methanobacterium bryantii | reverse complement strand
GACCTGACAAAGAAAAATCCATAAAATTACTTGGAGACGTAATTAGCTCATTCTAATTCTCCATACTTATTTTATTTTTAATTTTTAAGTCATTAAAGCTATTTTTTAAGTGTGCTATTTTTCAACAAATTAATACTATACTTCAACATATTTAATTCAAGTACAACAAATTCAATGTTATCTACTTATTTTATGATAAGTTACACAACTTCAAAAATTTTTTAAATTTACAAACGTGAAAATTATGGAAATTCAAAACTTAATGTCAGACATCAGAAAAAATGCCATTAAAAGAATGGATAAACAATCACCATCTGATCTTGCAGTAACCTGGACCTCAGAAGACCTGCTCTACTCTGGAAAAGGAAACGCTGTTTTTATAATTATACCAACTTCAGGATGTGCCCATGCACTTTCAGAATCTGGCGGATGCACGATGTGCAGTTATATTGCAGATTCACCTCTTGAAGAGGTATCTTCAGAGGAGTCGGCTAGAATATTCAAAAATCTCATGGAAAGACATGAAATAAAGCCAAAAACTGCTGTTAAAATCTTTGTATCAGGAAGTTTTTTAAATGAAGAGGAATTACCTAAAGAAGCACGTGATGAAATTCTCAAAATCCTGAATAATGAAGAGAATGTAGAAGAAGTTATAGTTGAATCCCGTCCAGAGTATGTAACTGAAGAAGTAATCAGGGAGTGCTGCAGTCTCCTGCCGGATAAAATATTTGAGGTAAGTATGGGGCTTGAAAGCAGCAGCGACTACATTAAAAAATACAGGATAAATAAAGGCTTTTCAAATGAAGACTTCAAAAGAGCCGTTGGTGTCATTAAAAAGATGAAAAATAATTACAAAGTTACATCCAAAGCCTATCTTTTTGTTAAGCCAATTTTAACATCTGAAAAAGAAGCCATTGACGACGCAGTTGCTTCAGCACAATATGCAGAAAAAGTTGGTGTTGACAGGATATCATTCTGCCCAGCAACAATTCACAAAGGAACTCTTATGGAACTTCTATGGCGCAGAGGTTCATACCAGCCGCCGTGGATATGGAGTGTGCTTGAAATCATAAAAAGAGTTCGTAGTTCATCTAAAATTCCTGTGATAATGGATACTTCTGGTTTTGGAACACGGCGAGGGCCTTTTAACTGTAAAAAATGCAATAAGAAACTCAAAAGTTTAATAATTGAATCCAATCTTAACCAGACCATTCCTGAAGAATTTGAATGTGAATGTAAAAACAGATGGGCTGCAAATGTTGAATTTTGTGATGTGACCAGATCAACATGCAATATAACAAATAAATGATTAAATTTTTTAAATTACTTTCTTCATTTTATAGTTAACAAAATCAACACCATTACAATTTTTAACTTATTTTTTATTACTTTAAAACCCTGCTCTTCAAAAAAGGTTTAGCTGTTATACTCGCTTCAGTAAAATTAAGTTTTCTGGCTTTTAATGAGACATTCCAGTAACATTTTCCCTATTTTTTGCCTTAAATAATCCATATGGACATAAATCATATCAATACAGCCTAAAAGAAATAATTCAGCGAAGCCTACAATTTTATTTTTATATTCTCCCATAATTACAAAGTTATTTTTAATTCTATTTTCCATTTTTCAATTTCGATTTGCAGAGGGGCCCCATGTATCCAGCTGGTTCTTTGTATAATCATCTGCATTTACTTCCCAAAAAGACGGGTTAAATCTGAAAAATACTCCCCACCAATTCTCTAATTTTAATTTTCATCTTATCCCCACCTATATAAATTCCACGAGAAAACAATAACAAGAATATATAATACAAAAATAGTTATAGCCACTTTTAAAAACCATGTATCTGCAGATAATATAATAAATACAATTAACGTTAATCCAGCTGTTCCTGTTAAATATTTATTCTATTAAATCCTTTCCCTGTATTTTAACTCCTCAAACTCAATTTTAAATTCAGTTCCAGTTTCTGAGTTAAGTTCTATAGATCCATCTACCTGATTTATTAAGAGATTAACTAGTTGTAGGCCTAAAGATTCAGTATTTTTAAAATTTAAGCCTTCAGGAAATCCAATGCCATTATCTTTTATTATAATGCGGAATTTTCCATTATCAGAGTATAATTTTATCCAAATTTTGCTTTTTTCATTTTTTTCTGTATCTAGAACTGTAAATCCTTCAAATCCATACGTCCTCAAAACTGGAGATTTTGACACTTCAGAAATACAATTTCCTTTTGTTCTGGAGTCATAATCTTGTTTTTGTTGTAAGTGCTGAATTTCATTTCTGGACCGCAAATCAGAGATCTGCAGACCACCATTTCCAAATTCACTTTTTTCAGTTGTTGAAATAGTAGATTCTGAACATGACCCATAATCTGTTGGAAATGCGTGCTTAATCGAATTAGTTACAAGTTCCGTTATAATAAGACCGCATGGAATAGAAGTTTCAATGTTAAGTTCTATACTATCCAAATTCAAATCATATTCAATTAAATTTTGATTTACATCATAGGTCTGAAATAAATTAGTTACAATATTAGAAATATAACTACCAAAATCAATTTTATCAAGATTTTTGGACTGATAAAGTTTTTCATGAACCATTGAAATAGATTTAACCCTATTTTGGCTTTCTTTAAAAAATTCAACCGATTGTTCATCTTTAATATAAGGAATCTGGAGATTAAGAAGACTGCTTATTATCTGCAGGTTATTCTTAACACGATGATGAATCTCCCGCAGAAGCAGTTCCTTCTCTTGAAGCGTTGCTAAAAGTTCACTGGTCCGTTCCTGAACTTTAACTTCCAGTTCATCGTGTGCATTTCTTAAATATTGTTCAGCTTTTTTCTGTTCTGTAATATCCGTTGTAAGTGTTACATACAAATCATTAGCAGGTGCAAAAGCTGAAAATGAAAAATAACTATCTATAGTTGGAGAATAAGTCTCATACTTTTTAATTTTCCCAGTGGAGACTATTTCATTCACTTCCATTATCAAAGAAGAAACAGCATTAGATCCATAGAGTTTAGTAATGCTTTTACCTCTAAAATTTTTATTAATGAACACTCTACTGGTTGAAGACGCAGGATTAGCGTACTTAATAATTAAATCAACTACATTTCCATTTCTATCATACACTATCCTGTAAACAGTTATGCCTTCCTGCATATTTTCAAATATTGTATAATAATCTTCACTGGTAAGTGAAAATATATCTAAACCCGTATTTTTCATAAAAATCATTGTAATTTATTCATATTATTTTCTAAATATGTATTAGAAGAAGGTATAAAAAAAGTTTTCTTTAAGAAGTTTTGGAGAACATAACTAATAGCTCAAAATACACTAAAAATATTTAATAACAACTCAATTATTTCACTTTAAATTGTTATTCTAAAATAGATCTTGATTAAAAACTAGATATTTCAGCCAATCTAATGGGCAAAGTGAAATAAAACGTAGATCCTCTATCTAATTCGGATTCAACCCAAATCCTGCCCCCATGACGTTCAATAATTCTTTTACTGATTGCAAGACCTATCCCCGCTCCTTTATATTCATCCATAGTGTGCAGCCTTTTGAATACCTCAAATATTTTGTCTTTATACTGAGATTCTAATCCGATTCCATTATCTGAAACCGAAAATATAAATTCTCCTTTTTTTTCATCCTTTCTTGCAGATATATGAATTTTTGGAGTAACATCATTCTTTTTAAATTTAATGGCATTTGATATCATATTCTGGAATAGTTGAATTAACTGGTTTCTATCAGCAATAACTGTTGGAAGTTTATCATAAGTAATTTTAGCTCCACTTTCAACAATTGCGGCATGGAGATTAGATAAAACGATCGTTAATACCTCTTCAATATCTGTAAAATTAAATTCACCTCCCCTTGTGCCTATTCTAGAATAATCAAGCAATCCTTGAATCATCTCTTTCATTCGTGTTGCAGCATCAATTATAAACTCAATAAATTCATCGGCATCAGTATCAAGTTTGTTTTTATAACGTCTTTCTAAAAGCTGTGTGAAACTTGCAATGGTTCTAAGCGGTTCCTGTAAATCATGGGAAGTAATATAAGCAAATTGTTGTAATTCCTCATTGGAACGTTTCAATTCATGTATTGTTTCTTTTAATTTTTCCTCGGATCTTTTACGCTCGCTTATATCTCTGGCCATTCCCAGAACTAATTTTTGACCCCTTATTTCTATTGGATATCCAGTTATCTCAACTGGTAATTTTTTACCGTCTTTTCTAGTGAGAATAAATTCTTCAGGACCAGTAGCACGACCTTTAATGTTCTTACTCAATAAATCAAATGCTTTAACTATTTGTTCTCCAGTAATTAAGCCTAATTCAACAAGATTTTTACCTATAATTTTCTCCTTTTTAAAATTTACAAGTCTTTCAGCAGCTTTATTGCCATCTAAAAAGTTTCCTTTCATGTCAGTGAGGAAGTATGGATCAGGAGCATATTCAAATAATATTTTAAACCTTTCTTCACTTTCTTTAAGTGCTCCTTCAGCATTTTTACGTTCAGTAATATCTTCACATACAACATAAACTATTATCTTCCCATTAGGCCCTTTAACAGCGTGTGAAATCTCTTTTACCCACATTAAACTGCCGTCTCTATGGATTTTACGGATTTCCCAGTAAAACACCTTTCCATAGTTTTCTATACTGTATCTCAAATTACGTGCTGCATATTTCCTGTCTTTCTCGTAGAATACCATTGATATCAATGACTTACCAGTTAATTCCGAGACAGTGTAACCAAGTCGTTCAGCTCCAAACGGGTTCACAGATAGTATAGTGCCCTCAGTATCCACTGTAAAATACATAGAGGGATTATCATCATATAAAGCACGATAACGCTTTTCACTTTCCCTTAGCGCTTCTTCTGCCTTTTTACTCTCAGTAATATCCCTTGAAATTACAGATATTCCAGTAACTTTTCCCTCAACGTTTTTGACAGAGAATAGATTCATAGATACATATATCTCAATACCGTCTTTTCTCAGCCGTTTGGCTTCATAATGTATTATATTTTTTCCTTCTTTAAGTTCAGATATATATTCATCTACTTTTTTAAACTGAGAAGGATCAAATAAAAGAGAATATCCTTTTCCAACCATTTCTTCGGCAGAATAACCATATACTTTTTCAGCTCCCCTGTTCCAGCTTGTTATAATCCCATCAAGTGTTAAACTAATTATTGCATCATCTGAAGATTCAACAATATTTGCCAATCTCAGGATCTTCTCATCTGCTTTTTTACTTTCAGTAATATCCTCTCCAGAAATAAGTGCATTTATGAAATTACCATCATCATCTCTAAGTACAGCAATATTCCATGAAATAAGTCTTTCTTCACCATTTTTTGCCAAAATAGGACCTTCATAATGCTTAAATTCTTTTAAATCGCCAGATATTATACCGATAGCAATATCTGTTAATTCAGACTTAAATCTTTCTGGAATAAAGTCAATAAAGCTCTTTCCTATAATTTCATCAGCACAGTACCCTACAATTTCAATACCCTTCTTATTTATTAAAGATACAGTTAAATCCCTATTTATCGCGACCAGAACAACCCCTGCGATATCAAGATATGTCTGCGCTCTTACTTTTTCCCTATATAACGCCTTTTCTGCATTTTTACGCTCTTCTATTTCCTGTCTTAATTGCTTATTAGACTCGTTAAGTTCTTTTGTTCGTTCCTGAACTTTAAGCTCCAGAGTATCGTGTGCGTCTTTTAACTCACCTTGAGCCTTTTTCTGTTCAGTTATATCAGCTGCAACTGAAAGTACTGATTTTACATTTCCATTTTTATCAAATTCAGGGATATTCCGAGAATCATAATATTTTAACCCTTTATGACCCCGTATTATAAATTCTAGATTTTCAGGCTTTCCAGTTTCAAAAATTCTTTTTAAGAGGGATTCAATAGTTTTGGATAGCTCTTCAGGTATTCCAATTTCTGCAGGAGTTTTACCAATATAATCTTCCTGTGGTAATCCCATTACTTCAGCCCCAGCAGGATTAATGAAAACATGCCTTAAATTCTGGTCGTACCTTGTTATACCTAAAGGTGAATTTTCAATCAGGGTTTTGAATTCCTCCCTACTATCTTTCAGGGCATTTTCAATTTTTTTACGACCTGTAATATCTAAAAATGATGCTATACTCATTTTAGAGCCATGAATCATAGATACAGTACCAAAAACGTTTCTAATATTCCCTTTTTTATTAACAGCATGAAATTCATATTCTTTGGGGGCAGATTCTGGATTCTCCCTACGAAGTTGATGGTACATTTTCATTCGTTTTAAGTCATCATCACTGGCTACAAATTCTGTCCATTTCTTTTTACCCTCTACTTCTTCCTTTAAAAAGCCGAAAATTTTCTCAACTTCTTCATTTATCAAAGATATGGTCATATCTTCTTCAATAAGCATGAATGCAATGCCTGTATTTTCAAAAATAGTACGATACCTGGCTTCTGACTCCTTCAAAGCCCTTTCAATATTTTTACGATCTGTATTATCTAAAAAGGATGCTATAGTCTTTTTTGTACCAGGAATCATAGAAATAGTGATGATTATGTCTTTAATACTGCCCCCTTTAGTAACAGCTTGAAACTCATATTTTTTGGGCGCTGCATCAGGATCAGCTCTCCGGAGCCTGTGATATTCTTCCATTTTATTTAAATCATCCTTTTTAGATATAAATTCCGTCCATTTTCTTTTTCTTTCTATTTCATCCTTGGAATATCCCATAATTTTTTCAGCTTCAGTATTCATTAAAGATATTGTTGTATCCTCTTCCATAATTGCAAAAGCAATTCCTGTATTTTCAAAAATAGTACGATATTTAGCTTCCGATTCCATTAATGCATTTTCCGCTTCTATACGTTCAGTTATATCTTTAGCTATACCAAAAAGGCCCGCTATCTTTCCATTATGATCCCTGTAAACTCCTTTAGTTGACAGATAAATTGTTTTTTTCCCACCAGAAATGGTAAATTCGTCATAAGTTTTTGTCTGCCCACTTTCGATAACTTCTCTATCATCTTTGATAATATTTTCAGCAGTCCCAGATGAAAATAATGCCCGATCGTCCTTACCAATGATTTCTTCTATAGATTTATTAACTAATTTAGCTCCTGCAGAGTTAATCATCAAATAATTACCATTTAAATCTTTTAAAAAGATAGCATCAGTGGTATTTTCAATAATTGAATTAAAAATATTATAATTATCTTTTAATTCTTTTTCAGCTTTTTTACTTTGGGTAATGTCGGTGTTAATTTCCATAAAATTCAGGAGTTTATTATTTTCATCCTTTTGCAGCGCCCACCTGCTTGCGACAATGATCTTTTCACCACTGCGCTTTGTATGAATTAATTCACCTTCCCAGTATCCATTCTTAATGAATTTTTCACAGGTTTCTTTTAGTGAATCTGGAAATTCAGTTTTAAGTAGATCATGAGTAATTTTTCCCAAAACCTCTTTTTCACGCCACCCATATCTCTTCTCAGCTCCACGATTCCAAAAAGTAATTTTATCATCCATATCATGGACGATGATCGCATCACGGGTAAGATTAAGTAAATCGGCCTGTTTCTTTAATTGCATTTCAGTTTCTTTTTTTCGTGTAATATCTACGTCTATAGTTACACACAGGTTTTTATGTGGAGAAAAAGCAGTTATTAAATAGTGTTTATTAAATTGTTGAAAGTGAAATTCATACTGCATGCTTTTTCCTGTTAAAACCACATCTTCAGCCATTTTCAAATAAGATGAAACATTATCAATTCCACATAGTTCAATTAATGTTTTATCAATAATTTCCTCGCGAGATCCAAATTTATTAAATATAGAGGAAAGATTTAGGTATATAAAGCGTAAATCAGAAATTTTATCTTCCTTGTTTAATATTACTTCAAAAATAGAAACTCCTTCACCCATATTTTCAAATATATTACAGTAACCATTAGTTAAATTACATATAGGTGGTGTAAATATGCTTTTTTCTTTTTTTTGTTCTTTGTCTCCCATAAAATGCTTCCTTTACTTTTTAAATTTAAGATAGAAGCTCACAAAGATCGATTATTCCAGATATAAGTATTATTACTTTATTTAGTTAATTTATTATAAATATTTATTTTAAAATTAAGAACTATTCCCGATTGTAGTTTAAGCTTTTAAAAAAAAATAGATTATCAAAAATTCAAGATTTTAAATTATCAGGATATAACAAATTATTAAAGTTACACATTCATAGCTGCATATCTCATATAAAATCGCGTTTAATCAAGTATTTTCATTATCTAGAGAATTTAATTTAAGACAGACATTTATTGTTTCACATTGTTAATTGGTAAAGTGAAATAGAAAGTCGATCCAACGTCTGGCTCTGATTCAACCCATATTCGTCCACCATGGCGTTCAACGATCCTTTTAACCACTGATAATCCAATACCAGTTCCTTTATACAGTTCCATTGTATGCAGTCTTTGAAATATTACAAAAATACGTTCCATATACTGTTCTTCAATTCCAATACCGTTATCCTCAATGGAAAACATGTATTCTTCTTTATTTTCACGTGCCGAAATATCAATTATAGGATAAATATCCTGTTTTCTAAATTTAATTGCATTCCCAAGCAGATTCTGGAAAACTCTTCTAAGCTGATCATAATCCCCCATTACAGTAGGAAGAGGACTATGATTAATCACAGCCCCATTTTCTTCAATTAAAGATCTTAAGTTTTCAATTACTTGACTTAAAACAGTACCCAAATTTACAGGTTGAAATCCACTTTGATCTGTTTTAACCTTAGAATATTCAAGAAGGCCCTCAATTTGCTTCTTCATTCTAAAAGATGCACCTATAACATAATCCATAAACTCATCTGCATCTTTATCAAATTTACCCTTATAACGACGTTCTAAAAGCTGAGTAAAGCTTGCAATAGTTCTAAGAGGTTCCTGAAGGTCATGAGAAGCCACATAAGCAAACTTTTCTAATTCTTCATTGGAACGCTTCAAATCTTTAACAAGTTTTTCAAGTTCTTCCTCATGCTGTTTGCGTTCAGTAATATCCCTTGAAATAGCAAGGGATACCTTTTTCCCTCTTAAGGTGAAAACGTGATTAACAACCTCAACAGGTATTCTTTTACCTTTTTTGGTTTTATGGACTATTTCAAATCTTACACAGTCATTTTCGATCAGTTTAGCTGCATTTTCTGGGATTTCCATTAACTTTTCAGGGGCAACTATATCTGCAGGAGTCATATCCATAAATTCTTCCCTTGTATAACCTAATCTTTGACTTGCAACATTATTTACCTCAATAAATCTACCTGGAATTCCTTTTTCATTCAATTCTACCAGAGTAATCATATCATCTGCCTTGTTAAATAATTCACGGAACTTTTCTTCACTCTCAACCAATGCCTTGTTGACCTCTTCAAGTTCTTCTGTTCTTTTTTCTACAATCTCTTCAAGATGAGTCCTATATTTCTCTAATTCTGCTTCATCTTTCTTAATTTCTGTTATGTCCATAAATGAGACTATACTCCTATTTCTTTCTGAAATAAGCCCAATAGTCATATAAACATCCATTATTTCTCCATTTTTATGTACTAAATGGGCCTCATATCTTCTTGGAGCAGCATCTGGGTTTATCCTTCTTAAACAGTGATATTTCATCATCATGCCAATATCTTCTGTAGCTATCATTTCAGTCCAGTTAGTACCTTCTATTTCTTTTTTTAGATAACCTGAAACTCTTTCAAATTCATCATTTACCATGGATATAGTCATATCTTCTTCAATTATCATGGTGGGATTTATTGTATTTTCAAAAATAGTCCTGTATTTTTCTTCACTTTCTTTTAAATCATGTTCTAATTTTTTTCTTTCACTAATATCATGGAAATAAACAGATGCACCGTCTTCAAAAGGGTGAATATGCATTTCAAACCATTTATTTGAAATAGGAGAATACGCCTCAAATTTTATATGTTTCTTTTCCTGTTGGGCCCTACGAAAATTATCCCAAATTGGCTTGTTTGGAGGAAATTCATTCCAAAAAACTTTTCCAATTAATTCTTCCTTTTTTTTATCAAATTCAATCTCTGCATTATGATTTAAATCTAGAATATGCCACTTGTTATCCATTTCAAAATAGGATTCCATTATATTTTCAAGAATTTGTTTAATTCTTCTTTTAGATTCTTTTTCAGTTGTTATATAATACCTGAATTCACTAACTAAAGTTTCATTAACTTCTTCAAGCTTTTCCACTTCTTTAAGTAAATCCTTTTCTTTAATTTCCACCACGCCATATTCTAATTTTATATTCATTAAACTGGATTTATTCATGCTAATCCATTTAGTCTTCAAGTTTAACCTGTAATAAAAAAATTACATTAATGCATGGGCGGGCGTTGATTTGCAATGCCTACCTTAGTTCCCCATTCCAAAAGTTCACGGCTGCAGTCTTCATGTTCAATCTGGCACTCTATTAATACAGAACCGCCTTTATGGGCCTTCGCCTTTTTAATTGCCTCAGCAAGTTCACCACCAGTACTGGCAGTTAATCCTAACCCATGACCATCATCAGCGTTCAATACTTCAATTAGTCCTGCATAATCCCAATTTTTGAAGTAATTGTATGGGCCCTCGTGGATTTCAGATTCAACAACGTAACCATGATTATTAACTACAAAAAGAATCACATTGTCAAGTTCATAGCGGATCATGTTAGCAACTTCCTGTGCAGTAAACTGAAATGAACCATCCCCAATTAAAGACAACACCTGTTGATCTGGTTCAACAGCTAAAGCATAACCAAATGTAGACGCAACTGACCACCCAATGGATCCCCACTGCATTTCAATCTCAAAGCTCGCATTTTCGGGTAGCTCCATGAACATTCCATTGAACCAGGAATCCCCACTTTCAACAAATAATGTCGTTTTTGGGCTGAGTAAATCTTGAATTTGCCTTATCATTTCCATACGTGTCAGAGGTTTCTTGGGATTAGCCGGTTTAATTGGTTTTTGATCACGGCGAGTTTTATTAAATTTCATCAATGAAAAATCATTCTTCTTAACCTGTTTAGCAATGGCATAAAGAAAATCATGTAAATTTAGTCCATTATGATCAGAATTAGGAGAACGTACTCTATTGGGCTCAATATTAATTGTTTTTCCATCAGGCGGCTGTGCAGTCCAGCCAACAGTGGAGTAATCTGTGTATACTGCACCTGCAGCAATAATCAAATCCGCCCAGTCTACAATCTCTTCGCAGCCCGGACTGCTTACTGAACCCCAGTAAATGCCAATGAATTGGGGGTGATTTTCAGGGAAAAAACTTTTTGCACTTGGTTGAACTGCAACAGCACAACCTAATGCTTCAGCTAGTTCTCTAAATGCATTGATTGCCCCATATGATCTTAAGTTTGGCCCTGCAAGAAGAATAGGCTTATTTGCATTATTTATTGCCTCAGCGGCAGAATTAACTGCTGCTTCAAGTACCTTTGGATCACTGGCAGGAGGTTTAAATAATGTTTCAAAAGGCGCTGGATCAAGGCACGGAGCATCTGCTATATTACATGGGATCTCGATATATCCAGGTAAACGGCGGCTTAGTGCGTTTAGTATGACCCTATCTATTAAATAAGGAGCATCCGCCTCATGAGTAATTTGTACTGCATCACATGTCACTTTACTGATCATTTCACACTGATAATTCAAATCTTGAATACCTAAACTATGATGAGGAATGTGACCTGCACTTGGATCATTTGTATTATAACTTCCGGAAACAAATATTACAGGTAAGCGCTCGGCATAAGCACCTGCAATACCATTAATAGCAGAAAATGCACCAACATTAAATGTAATAATTACTGCACCTGCACCCTTTGCCCTTGCGTATCCTTCAGCGGCATAAGCTGCATCCAACTCATTACAACAACCTACCTGTTCTAAATTCTTATTTTTTAGAAGCTCATCCAGCAGAACAAGATTGAAATCACCAGGAACAATAAAATTATGCTCAATTCCCATTTGTTCAAAACGTTTTGCAAGATAGCTTCCTACGGTATATCCCATTTTATAAACACCTTCCGAATTAATACATTTGATTATAAATATTGGTTTTTTAAATAATAATATTTTTATATTAAAAATTATTAAAATTAGACATAATAATTAAACTAGTTTTTAACTGTAAAAAATAGAATTATAACAGTATTTTTCTCCACACACCACATTATTCCAAAAAACGTAAAAACCGCACCATATAGCACGCCTTAAAATATTAATTAATGAGGACATTCAGTCCTTTTTTGAGGAATACACAAATAACACACCCCATGCCACCATTCATTTTTAATTAGGGGAGTATAACAGATTTAATTATAATAATTAAAAAATAATTAAATTAAGTTAAACTAAAGTATCTTCATCCTCCGTTAACAATGAACCCGTTGGAGTATTTGCAAACTGTGCTGCAAGATATGGATCAAGATCTTTAAGTTTTTCGTAGTATTCACGAGCAGTACCTAAATCCATTACACCCGAATAAGCAATACATAAACCAACATATGCTTTAGCTTCCTCTGGATCTTCTTCAATGCATCTTTTAAAAGATTCTATAGCAGGTTGAAAATCTTGATTTTCAACATATTCCTTACCTTTACCAAAATATTTTTCAATATCCGGATTCTTTTTATTATCTTCTTTAATTTTACCTAGCAGTTTATCTAACATTTCAACACTCCTCACAACAATCATTCATAATATGTTTTTATTACTAATTATTACTTATTAAAATTATCTCCCAATAACCTCTGTAAATTGCAAATTATTCAAAAACACCTAATTAATATTTTAATTAAAAATAAAGAGAATATAATGCTCTAATTTTAAAAATAAAAAAATTAGCTAATAATTTATCTAATGCGTTCCCATGTACCAGACATAGCGATTTTTTCTCCAAGTTCAATTATACTCTTCCATCTGTAAGTTGTAGGCCAATTACGGAATGAACTGACCAATCGAGTAAAAATTCTGAAACTAAGTGGTAGATTAGATGGTTTCCAACAGTCGTTGACGTCAATTTCAATATTTATTTTATCCCCATCCCTTAGTAAGTTATAAGAACCCCCAGTCATATTTTCTCCAGATATTCGATATTTCCAACGACCATTTTCGTTTTCTCCATCTTTTAGGTCAAGCAAATTTGGAAAACTTGGTATAAACTCTACTTCAGCTTTGTTAACTCTTTCTCCTGCACTTATTTTGTTAATTTTACTATCTTGATCAACACTTATCTTCATACCATCAATTTCAATTTCTCCGGGTAATTCCATGTTGAATACAAAAGGTTCGGATATTGGGGGGTTAAATGTACCTATTACTGGTTGTGCAGAATAGCGGGTTAATAAAACCCTTCGATTATTACGAGGAATCGGAAATGATTTTGGATTAAGAATTCTATCACCTATTTTAGCGAAAAATTCTGTTCCAGATCTATAAACAAAGTCAAATTCATGCATATTAACAAGGAATAAACGCAGAGGATTCTCTATGTTAGTTCCTACAGGGGCAAGTAACGACATTCTGGAGTTATTACTAGTATCTTCTTGAATTTTAAGCTCTACTTCACGACCTTGGGCATCGGTAAACACAAAATGAACGTCTACACCACGTTCTGTAACTTCAAAATGTGCTGGTTCAATAATTGTTTCTTCAAAGTCTCCAATTCCTGCACCAATTGTGATAGTACTTGGATCTACATGGACACCTGGTTCCCAGTATACATCTACTCTGTTATCTTTTCTATAACGCAGTATTCTCATTCCTTTTCCATTTATAGGATCATCAAAAATTTGAGGCTCTAACTCTGTAAATTCAGGATCATTTTTGAAGCTTGCTACTAAAAGGCCTTCCATTGGGTCAATTTCAACTTTAAGTGGAAATACTATTTTATTAACGCTTTGATTTGGAGTAAAATTTTCATCCACATTTTTTTTACTTTCAATTTGCATTTAATCATCTCTTTAAAAATACTACTTTAATGAATGTATCATCATGTCCATAGTGTACTCAATTAGTTCTTCATGAGTTAGATCATTATTTTTCATATGCATCTCAATTGTTGGGGGAAGATTGAACGCGTTTTGCATAGATGAAACTAAAACAAGATTTGATTTTACTGGATCTATATTATATCTAATGGATTTATCTTCTATACCTTCTTGAAGTGCTTTTTTAAACAATGAAAAACCTTCTATCCTGATTTTCTTTATTTCTTCAATTTTAGATGCATCATAATCAAGTGAAACCTTATATGAAGACCAGTTCACATCATAATAATCAGGGTATTCTTTATAAAACTTATAAAATGCATTCATAAGCATTTTGACCTTTTCAATACCTGTTTCACCTTTCTTATAATATTCCTTAAACATTCTGTTTAGAATTTCTGTACCCCTAAAAGATATTGCCAAATATATCTCTTTTTTATTTTTAAAATAGAGGTATAGCGTACTTCTAGCCAATTCAGCTTTTTCAGCTATATCAGCCATAGTGATGTTTTCATAGCCATTTTTAAAGAATAATTTCTCGGCTGTGTCGATTATATCCTTTCGACGCCTTTCTTTTTCTCTTTCTTTTCTATTTGATATTGTCACTTCATTCACACCATGATGACGTATTATCATTAATTGTCATTAAATATACATTTTCATAATAATGTTATATAATGACATTATATTATAAAATGTCCGAATTATTATTTAAAGGTTTTCATTTAATAAAAATAAAATAATTAAAAAAAATACTTGAATTATACAATAACTCACGTTGAATCAATATTTAATAAATAGTAGCAATGCGTAAAGGTGAAACTTTCAGGCTTGATTGTATTGGACAGAGTAAGATTTCAAATATTAAAAAATAAAAATAAGAAGCATTAGTATTTTAAGAGTTAACATTCTCCATATAATTAAGTATAGCTTCAAATTCTTCTTTATGAGCACTATAATCTTTAATGAGGTTTAAAAACTCAATAGCTTCTTCTCCTTCTATCACCCGAGCTACTTTAGACTCATTATCATCTTCAATAATGCTACCTCATTTGTATTCAAATAGTAATTCTCCTTCTTTAGGATCCTCATTTATATTTAATACACCCTTTTTATTACCGATTTTATTTTTTAATTCTTTTAACATGGTATTGGTCTCCTTCTTTAGGAGGATAAATAAGACCTTTTATTGTAAGATTTTCCCTATTAAGACTTTCAAGATGTTCAGCATAGTCTAAGAGATAACCGTTTATTTTTCTATAAAGAGATCAATTCCTTCTTCTTCCCTTTCAGCTTCTTCAATGAATTCGGAGGGTGTTTTGTTGATGAAATTACTATAATATTTTATTCAATATAGGTACCTTTTTATGCTGCTATCCCGTAAATCTCTTGATCTTAAGAAATCCTTAACGCATAAATCATTTTTTATGTCATCAAAATCCATATGCATATAAGCACTAATTATATACGGTATCATAAAAGTGTGCATTAAGGTGATATTATGATTGGAATAAGCGCTGATTTTGACCCAGTACATAACGGACACGCTAAACTCATAGAAAAAGGAAGAGACATTGCAGAGAAAACAGGAGATGAAGTTGTAATTTATTTAAATAAGGGTTACAGTGCTAATCATGCCCCATTTTTTGCAAGTTACGAAGCAAGACGTGAAATGGCACTTAAAGCTGGTGCTGATAGAGTCGTGCCCATTGAAGGGCTGCACCACAGGTTGACCCTCGCATACACCGTTCCAATCAGGATAGCAATGATGATTGAAGATGGTGTTGTGGACTACGTTGATGCAGCCAATGTTTCAACCAGTAAAATCCAGAAATACGCAGCATCATTTGCAAAACGAGGTATATTCAGCGGGATTCCACGGAGCCTCCCAAACCGTAACGTTATAAGATGGTTTGCAGTGAATGATTTCCTCTACAAAAAGTATAAACGAAAAATGAAGTTCCATATAATTCCTGAACTGCAGATGGACGGTAAAATATCAGGCAGGGAAATCAGGGCAAAGATAATTGAGAACAACTTCGAAATACCTGAAGATGTAAAAGAAGTCCTCCCTGACTCCACAGTAAAGATCCTTCAAAAAGAGATAAAAAAAGGAAATATTCCGGGAAAACGGGACATTGGAGCCATTACAAAACGGCTTAATAAATATTCAAGGGCAAAATTGCTTAATATAGCTAATATAAACGCTGACGCTGCAGAGGCCATCATTAAAGGCAGACAATACCGAAACGAAGATCAGATTTGGGCAGCACTAAGAATGGCAGGATACGGCCCAGTTCTCACAAGGCTTGCAATAAGTTCAGTTGAGCAGGATGTGACACGTGAAGAGGTATTTGATCTTATTAAACATTATGAAGCAGAAGGAATTATTCCTCCAGATCAGACTGTAGAAAGCGTAATTGAAAGGGCATGGTTTGTATCGTCTAATGTTGAAAAAGGAGTTAAATCCTCCGATGCCCATGAAATGTTTAGAAAAGGGAAAAGAGGTGTAAAACCCCAATACACTATTGATGCAGGGCTTCACCTTAGAAGTTTTGAGGTTGAAGATTTAAAAGAAGGGATTGAGGCTTCTTTATTTGTTGATAAAAGGGAAAAATTAGCCTGCCAGATACGTACAGAAAACCGTAAAATAAAAAGTCCCCTGAAGTTGCCTGCCCAATCTGCAACATACCTGAGGCTTCTTATTGATTCTCATTTTATTCCATTAAGCGCAAAGTTAGTGCATAAAAAAGAAGGTTGGCGGGTCAGGATATTTATTGGAAAATGAAAATATTTTAATTGTAATTTAATTTTCCAGAAGCCAGTTAAAGAACTTCTGTACCTCATCAACTCCATTAACATAAAAAGATGCATTTTCTTTAACAAATTCAGGGACTTCCTCCGAAACTACGACTATTCCTGCACCATTGACTTTACCATTTTCTTTGAGTTCATTTAGTTTGTTAAATGCATCAACATCAGTTACATCATCGCCTAAGTAAATGATCTTTTCAACATCATTTTCAAAAATGAGTTTTTCAAGTATGGTTCCTTTGTCATGACCAATTTTAGGCCTTATTTCCACAACTTTACGTCCTTCTGTAACTTTAAACCTTTCCAGTCCTTCCAGTCCATTAATGACATCTAAAATTTTTCTGTGCGTTCCTTGAGGGTCTTCACATTTCCGGTAATGGACTGTAAAACAAAGCCCCTTTTCCTGGAATAGAATATTTTTGATATTACATAGTTCTTCTTCAGCCTGGATATTTTGAGCAATTTTCTGTATGAGAGGCAAATATTCCTCTACTTCGCCTTCAATATGAATTTCATCATCCTTTAAATATTCAAGCCCATGGCTCCCGATATAAAGCAACCCACCTACTTCAAGCATCTCTTTAGCGTTTTTAACGTTTCTTCCAGTTATAATGCCAACTAACTGGAACTTATCTACAAGTTTTTCAAGTGTAGCCCTCATGATCTGAGTTATAGTGGCTTCATATGGATCTAAAACTATTTTACTTATAGTACCATCTATATCTGTTATAATTGCTGTTTTTTCATCTTCCCGGAAGTCTTCAAATTCATTTAAGTAATCAAAAAGGTATTTCGGCAAGTTTTTCCTCCATCAAACATAATCATATTGCATCCCCCATATAGTATTATTATTTGATTAAAAATTATTTACAATTTTTCTTTTTAAAAACAGACCATCCCCAAAGATTAAACTAATTTGAAAATTATCTATATAAATACTGATAATTAAAAAAATAAATAATATAAAACACTTTTATCTATCAAATTAAATCAAATACACACATATTATATAAAAATAAACAATATTACGCAGGACAACATAAATATAATAATTTAAAGATTATCCAGTGCAATTTTGGCAGCGTTTTGCTGGGCTTCTTTTTTACTTCCACCGGTACCTGTTCCATAGTTCTTACCGTTGATAACTGCAGCCATACCAAATGTCTTATCATGAGGTTCCCCTTCCTCCAGTATTAACTCATAAACCACATCGACACCACTTTGATCACATAACTGCTTTAATTTAGATTTATAATCACAAAAAAAGATGTCCTTATTTTCTATATGCGGCATAACTGTTTTGGAGAGGAATTCCCTCACAGTACCCAGGCCTAAATCAAGATATAAAGCCCCTATAAATGATTCAAATACATCGCTGATAATTGAATCAACTTCACGACGGGTTAATTCTTGACCAGCCCCTAATTTTATGTACTGATCCAGGCCCAGTTCCATAGAATAAACATGAAGTGCTTTTTTACATACATAATTTGAACGTAAACTGGTTAATTCACCTTCAGTTAAATTAGAATCCATATTGTATAAAAATTCAGAAACCGCTATCTCAAGAACAGCATCACCTAAAAATTCTAACCTTTCATAACATTCATCGATGCCGTTTTCATTTGAATAAGACTCATGAAGAAAAGCCAGCTCATAAAGGCTGGTGTTAACAGGTTCAATTGAAAATGTTTCTAGTAATTGCATATTATCTTAATTAATATTAAGACATGATAAAATTTTAGTTATCCACTTTTATAGAAAAAACGTAGAATTTATCACGATAACAATTATTAAAAGTTTTAATATGTTTATTTATGATTAAAACCTTTAAATTTAGTATATTGCATTTTTGATATTTTAAATCAGCTTTCATATTATATATTAGAATCCGCATCCCTGTATTGAGTAACTGGGCACTTCCAGTCTTTACAAAATATCATAACAAGCTCATCTTTATCTGTAGTTATAAAAAGTTTCCAGCAGTCGTGATTATATGGCTTAAATTTAATTTCAACAATTTTTTTACCTATAAGCTTTTCTAAAGCATTCTGACATTCCTCTACTTGTTCATCTACAACCATAAAAACCCTCTTGAAAACTCATGATAGCATTTTAAGCAATACATTATATAAAAAGCAATTCTTTTTGTTATTTATATTTAAACAAATTAATAAATTTTTTCAATGTATATTCCACATTACTGGCTGATTCAAAATTAATAAAGCCTAATCTTATTTTAAAAGATAGCACAAAATGCATGGGTTACTTTATCAAATTTAAATAATAAAAAGTAAAAAATAAGGATTTTTAAATTAAATAATGAAAAAATTAATTATATAGATGTGTAATTTTCCGCCCCGATATCCAAAAGCAACTGTCCTATCTGTATTCTTCCAGTATTTTTTTATAAAGATCAATAATTTCATTTATAGCTGAAGACATGAAATTATCTGAAATTCCATCTACTTCGGCATTTAACTTATCCAGAATTTCATTTGCCTGATCCAAAGATTCATCTGATGGTTTTCCAGTATTTTTAATATCACTCTCTATTTCTTTTAAGTTACTTTCACTCTCCATTATCACATTTCCAATATTTTCCATTTAATCACCCTTACCTATAATTTAGTATTACTCACGTTTATATTTAGTCATAATAGTGCAACAGGTATGTAAATACATACAGCTTTAAAATAAAAAGTACTGACAATTCAAAAATAGTAATAAAAAAAAAAAAAAAAATTAATAAAGTTTTTATACATTCAAAAAATGAATGCTTGAAGAATATATAGAAAAATAAATATACATAAATCAACAATTCTGAATTAGTTCAATCCTAATTCGTATATTGGGCTCTTTAAAATTTAAAATTGAGATAGGGGATAATATGAATTTATCAAATGAAATCTCAGGAAATGCTTTGATGCTGGAAACTATTTTTGACCATACACATTTTATGATAGCTTATCTAGACAAGGACTTTAATTTTATTGGAGTAAATAAAGCATATGCTGAACGCAGCAATAAAACTCCCGATTTTTTTGTGGGAAAAAACCATTTTGACCTGTACCCACATAAAGGGAACGAAAAAATATTTAAAAACGTAGTTAAGAGTGGTAAGCCATATTTTGCATATTCCATGCCGCTTGAACATCCAGAATTAGGAATAACTTATTGGGACTGGGTAATTAAACCAGTTAAAGATGACAATGAGGTAACGGGAATATTACTTAGTTTAACAGATGTCACGGATTATAAACGAAATGAGGATACAATTAGTGAAAATCAACGAGATTTCCTGGATAAACTGGTAGAAAATCGTGCGCAGGATTTATTATCTAAACAAAACGAACCCGAAAATTCTATCTTAGAAATTGAAGACCTTAATCAACAAATTAATGAACTCAAAAAAACCAACCAGGAATTTAAAGAAATTATTTCAAAATATGAAATTTCTGAAAGTGAGGAATCTGTTGGAAAACAGGTTAATGAAATCCTGGAGAAGCAAGTAGCAGCAGAAGAGTTGTTAAATATCAAAAATTTGGAAGCTAAAAAGAAGGATCAAAAAATTGCTGAGCTTGAAAAAACCAATGATAAGTTCAAAGAGATTATTTCAAAATATGAAGACTCTAAGATAGAAAATGAGAAATTTATTAAGAATTTAATTGAAACTCACGCTAAAGAGCTGGAAACTACTGAAAATGAAAATATATCACATCTCAATGAGGAAATCATCGATAATGTCAGTGATGCAGTAATTAGGGTTGATGGTAAATTACGCGTAAAAATGTGGAATGACGCCGCCCAAAACATATACGGCTGGAAAGAAGACGAAGTAATTGGAAAAGTTGTTTATAATGTATTTAAATCCAAAGAAAGTCCTATAGAACGGCTAAAAGTTTTAGAGTACTTGAGAACTAATGAATATTTAAATTCTGAGTTTATCCATTACAGTAAAGAAGGCAGCCCTATCCATATAAAGAGCATAATTATAGCTAAACGCGATAATAACAGCCCATCCATAGAATATATACTCATAAATCGCGATATTAGTGAACTCAAAAACTCTGCAGAACTAGTAGCTATCTCAAATTCAGAAATTGAAAACTTAAATCAAAAAGTTATTGAACTTGAAAAATCCAATGATGAGTTCAAGGAAATCCTTTTAAAGTATGAGAATTCTGAAAAATTATTTGAAAAACGCGTTAAAGAAGTTCTAAGGAAACAAAAAGAAGCCAAAGAATTATTAGGCGCTAAAAAATTGAGAGTTGAAGAATTAAATCAAAAGATAATCAACTTAGAAAATACCAATGAAGAATTCAGCATATATATCTCAAAATTAAAGGATTCTGTAGAATCTCAAAAGGATATTTATGAAAAACAGTTGAAAAAACTTACCGCTGATTTAAACCGTTCAAATGAAGAGCTTCAACAGTTTGCATATGTAACGTCACATGATTTACAGGAACCGCTTAGAACCATTGCAAGTTTCACACAGCTTTTAGCAAAACGATATAAAAACAAAATCGACGAAGATTCTGATGAATTCATGGAGTACATCGTTGACGCCTCAACCAGAATGCAGGAAATGATTAAGGATTTACTGCAGTATTCAAGAGTAGTATCAAGAGGAAAAGTGTTTAAGCCAACAAACACTGAAGAAATCATCGATTATACTACTTCCAGTTTAAAAACCTTAATTGAAGATAATGATGCAGAAATAACCTATGATAAACTTCCAAAGGTAAATGCAGATTCAGGTCAGCTTTTACGGTTATTCCAGAACCTGGTTGAAAATAGCATTAAATTTAGACAGTTTGCAGTTCAGCCCAAAATCCACATCTCATGTAAGGAACATGGAAATGAATATGTATTCTCTGTTGCTGATAATGGTATTGGAATTGAAGAAGAGCATTTTGACCGTATTTTCACCATATTCCAGAGATTACATACAAAAGAAGAATATGAAGGGAGTGGAATTGGATTACCTGTGGCCAAAAGGATCGTTGAACGCCATGGTGGACAAATATGGGTTGAATCAGAACCCTATGTTGGATCGACTTTTTACTTTACTATTCCCTATTAATTTCTAATTTTTTCGGTTTTTATTATCTATAATTTCAAAAATTTCTTTATAATCCTCAGGCCGCTTGTAAATACCGCTAATTTCAGCACAAAGCTGTTTAAAAAATTCACCTGCTGCTTTACTCATTTTAGCATCACTGTTTTTTGAAATTAACTCAATAACTTCTTCCATCTCCTCAGCCCTTCGCCTTGAGTGTACTGCACTGCTTATTATACGGGATACTGCAGACTCCATGAAGCCTTCACCTTCAGTTTCTGCAATGTATTTTAATGTTTCTTCATCAATTCCCATCTTATAAGCAGAATAAAGCGTTTCAAAAAGTAATGCAGAAATTCCTTTAGTAAATGAGCTTCTAAATAGTTTAATAGCAGAAGCCCGCCCTATTTCACTACCTATAACAGATATATTCATCCCATATTGGTTTAATTCTGCAAATTGTTTTGAAAATGGTCCCGATACAAGTATATGGGCATTCAACCCATTTTTTCGTACACTGCCTATTATTGAAGCATCTGCTGTTTTTCCATTTTCAATGTGTGACAACGCTTCTTCAGCAGTTGAAGGCGAAATATTATTTATATCGATATAAATCCCTTTAACATATTTTCCAACTTTTTTAGATACTTCAACTGCTTGAAAGGGAGTAACTGCCGAAATTAAAACGTCACAAGATTCAGCAAGTTCTCGATTTGATTTACATAAGTTCAATGCAGTTTCTTCGGCTATTTCCTTTGTTTTTAAACTCCTGCCTTCAACACATGTAAAGACATCGACACCATTACTTAAAAGTCCTGCTGCCAGAGTCGAAGCAACTTCTCCAAACCCTAAAAATCCTATTTTCATCAAATCACCCACTACAGTATCTTGATAATTTTACAATTAAAGTTCCAAAACAACGTTGTCCCCTACGTTAGCACCAACGCTCTTTGCAACAGCATTACATTTAACGTTGAACAGACAGAATACTGGTTTATCCCCTAATTCCATTTCAGTTATACCTTCATAATTTCCAAGTCCTTTGCTGATTACAAGATCTGCTTCTTCAAAAATTTTTTTGAATTCTTCAGATATATCTGCATATAAAATACCTATTGAGTCCGTACCTGTTGATACAAGTTTTGCAACTTCATCAAGCCCAATTTGAACTGCATCTTCAATACATGCATCGTTAAGTATAGGTTTTTCTTTAAGAGCAACTGTAACATCTACATTGTAATCTTTAAGCTTTTCTATAAGCAATTTATCAAAGACTATTTCTCCACTGTTATCTGCCAGGTAAAGGACATTTTTTGCAGATTTGAGTTCATTTTCAAGCTCATCAATTTGATTTAATGCAATTTCTTTTTCCATATTCTTGCAGATAGCTTTTTCAACATCAAAGTTGACCCCAAGTGCCCCAAAATCTATTAAATTACCGGTAATAGCAGCTTTTATATATGTTTCAAGCCCATTTCTCCCAATTAATATTTTCTTAATTTTTGGGAGGAATTTTAATGCTATCTCATTCCCTTTCCGCTTCTCTAAAAGATATGGGTCTTCATTTTCAGTTCTATCTTTAATAATTCGGTGTATCCTAGTTCCAACAACGTTAGAAACCGCTCCCTTATGAAAATCATTATACACAACTCCTACCAGTTCTTCCATGATCTCCATTTTAAGTGATTGATTATCTGTTGCAAGATCCAGTGCTTCTTTGGCCTGTCTTAAAAAACAGGGCGCACATTCATAGTAAACTTTCATTTAAATTCCTCTTATTATTTTTTAATAAATATTAACATATATATTCTGTAATTAACTTAAAATACTGAATTTTTAATTTATGAGTTCTATTAAAATGTTCGGGGTGCAGGTGTCAGGCAGAGAATGAAAATAGCAATTGTCAATACTGCAATTATCTTTCTATTTCTGCTGAGTTTAGAAACATTATCTAATGCACCAGGATGTGTTTTTGCCATAAATAAAATAAATACTGCCATTAATAATGCCATTGCATACCATCCGAGGAATACTGTTACGACTATGCCTGCTATAGATACATAATGATGAATTTTCGCATTGAAAATGGACCTTGAAATGTGACCCCCATCTAAAACTGCAACTGGCATTAAATTGAGCATAGTAATGATTGTCCCTACCCATGCAGCAAAAGCTACTGGACTTAATATTACACCATACCCGTTAGGTACAGCAGGAAATGCAAGGGCCATTGGGACATATATAAGAAGAGATGGAAACATCTGCATGGTTGTACTACTCATAGGGGCCAGATATGATAATAAAATACCAATTACAAGCACTGGAATTGTTACAATGAATCCTGCAATAGGCCCACTGACTCCAAGGTCAAAAAGGGCATTTTTATCTGGTATCGCAGATTTTACATTTATGGCTGCTCCAAAAGTACCTATTGGAGGTATACCTGGTATAAAATAAGGTAATGTAGCCTTCACACCATGTTTTCTTGCTGCAAAGAAGTGTGCAGTTTCATGTGATCCAATTATGGCCAATAATGCTATTGAAAAAGTTATTCCTTCCCAAATGTTCCCTCCAAGCATATATCCTGCAGATACAGTAGTAACAATTGTTACTAAAAAAAGGAAAATATTGAGATGAACCTTTGATTCAGCAGATTCAGGCTTATTAACTATATTTATTTTATAATTCTCCCCATATTCATCAATAAAAGGTAGGTATCCTATTTTATCAAGATCTTCTACCAGCCGGAGAAATTTCTCTCTGCTGTAATCATCAACTAAAAAATAAAATGATTTTGGCTCTCTATAAACACTTTTTACAGTGAAATGATTTGAAACGCAGTTTTCAATGGCATCAGTTGTTTCCACATATTCACATCCAAGTTAGGATCAAACTTTGTTATCTATATACTGGTTTTTATTATTTATACATTCTATAAAATTTAAATTATGGGAGAAGAAACATTGAATTCAACTTAGTACGCCCTAAAACCATGAGAAATATTATCCCCCATATATAACACGTATAACTTCAATTACATCCCCATCTACAAGGAATTCTTCTTCTATCACAATTTCATTGTTCCTTTTAACAACAACTGCCTCAGAAGAGATATCCATTGCATCAAGTACTTCCTTAATGGTTGTTTCTTCCGGAATTGCTCTGTTTTCTTCCTTTTTTCCAAAGATCACCTTTACTTCCATGTTACTGTTCTCCATTTAATGATTTGGCAAACAAGCACGCCCTGCACAATTCATGGGATGCTGGCTCGCCGCATTGTATACAATTTCCCATATTTACTTTTTTGCCTGAAAATTCTTTTTTTATGGCAGGTTTTATCTTATCAAAGCCTTTAAGGGTTGAATACATTATAGTAGGGTGATTGGCAGATAGTTCTTTTACAAATCTTCCAACTTCTCCCCTGAATGATTCCCTTGAATAAGGGCACTCATCAAAATGAACATCCAGCTCACGGGCAATTACATATAATGCCACTTCTTTTTCTGGAATTTCCCTAATTGGTTTTATCTTGATGGTGAATTTATCATTTTTAGGTTCTGATTTTACCCCAATTCTTGTGAGGTTATCTATGTTACCTTCAAGATAATTCATCAGTATTGCTTCAGTTTCATCATCTAAATTATGGCCTGTTGCAATTTTAGTGGCATTTTCTTCCCTTGCCACCCTGTTAATGATCCACCTTCTAAATACGCCGCAATAGGTACATGCACCGTGCTGCCTTGACTCATTATGCATAATTTCATCGAGTGTTTTTCCAAAGTAATCCTTAAATGATGCTATCCTATGATCTATACCCAATTTTTTGGCATTTTTCGCTGCAATTTCCACCCCATGTTTTCGGTATCCTCCTATACCTTCATCAATGGTTATGGCGAAAAGATCTATTATATTTCTTTCATGGAGTGAATTAACGATATCAAGAACCATTACACTATCTTTTCCGCCAGATAAAGCAACTGCAACTTTATCTCCACGTTCTATGAGCTTATTTCTGCGAATATTTTTTAAAACTTTTTCAGTTGCTGATTCAATGAAGCAGTCTTTACACAGCATTTGCCCCGAGGCTTTTCTATGTATTATTACAGGCGTCGCGCCGCATTTAGTACATGTTTTCATGATTATAACCTAAAATTAACTTGTAATGTACATCTTGAATTATTGCTTTAAATAATTGCAAATTAAATTAATAATCTAAATTTTTAAATAATGGAAAATCCTGAATATAATTTTTATTAAGTTTGGCTGCTATTTCTGCCTTTTGAAGCTCGGCACCAAGGTATGTTGCGTGTTCAATTCTTGAAACAAGTTCCTGCTTAATTATTTCATCATATACACTTTTTGCAGTCTCACCTTTAATGACCATATCCGGCTTCAAATGAATATAGTGCACCGCCTTTATAAAACCATTTTCGGCTATTATTTTAAAGCTCCCTTTAGGGTCCTGAGTGAATTTATAGTTTTCTGCACCTTCCAATACAGGTGCATCAACTTCTTCAATTAATGTTTCTCCCCTATGTTTATCCTTTAAAATTATAAGGTTTATACCCAGATCTTTTGCTGTAGAACCCCTGTGTTTTGAGAGAAACATCATTTTTGACGAAACTGAAAGTTCATGGACACTTCCAAGTGTTTTACCGCTTTCTTCAGGTGTAAATAAAATACTCGCCCCAAGTTCCATTGCAATTCCAGATAACAGAGCATTTACCCCAACAGAATCTGTATCCAGGAGCTCAGTGACATTTCCGACTCCAAAGAATAAAGGCGCTTTGTTTCGTGCTTTGAAATCATGGCACGCTATTATTGACTCAACTATGCTCTTACTGTTAATAGGGTCCAGAATTAAATCAGCTATCACGTCGATTTTTCTACATTTTTTTACGAGACTTTCCAGTGAGTTAACACGTTCTTCCACAGTATGAGGTACCCAGTTCTTTCCGAAATCTGTTGGCAGTATAACTGCAGGAATCTGTTTTTCTTCCATCAAAGGCAGTACTCCCTCACAATTGCCGTGATCAAGGCTTAAAACCATATCAACCCCTGATTCAATCCCTGCTTTAATTTCTACAGGATTCAAAGTATCAACACTTATAGGGATGCCATTTAGATTTTCTTTCAATAATTTTACCATTTCTGGAATTTTATCGGCCTTATTTTCACCGGCAATCATTCCAATATCTATCATCTGAGCCCCGTTTTCTACAAAATATTTTGCCCGCTTCAGGAGTTCATCTTTACTGAGTAAAGGTGCATTTGCAATTTCAGCCAGTACCCTCATTGGAAAGTCTTCACCCACAGGCAGGTTACCTACAAGGATATTTTCAGGCTTTTTAAGAAGTTTTTTAGTGTTTTTTTCATCCTTCTCAAAGTCATCTATAAACTTCAAGGCCCGCTTCTTCAGTTCTTCTTCAATTAATTTATCTGCAGGTATCTGAGATGAAAGTTCCAGTTCATCCACCATTTCAAGGATTACATTTAAATCTGCAGCGTCTTTTGGGCCTTTATAGGTTGGAATTCCAGTTTCTTCACATATAACATTTACATCTTTACGTATAAGTCCAGGAGTTATAATTACATCATAAGACTGAACATCAACGTTTTCCAGGTTGTTCAGTTCTTTCAATATTTTCCGAGGAGTTAAAAATGCTGCAATTGGTGTATCTACTACATGAGTATACACTTCTTGCTTAGATTTGCTTGAAATATCCTTAACCAGCTTACCTGCAAGTTTACCTGTTACTATTAAGATTTTCATGTTACCACTTACAAATTAATTGAGAAGTATCGATAATCGCTCACGACCCAAATACACTTTAAATTTTATAAATCATTGATTAACTGGTTTAAATCTCGTTTAAAATTAACTCGAGATACCCTTAAGGCAATGCCAAATGTCCTGGTCATGAGCTAACTGTTAATTAAATTCAATAAGTAGTTTATAATTATTAGATTTAACTCTTAAAGATATGTCAGAAAACGGCAACTTAAAAGAAATAATAAAAAAAATAAATAAATTTTAACTGGTACTCCCTAATTCACACAGACTTTCTATTCCTGCTTTTAAAAGAAGCATAAGTACCCCAATAGCTATAACCGTTATTACAGGAGCTCCTAACCCAGATACCCCCATTGCGATCAGTACAGTTGGAACTATCTTTTCCAGTGCTTCATTTATTTTTTTATCTTCTAAAAGTTTAACTATGCCACTGTTTCCACAGATATTATCCTTAGCTTTCTTTTTAAAAATTTCCCAGAAGTCTTTCCCTGCCTTTTCCGCATTTTCAGCAGGGATTTCCTGAGATATAGTATTTACAAACCTGTTTGTTGAATCAATTGGTTTTTCTTCAAAGTTAAAGGTTTGTTTCTCCTTTAATAAACTCCTGCTTCCCATATCATGATCAGCTTCAAGGCCCATTGAAATTAGAGATGCCCCAATATTACGATAAATGTCCTTTTTAGGTACCTTATCATAATTTTTTACCGCACTATCAATCCATATACCTAACTGATCTCTATCTATTTCTGTTGAATCCATTACTTTGCCTCCACTAAAATACAAGCAATTTCTAATGGTAATATAATACTTTTAATTAGTATAAAGTTATCTAAAAATTAATATCCCCAAAATTTTAGATTTATTAACAGTCATATTATAATAATAAGACAATATTATCGATTATTTATCCAAAATAAATTTATTATAGTCCTTTTTTCATATATACAGAATTGAATGCCTTATGTTACCCCCAATATATTTTCATCTTCAGATAATTTATTCTTTAAAAAAGTTAACAATTGCTATAATTTATAAAAAGATTGTATAACTATGACTAAAAATAGTAATTAGATATTTTTTATTAGGACTTCACACCTGTTTATTTTCATTTGACAGTTCTCTATTTATATTAAGAAAATATATTTAAGAATTGAATTTTTTTATCCTCTATCTATAATCAAATAATATTACAAAAATAAAATTTGTCATGATTAAAAATATATATATATCCTAATTTATAATGATTATACATGAGGAATGGAGGTACAGTATGATCGAAATTCGATTTCATGGACGTGGTGGACAGGGTGCAGTGACTGCTGCTGAAATTTTAGCAAAAGCAGCTTTTGAAGATGGAAAGTATTGTCAAGCGTTCCCGTTCTTCGGTGCTGAACGAAAAGGTGCACCAGTCATGGCTTTTACAAGAATAAACGATAAACCAATAAGAAGAAGATATCAAGTTTATAATCCTGATCATGTTATTGTATTGGATGAAACTCTCTTAGAAGCAGTAGATGTATTATCAGGGCTTAAAGATGGTGGAAAAGTAGTTATAAATACCACAGATGACGTTAATCTTGGAGAAAATGTAGACTCATATAATATTGACGCCACAGGAATTGCTCTGGATATTTTAGGAGTTCCAATTGTTAATACAGTTATGTTAGGAGCATTCGCAGGAGTAACTAATATAGTTTCACTAGATTCCCTTATTAAAGTAACTAAAGAAACTTTCCCCGGAAAAATAGGTGAAAAGAACGCTAATGCAGCTAAAATAGCCTATGAAAAAATTAAAAAATAGGTGATTTCATGACAGCCATAGGAGCAACTGTTAAAGAACCTGGAAGCAGTGTCAAAAATAAAACAGGAAGTTGGAGAACATTTAAACCTGTTTTAGATAAAGACAAATGTATTAATTGTGAAAATTGTTTTTTATTTTGCCCAGAAGGGTGCATAACTAAAGAAACTGATATAGATTATGATTATTGTAAAGGATGCGGGATTTGTGCCCATGAGTGTCCTGTAAAAGCTATTAAAATGGAGAGAGGATAAGATGAAAGTTATTACAGCAAACAGGGCTATTGCAGAAGCAGTTAAACTTGCAAAACCAAAAGTCGTACCTGTTTATCCTATAACTCCACAAACAACCATCTCAGAATATCTGGCAACCTTTGTTGCAAATGGAGATTTAAACGCAGAATACATAAGAGTTGAATCAGAACACAGTGCAATAAGTGCTGCAGTAGGTGCATCCGGTACAGGTGTTCGAGTATTTACTGCAACATCCTCCCAGGGTTTAGCATTAATGCACGAGATCTTATTTGCAGCAGCTGGTTTAAGAAACCCAATAGTAATGGGAAATGCAAACAGGGCATTATCAGCACCATTAAGCATATGGAACGATCAACAAGATTCAATCTCACAAAGAGACACCGGATGGATGCAGTTCTTTGCTGAAGATGCTCAAGAAGCTCTTGACTTTGTATTACAGGCTTACAAAATTTCTGAAAACGAAAAAGTCTTACTTCCAAGTATGGTCTGTGTAGACGGATACTATCTCACCCATACAGTTGAACCTGTAGATATCCCAACACAGGAAGAAGTAGATGAATTTTTACCTCCATACAAACCAACACATTCCTATCTTGATCCTAAAGATCCTATGTCACTTGGAACATTTACAGATCCTAATTACTACATGGAAGCAAGGCATGACATGGAAGTAGCTATGGAAGGAGCTAAAGACATAATAAGGGATGTAAACAAGGAATTCGCTGAAAAATTCGGTCGTGAGTACGACTTAGTTGAAAATTACATGTGTGATGACGCTGAAGTGATCATCATAGCCATGGGATCACTTTGTGGTACAATAAAGGCAGTTATAGACAACATGAGAAAAGAAGGACATAAAGTCGGTCTTCTCAGAGTAATAGCATTTAGACCATTCCCTAAAGAAGATATATACAATGCAATTAAGAACGCAGATAGAGTAGCTGTTCTGGATAAAAACATCTCACTGGGTATTGGAGGAGTCCTGTTCAACGAGATCAAAGCTAAAATGGATGTAGATGCGAGAGGCTTTATATTAGGTCTTGGAGGGCGTGACGTATCCAATGAGGATATAAGAAATATAATTGAAATTACCAAAAATTCTACTGAAAGCGATACAATTAATTGGATCGGCTTAAAAGAGGAGGAAGCATAAAATGGAAGTACCTGAAAAAGAATTTCTTGCTGCTGGGCACAGAGGTTGTGCTGGATGTGGTGCTACCATAGGCGCAAGACTTGCACTTAAAATGCTAGGTGAAAACACTGTAGCAGTATCTGCAACAGGCTGTTTAGAAGTTATTACAACTCCATACCCTGAAACATCATGGAACATCCCATGGATCCATGTAGCATTTGAAAATGCTGCAGCGGTAGCGTCAGGTGTTGAAAGAGCTCTCAAAGCACAGGGAAAAGATGATGTTAATGTAGTAGTATTTGCTGGAGATGGTGGAACAGCAGATATAGGGCTTCAATCTCTTTCAGGAGCTATGGAAAGGGGACATAATATAATTTACATATGTTACGATAACGAAGCTTACATGAACACTGGAGTCCAAAGAAGTGGTGCAACACCATATGGTGCATCAACAACCACATCACCACATGGAAAAGAGAGCTTTGGTGAAGATAAGCCAAAGAAAAACATTCCAATGATAATGGCAGCTCATGGTGTTCCTTACGTTGCAACAGCATCCATTTCATATCCTGAAGATTTCATGAAAAAGGTTAAAAAAGCAACTGAAATCGATGGACCTGCTTATATCCACCTCCATCAACCATGTACAACCGGATGGGGGTACGATCCATCAAAAACCATAGAACTTGGAAGATTAGCTGTCGATACTGGTTCATGGTTGCTTTATGAAATTGTAGATGGGGAATTTAAAGTAACATACAAACCACTGCAGAGAAAACCTGTAAATGAATATTTAGAAGCTCAAAAAAGGTTTAGACATCTTGCGGATGAAGAAAAAGAAAAGATCCAGAATTATGTGGACAGTATATGCGCTGAACTTAAAATATAGGGGGATATATTCTTGGAAAAAGTATTGATTCAACCAGAGATTTGCGATGGATGTGGAGATTGTGAAGGAGCATGTGAAAAACTTCACGGCACATCAAGAATCATGGTAAGAGAAGTCGAAGGCGCTTATTACCCCATTATTTGTCAGCATTGTGAAGACGCTCCGTGTATGAAAATCTGCCCTGTAGATGCAATTGATGAGGGATCAATTGATTCTGAAAAATGCATAGGATGTTCTCTATGTATGCTCATATGTCCATTTGGGGCAATTTCAATACATGAAAAAAAAGCACACAAATGCAGCCAGTGCCCTGATCTTGATACTCCAGCATGTGTTAAAGCATGTTCCAAAAGAGCCATTTCCATCGTAGATACTGAGAAAATGAAGCTAATAAAACAGGCTGAACACATTAAAAAGTTATCAGGTATCGGTAAAAAGTCTAAAAAGAAAGGACTCGTAAGTGTTTTAACACACGGTACAAGGGCAAAGGATGCTCTTAAATAGGAGGCATGAAATGAGAGAATTAATTTCACGACCAGAACTCTGCGAAGACTGCTCAAAATGTGAAAGGGAATGCCCTCAAAATGCAATAAGAGTTATAGAAGGAGTTGCAATCCACTGTTTACACTGTGCGCCAGATCGGGCCCCTTGTTTAAACATATGCCCTGAAGATGCCATAGAAGAAATAGACGGTGCAATTGTAGTTGATGAAGACGCATGTATAGGATGCGGCCTCTGTAAAACTGCCTGCCCTATTGGAGCCATCTACATAAATGAAGAAGGTATTGCAAAGAAATGTAACCTGTGTATTGATCAGGAAACACCTCGCTGTGTACTCACATGCCCAACCGGCGGTCTGAAAGAAGATTCATCAGAAATGATATTAGATAAGCGTGAAAAAGTCGCTAAGGAACTTGAAAGACTTAGGATGATCATGAGGTACTGACTTATTCAATAATGCTTAATCAGAATTGATTAAGCTTACTCTTTTTTATTAAAATTTATTTTATTTTAAAATAATTTATTATCTGCAGATTAATTAAAATCATGCTATTTTATAATTATAGAATCCCTAAACAAGTATTTACTGCCTATTTTAATATCTTACTATAATCAATAATTATATTAAAGTTAATAACCTTATTTAAGAATTGATTTTACTTTGTGGAGAAGATATGAATGAAAGACCAATTAAGGAAGTCAGGTATTGAACTTATTGGAGAAGTACCGTGGGGTACACATTTTTGTCAATTTTATCAAACTAAAGAAAATTTAATAGATATATTGATCCCTTATTTTCAAGCAGGGCTTGAAAATAATGAGTTCTGCATGTGGGTTACCTCACAACCCTTAACTACAGAAGAGGCTGAAGAAGCATTAAAAAATGCTGTTCCTTATGCAGATAGTTATCTCAAAAAGGGGCAAATTGAAATTATCTCCTACAAAGACTGGTATCTTAAGGAGGATGCCTTTGATTCAAATAGAATCTTAAATGGATGGGCCAAAAAATTGAATCATGCTTTAAAAAATGGCTATGATGGTTTAAGGCTAAGTGGAAATACGTTCTGGCTTGAAAAAGAAGATTGGAATGAATTCAGCCAGTATGAAGAAGAAATAAATGATGTATTTGGTAAATCCAATGTACTTGCCATTTGTACATATTCCCTTGATAAATGTAATGCAGATGATGTAATCGACGTAGTTAACAATCACCAGTTCGCCCTAACCGAGCTTGAAGGTGAATGGGCACTTATGTAACGTGTAGCACCTGAAATTTAAAATAGAAGTAACAGTGATTTATCATTCGTTAAAACATCGAATGGATTATATAACTTAAAATTATTAATTTGCCAATAACTTATTCATTTACATCATTTTGAAGTTCTTTTAAGTCTCCGTGAAGTAATTCTTCAAGTTCATCTGCCATTATGACCATTTCCAGATATTTATCAGTGTCATCAATTGTATAAATAATATTTCTTATTGCGGGAATAAATTCCAACATATTTTGTGCATCTTTAACTGTTTTAGGCTTATGTTTAGGGTTTTTATGTAATTCCAATACAAATTTAATTACTTCAGTCCAGACTTCATCGTAATTATATTCTTTCATGTTACTAATTATATTGAAAGTATTACATAAATAATTTTCAATAATTTTTACTTTCCCATACAATATTTTAAACGCTTATGTCTGGAGTATTGTGCAAATATTACGATTTAAATTATTATGTAATTTTTGATTAAATAAATAGAATTTTTTAAAACAAGTCCACCTAAATTAACCAGTATGGAAAAATTTTTTATTTTTCCGATTGAAAAAAACTTTCAAATCCAAAGGTTCTCAAAATCTAGGATTTTGAAACCTGGAAAATAAAGCTTACAAACATGAAACTTACAAAAAACCACAGGTTTTTTGTTGCATCAAAATCGTAGATTTTGACAGTGTTTGTGCATTCGAAAATCAATGATTTTCGAAAGTTTTCCAAGGATTTGAATGCACAAAAATCAAAGATTTTTGCAAGCTTTGTTTTTTTCAATATAATAAATGAAGTATAAACTGTGCACATGATATGGACATGAGCGTAACAGAAATCAAATTACTTGCTATAATTCATATAGGCAGTAACCACGTCAATGAAATATCTTAGAAATATCAAATGTGGGTTTTTGAATTATTTTTTTAGAAATGTATTCTTTGAATTTTATTTCCAGAATGAAAAATAAAGAACCTACTATAGTCAGGATAATTATATTACTAATTAAAGAGGTTATTCCATAAATATGCTGTAATCCAAATTCTTCAATAATTGAAGCCATTGAAAGTCCTGAACCAAAAACTATTATCTGCACTAAAAAAATGTGGTAAGAAGCTCTGCCAATGAACCCCAATAAACCAGAAATTTTTTCTGAAACTAATGGTAAATATCTCAAGCCGACTAAACATATAGTTAATGGGTAAAAAAAGGATAGAACATTACGAGGTTGCCATGCAGACTGGAAGTGTATAAAATTCCAATTAAAAACCGAAATTGATATCATATAAACAACACTTACAATTAGCCCCATTATTATAAATTTTCTTTTAAACACCGTCTTTAAACTGTTAATATCAAAGTTATCTAAGGTCCAAACACCCAATGCTATTATAAATAAATACCTTAAGATACACGCTCTATAAAGATATGAATTATTTTCTAAAACCGGAATTTGATTGGCTAATATCTCAAAAACAAAGGTTAATACAAAGCTTAAGACTAAAGTAAATTTGGGATTTTTCTTGTATAAGCAATATAATATAGGAAAAACAAAAACAAACTGGAATATAATGGATACAAAATAATTACCCGGCCCAGATAATGGTAAATAACCTAAAATGCTTAAAAATCCTATGTAAAGATCTCCCTTAAATAAAAGACCTAAAATTGCAGACAATATGAAAATAACAATGAAGGGATAGAGTAATCTTTTAAAACGACTTTTAATATAGTTCGTATTATATATTTGACTTAAAGTTATATATCCCCTTCTTTTAAAGGACATTGCTGCATTTAAACCCATAACAACAAGAAATATTGGTACTGCTTGTTCTATAGTGAAAATAGATAGTGGAATTTTAGCTAAGTTTCCAGGTAATACATGTAAAGTTATAACTGCGATTATTGCAAGTCCTTTTATAATATCTATTTGAATGTAATGCTTGCTTTCATCCAATTTAAGCACCCATTAGTAATATTAAACCAGTAGTATTTTGAAGGTTTCCAGGATAATTAAACTTTATAAATCTACTAAAATGACTTTTATGAGAGTTTATACATCCTATTAGTTTGTTGAAAGTCTTTATAACCTGAAATTTCAATAATACTTGCAATTAAAATCAAAACTAAAAATAGTGTCGTTCCCTTCAAATTATCCGCCCCCCTTATGCTGATTCAATATATTTATGGAGGATAATAATAATAGTTACTATTACAATCAAACAGAAAGGATTATGTTTAGTTATAAGAAATAATTTAATATCTTCGTTTTTTTAATACGTTTGAAAATAACTGATTTAAATAACAAAACATAATATTTATTTATTAGAGAGGTTTATCATGATTACTCAAAGTACTATAGAAGATACAATATTTAACTTATTCAAAGAGGCCGTAATCAAGTTGCCCGATGATGTCAAGAAAGCGCTTGAAGAGGCATATAAAAATGAAGATGATGAGATTGCATGTCTAAATCTTAAAGCTATACTCGATAATATTGAAGCTGCTGAAGAACTTGACGTTCCAATGTGTCAAGATACAGGTCTCCCAATTATTTTTGTTAAACTTGGTAAAGTAGAAGTTGAAAACCTCTATGAAGGCATAAGAAATGGGGTCAAAAGGGCCACTAAAGAAATACCACTACGGCCAAACGTGGTAAATCCACTAACAAGAGAAAATACAAGTACAAATACAGGCAATTTGATTCCTCAAATAGATATAGAACTTATTGATGAAGAAAAAATCGAATTTACAGTTTTTCCAAAGGGTATTGGATCAGAAAACAACAACGCCCTCAAAATGGCTTTGCCAGGAGAAGGTATCGAAGGCATTAAAAAGTTCGTTCTGGATACAGTAATTGCTGCCGGTGGAAAACCATGCCCTCCAATAATTGTGGGAGTTGGAGTGGGAGGACTATCGGATATGGCCATGAAACTTGCAAAAAAAGCGCTGCTTGGAAAAGTTGGAGAGCGGAATCCAGACAAGATGATTGCAGAACTGGAAGAGGATCTTTTACGCCAGATAAACGAAACTGGAATTGGTCCAATGGGGCTCGGAGGTAAAACAACAGCACTCGATGTGAAAATTTTAACTGCAGATACCCATACTGCAGGACTTCCAATAGGAATATGTATTCAATGCTGGGCAGGAAGGCATGCAGAAGCTGTTTTACGGCCTTAAAATAAGATTTAAAAATCATTTACTCTTTTTTGTTTTACTTTATAAAAAGTATCTTTTCCATAAAATGAGAAAGTTTAAAATTTCTAATCACAAACAGGCGATAACCTTACAAAAATTACTGCAAAACAGGCGAATAATAGCTAGAAAGTAGATTTTGGTTCAGCATATATCCTGGAATTCCAACGTCATCATATCAATCTCCAGGAAGTTTCAAAGACAATATACAGGATGTTCCAAGTGATAGATAACAAACAGGTTAATTGAACCATAATAGACACTCAAACTGGTGCAAATTATAGAAATTTAAGTTTAGTTAAATAGCCACAAAGTAATTAATGATTTAACTGTAACAAATCCAAGCATACATAATATTTCACAACAAAACAAAAAGATATATAAATATTATATTGCATCAGATCCGTAAGCTTCCCGCATTATATCATATATTTCTTCTACTGCTTTTTTCATCCTTAAAAAAACCATACCCGTATTAGTATTTGAATTCATGGAACATACCAAAGCTACAGATGAGAAACCCATAATAATTATCTGTATTTTATCTCCAGTTATCAAAAGACGTTTTAAATCATCGTTACCTACATCTTCAAGGGTTTTTTTACCAATTTCCAGTAAAGATGCGGACATTGCAGCTATTCTCTGGTTTTTAACATGGGGGTTACTTGAAGTAAATATCAGTCCGTCCTTCCGGATAACGTAGGACTCCTTGATATCGGCACGCTCCTGCATATCCTCAAGAACTTCACATATTTGCTCTGAAATTGGCCTCATTTTTAAATCACTGGTTTAATTGATTTTAGAGATATAAAAATAGGATTAATTATCCATACACTCTCTAACTACTTTTTTAAGAGTTACCCTGATCATTCCAATATTAGCATTATTTTCTGTTAATACTATTATAACATGCTTGTTCCCAAATTCTTCTATGACAATCTTTCCCGAATCTGTTTCAACAATTAATTTCTCTAAATTACCATAACTAATGCTTCTAATCATTTCTCTAACTGCGCCAAGTGCTGCAGCAGTTGTAGCGCTCAAAATAGAAGTATTTTCATCTAATTTACTCACAGGAATACCATCTAACCCTGCTAAAATAGAGTCTTTTACTCCAGTTATCCTATTTATAGAAATTAAAGCTTTTTCAAAATTTGTTTCAAGTTTCATTGGATTTACCCAAACTATTTAATTTTTTTTCAATATTTTTTATAAGACTGCCCATTATATTTCCAAGATCTTGATTTTCAAGTGCTGATGTGTTAACTACTGGGATTTCCTCAGGTATACTAAGTTCTTCCCGAATTTGAGAGTCTTTAATTTCACAGATATCAGTTTTATTGGCGGCAATTATATATGGTACATTGTAGCCAGTTATAAACTTTACAAGTTCATGGTCAACGGGTGATATCCCTACAGTAGAGTCAATTAGAAGTATAGCTCCATCCATTCCAGTAGCAAGAGTATTCCACATAAAAGAAAATCTTCTATGTCCAGGACTTGCAAATAGATGTATTAAGAACCCCTGCTGCTCAATCTGGACAAAATCAAAGCTGGTTGTAATGCTATCAAAGTCTCCTTTAAGAAGCAGATCTTGCCCGCTTAACTTTTCGACAAATGTGGTTTTCCCTGCATTAAGAGCACCAAATACAACTACTTTAAGGATAGATCCCGCTGCCATTAATTATTTACTCCCCTTTTTTAGCTACAATTTATATCTCAAATTTTTTAGATCCCTAAAATTTTTTAAGGACAATTTTACTGTTCCCATCTTTAGATTCTATACTATCCACTATGAAAGGATCCCCTGTAACTTCTTCCATCATAGCTGCACATCCTAAAGCCAGTGGACATCCAACAGAACGAGGTACATCATTTTCTTCCAGATAGTCTGTGTAATGATGAGCGCGGCAGTTTTTAACCGTAATTTCTATGCTATCATCGGTTACATCATAATCCATACTATCTGCTACATTAAAACGTCCGATGAGATAACTGTCATAAAATTCCATCGCTTTCTGAGGATTGCTTGTATCTTGATCTGCTTTAAGCAGGGTTGATCCTATTTTAATAAGACGCCATATATCTTCTCCAAAAGCTCTAGTAACTCCTGCTGAACCTGCCCCTGATACTTTCCAGAGACCTTTAGTTAGTCCCATTAATGATACTGCGTATAAAACATTTATAGGATCTGGCTGATCACGGAGTAATGCTACCACTGTATCCATCTTCATATCTTCTGTCATTTAAAATCCCTTCTTATTTCTCCATTACTTCTTTCACTTTATCTGCTGTTCTTTCTACTTCCATGAGTACTAAACCCAGATTCACATCTTTAGGTGAAAGTACAGCTAAAATGCCTTTAGTACCTGCAAAAGAGAATGTGGCTTTCCCAACACTTCCTTCAATTATAATTTCGCCCAAATCTCCTCTACTCAATTCATCACAAGTCCTTTGAGAAGTACCTACAATTGCTGCACCCATTGCAGCTAAACGTTTTTCATCAGTGTCTTGAGGTAAAACAGATGCTATCATTAAACCATCCGGCCTTAAAAGGGCAGCACCAGTAACATCACCAGGAGCTCTTTCCATAAGCTCATTCAAAATTCCACCTACGTCTTCACGAATACCCATATTAAATTCTCCTAAATTTTCGTTTTTGTTAGATCCACTTTTATCCATTTATTTTTAATATTTCTCATGCGAATATGGATTATATCTAAATTCCATAGTCATACAGCTGTATACGTGATTATTAATTTAATCAATGGAAATAATTAATTAAAATGTGAACATGTGCATTTTTACATTATAT
This sequence comes from Methanobacterium bryantii, assembly GCF_002287175.1. Classification (NCBI taxonomy): domain Archaea; kingdom Methanobacteriati; phylum Methanobacteriota; class Methanobacteria; order Methanobacteriales; family Methanobacteriaceae; genus Methanobacterium; species Methanobacterium bryantii. The sequence continues at coordinate 183,367 of NZ_LMVM01000037.1, read as the reverse complement.
AAAGTACGCATTTGCAAAAAGTATAAATATATAAAGTAAAAATTTCGCAATTTTATTTTATAAATCGTATTATTAGCAGTGTACGTAATAATATACATAATATATTAATTTAATTAAAAATATTTATACTTGATATAATTAACCATATAATTACCGGAATAATCTCAATTAAAGGAATAATTAATTAAAATATTCCAATTACGTGGCTAAAACATATTATTTAAAGTGATGTTATGACTGAATTTACCAATCTAAAAAGAGCAACCGTATCCATACCCCAAGACTTAGATTACAAATTCAAAAAGGTAGCCTCTCAAAAATTCAAATTTGAAAAGGGATGGTACAGCAAAGCAATGATCGAAGCTATGAGAATATGGTTAAAATATAACAATCTTATTCAATTAAAAAATGGAACTGATTCCATTGGCCGTTTCTTAGGTAAACTAATATGGGATGAATGGAAACAAAATTTTCAGGATGTAGATTTTCAAACACCCAATGAACCTACAAATCAGATTTTAAATAATTTTAGTAATAAATCAACATATGTGGAAAATATAGACTACCATATCAACAATGATGACCTAAAAATCTATTTAAAAAGTTACGCTGTAAAAGATAAGCCATATATGGTGGAAAACCTGCTAACTGAATATCTTCAACCAATTACAATAATTACCCGAGCAGGAATAGAAGAAGTTACAGGTGATGACTATAAAATAAACGAGTTTAAAGTAGGAAAATCCAGCAAAATACATTTAAAAAAAGTAGATTAAATAGCAGGTCTATTATTAAAAAGTAAAAAGAGGTAATGACGAATCAGCGATTCATTTTAATCAATTACATTATTCCTTCTCTTCTTTCTTCAGTTTCTCCCGATTTTTTTAAGAGTATCCTTTCGCCCACAGTTTCAATCATGCTGTAAGGAATAACTCGGTCTCTCCCCCTAATGCGTCCTCCTTCATGAAGAATAATAGAGTCTATCCTGTCGGAGTCAAAATCAACGTCAATATCATCCACTTTACCAAGTTCGTGGCCTTTTGAATCTAGAACTTCTTTTCCAATTAATTCATCTTTTACTTTCAATTAAATCACCTCAAACTCATAACAAAGAACTATAATCACTGGCCATCAAAACCAGTGAAATAATTCACCCTATCTTTAAAAAATTTAATGGAATAACTGAACTGTATTATTACTATATTTGAAATTAGTAATATATTTTGTTATAAACTATACCTAAACTAAATTAAATAAATAAAATTCATTTAATTTGTAAAAAAAAACCCATTTAAATGCCTATTTCTATAAAAATAGACGTGTTAAAATTTATTAAATTAAGATTAAAAAAACAAGATTTAGAGTCTTATTATTTTGACTCATTCTTTAAATTAAAAACTGTTTCTGATTTTATAAGGCCTTTATTTTCCAAATCATGCATTAATTGAGCTATTATTGCATATTCCTGGCCAGTATAATCAGCTAACTCCTCAATAGACGCGTTTCGCTTTCTGCTTAGATAATCTAATGTGTTCATCATTAATTCGCGTCTTAACTCCTCATTTTTCCATTTGAACATCAAAATATCAATCCTCACATTTGGAATATGTATTGTGGCAGCCCAAAAGCAAAGCTTTTGAAAGTTTGTAACCTCTGCCATTTATTCACTTTTAGTGTTTTATTTTACACTTGAAGTGTATGTCTTACTCCAATATATAAATTTTGTTGATTAGAACATATTGTATGAATAAATTGTAATTATTGTATTATAGTTAGTATAATAAAAATTTTTAGATCGCTACATACTCCACTTTTAATATTAAATACTAAATCAATGAAAATCGATTATTATCCTACTTATAATATTAAATTAGTTAGAATACAACAAAAAAAGGATATACTCTAAATTTCAGTATTTTTACCACACATTATGACTTAATAATTAGTATATTTTACATAACCCTATTCTAAATTAATAAACTGTCCTCATTTAAATAAATATAGTAAATAATTAAATAGAGGCAATGAAAATTACTAGTTTAGATGATTAATTTAGAGAATAAATACATTTAAGAGCCTATTTTAAATATAGTTGGTGTAAATTAAGTTATAAAAAAAATGAAATATGTGCCTAAAGCACATATATTTAGACAGAAAAAACTCTTTTCGATCTTATTTTTTTAATTCAAGTCTTTTAGGTTTTTCACAGGTTATCATAAAGATTGTTCTATCCCCGAGACTTACCGCACGATCAGCAATTCGTTCAAGGAATCTTGCAATGAACAATAAATATATCATATAAGATATAGAATCCTTATTTTGAAACATACTGCTTGTAACATTCTCAAGGGACTGATCAAATAAATCATCCACTTTATCGTCATCATGCCTCAGTTCTCTTGCCATGTCCATGTTCTGATCGATAAATGAGTATAAACCTTTACTGAGCATCATCTGCACAAGGTTAGCCATATGGTTAAGATCTTCCATAGACCTCGCTGGAATTTCTTCACCTTTTAAATTTTTAGCGGCTTCAGCAATATTTACTGATAAGCTACCTATCCTTTTCAAGTGACTACCAACCTTAATACATGCTTCAATAAATCTTAAATCCATTGCAACAGGCTGTTCTGAAGCAATGATACTAATGCATTTCCTTTCTAAATGAAAACTCAATTCTTCTATTTTATCACGGGATTTAATAACACCATCCAACAGATCTTTATCATAGTCATTAAAAGCTTTGATTGCATCTTTATGTGCCTGGATTGCTATCTGTCCAATTTCATTTACATCTTCTTTTAGCTCTTTTAGCCTTTTTCGAAACAGTATCCTAGGATATTTTTTTCTTTCCATTTTTAATCCTCCGTCTTGGACTTATAATCTTTTATTAAATTATCCACATCAATTACAGATGGTTCATTTATCCTATACTTAGACAACAGTTCTTCACGAGAATCGGTGGTATTTAATCCAATTTTATCCCAAAACATATCAATACGTATAGGTAATGATAATTTACACTCCTCATTCAATTCAAGAATAGTTTTAAACAGTTTTTCACCTGTTTCATATATCTCAATTTTTGACTCGTCGAGGATTTTAACTTTTTCCATTGCATCGTTTTCATAAAGTTCATTTAAAGATTTAGCATTTAGATACCAGGCACCTACAACTAGATCATCACTTAAAAATAATATAGACTCATAATTTTCATTTAAAACTCTCATATAACCTGATAAAGGTAGATATGATTTATCAAGTTTGTTTCCGCACAGTTTATTCTTAGGTTCATCTGATGGGAGCCACATCTAAATCATCACATACTATTTTGTATAATTTTTAAATATTAATTTTTACTTCATTAATACATTGTAGAATACTTTATGGTGTACAACCTTCATTCCTATTATAGAGTAAGCTATCCTGTCATCCATCCCCATTATATGATGCCCCATACTTAAGAGATTCCTTCCAATAAGGATTGAGTACATTGCAGCAGTTGAAGAATTGTCATCACCATATTCTAAAAACATCTGATTATAAAAATCCTGAAGAGCAACGAAATTTTTAGTTGAACGTTTTAGAAGCTGTATATCCTCACTTAAAAGTGATCCAACTCCGTCTTTTAGCATGTTTTGCACTGTTTGAGACATGAATTTAATATGGGGCGGTTTGTATGAATCTGAACTTTTTTCTGCTGCATCTATAGCGTATCTGGATATATATGCTGAGAGAGTGTTTATTCTCTCAAGTTCAGTAGATGTTCTTAAAATTGCAGCCCCCAGTCTTAAATCTCTAGCAACTGGTTGATGCAATCCAAGTATTTTCAAACATTCATATTCAATATACTCGCTCTTTTTGTTTACTTCACTGGTAGCTTCAATTGTTTCTTTTGCTAAATTAATATCTTCCTTTAAGAAACTGCCAGTAGAATTTTTAATCATATCTACTGTTTCATTGCTGTAATCTAAAAGATCACCGCTTATTTTTTTTAATTTATTCTCCAGTATCATCCCATACATTGCTTCACCTTTAGTGCATACCCCATTAAAGAGATGGGCACATTAATTAAATAAAAAATTTATTTAACCAAATCTACCAGTTATATAATCTTCTGTACGCTTATCTTCAGGCTCTATGAATATTTTATCGGTGAGTCCGCTTTCTACGATTTCTCCATGTAAGAAAAATGCTGTGTATTTAGAAACCCTTGTAGCTTGCTGCATGTTGTGTGTAACAATGATTATGGTGTAATCATTTTTCAGTTTGTGAATTAAGTCCTCTATTTTTGTTGTTGATATAGGATCAAGTGCTGATGCAGGTTCGTCCATTAATATAACTTCCGGATTTACTGCAATGGTCCTTGCTATACATAGTCTCTGCTGCTGACCTCCTGAAAGTCCCATAGCTGATTTATCCAGCTTATCCTTGACCTCATCCCACAGTGCAGCACCTTTTAAACTTTCTTCAACTCTTTCAGCCAGTACTGATTTATCTTCAATTCCATGTACCCTGAGACCATAGGCTACATTATCAAATATAGACTTTGGAAACGGATTTGGCTTTTGAAATACCATTCCTACCTTTTTTCTTAAGTCAACCACATCTAACTTTGGATCATAAATATCCTGGCCGTCTAAAAGAACACTTCCATCCAATTTGAATGTATCAATAAGGTCATTCATACGGTTTAAAGTACGTACAAATGTTGATTTTCCACAACCAGAAGGTCCTATAAGTGAAGTAACAGTATTTTTATGGATTTTAATGTTGATATCCTTTAAAATATGTGCTTCGTCAAAGTAAACGTTTAAGTCTTCAACTTCAATTCGATAATCCATTCTATCGCCCCATCATCTTTTTAGAGTATCTTTCAACTAATGTATTTGTAACAACGGTTATTATGAGAACTATAAGCACCAGTACAGCTGCAGTTCCATATGCATTGTCAAGGGATATACCCTCAGTTGCTAAAATATAAAGGTGCAGTGGAAGAGGCCTTGCTGGATCAAAAATGGAAATAGGAACAGATAGTGCCGCGCCTACTGCAAACATAATTGCGGCTGCCTCTGAAATAGCCCTTGCAAGTCCAAGTATCACACCAGTAGTAATCCCTGGAACTGCTGCAGGCAAAACAACATTATAAATTGTTTGCCACTTGGTAGCACCTATTGCAAGACTTCCTTCCCTGTATGATGCAGGTACAGCTTCCAGTGAAACTTCAGCTACCTGTAATATTGTAGGGAGCGCCATAATTGCCAGTATTAAACCACCAGATAGTACACACCATCCAAGTCCAAGATAGACAACAAAAAACGCCAGCCCAAATAGCCCATATACAATTGAAGGAATAGATGCCAGTGTTTCTGCTCCAAATCTTATGAGTTTAACCAGATTATTTTCTCCAGCATATTCTGAAAGGTACACTGCTGCCCCAACACCAAGAGGGGTCGCAATAATAACTGCTAAAAATGTCACGTATAAACTTGACACTATCATTGGGAATATACCTCCAGATTTACCAGAATCTACAGGGTTACTGAATATGAAACTCATATTTACAACAGGTAACCCCTTATAAAGTATATACCCTATAATAATGAGCAATAGAATAACTGTTAATATCCCTGATGCCCAAAAGACTCCTTTCATAATCCTTTGAGACATTTTAGGAGACATTATTTTAATATTTAACATTTAAACCACCTAAATAGATGTATAAATCCTGATTAAGCATTATAAATATCCTCCCCCGATTACAACCTTCTTCTTATAGTGGAAGTAGTTAGCTATTATAAGAAGGATGATTATCATGATAAACAGAACTATTCCTGTTGCAAACAGTGCACTGTAATGTAATCCAGTTGCATAACCCATTTCAAGGGCTATATTTGATGTTAATGCTCTTACTGGGTCAAATATTGAATTTGGAATCTGTGCAACATTTCCTGCAACCATAATCACAGCAAGTGTTTCACCAATTGCCCTGCCCATTCCAAGTATTATTGCAGTTATAATTCCAGGAATAGCTGCCGGAAAAATAACATTCCTTATTGTTTGCCAGTGAGTTGCACCAAGTGCAAGAGATGCTTCTTTATATTCTACAGGAACAGACTTTAATGCGTCTTCAGATATACTAATTATTGTCGGAAGAACCATTACTGTAAGAATTAAAGATGCAGCAAGCATGCTGAAACCAGTCCCCCCAAAATATACCCTCATAATTGGGACAAGTACTATAAGCCCAAAGAATCCGTATACAACAGAAGGTATACCTGCGAGAGTTTCAATAACTGGCTTTAAAATCCTTCTCACTGTACGAGGTGCAAGTTCTGCCAGAAAGATTGCACAACACAATGATAATGGCACTGCAAATAGCAGTGAAAGGGCAGTTATACCCAATGATCCAATGATCATTGTAAAAACACCGTACTGATCCTCAGACGGCGACCAGTTCATTCCAAATATAAACTTCAAGATTCCAATCTGATCCATTGCTGGGAAACCTTGCTGGAATATAAATCCTATGATCAGAACTATCACTACAATGGACAAAATGGCCATTATGAAAAGCCCCTTTTCCACTAGAAATTCTTCATATTTCTTCATTTCTTCAACCTCAAAAAACCTGTTAAAATCTCTCAAAATCTTTGATTTTGGGATTCAGGAAAATTACATTTTCCTTCAACTCTCAAAATTCTTTGAATTTTTCTCCTGCTATGTTCCTCAAACATCGAAATTACAAATTTCGAATGTTCAGAAAAATGTTAACTGATTTTTGACGTTTGCGAAATCTTTCATTTCGCAACTGTAAAATTTTCAATTTTTACACAGCAAAATTAAAAATTTTGCATGTTCAGCATTTTTCTTCAACCACAAAAATTTCCAATTTTTGTGTTGGGAAAACTACATGTATTCTCCTCAACTCGGAATTTAACTTAAATAAATTTGACTATTATTTTAATTTTTTAGTATTCTACAAACTTCTTGTAAGCACATTCCAGATTACCATACAAATTTACATATTAACCGGAACAATATTCTGGCTCTTTACTATAGCCTGTCCTTCAGGACTTAATGTAAAGTCAATGAAGTCTTTAACTGTTCCCTGTGGTTCCCCTTTAACCACAAAAAGGAATGCAGTTTGTAGTTTATAAGATCCATTTGCCACGGTTTGTGTTGAAGGGCCAACTCCATTAATTTTTAAAGCTGTAACATCGCTGCTCATATGAGCTAATGAAACAAATCCTATTGCACCTGGATCCTGTTTAACTACCTGTTTAACAGATTCAGTTGAACTCTGGACCACTGCATCAGACTTGATTTTCGTATCGTCCATTATTAAATTCTCAAAAGATGACCGTGTACCTGATCCTTCTTCCCGGGTTACAACATGGATCTGTGTGTCAGATCCTCCAACCTGGTTCCAGTTTGTAATAGCACCGTTGAAGATACCTCTAACCTGTTCGGTACTTAATGTGGTTACATTGTTGTTGTTATTAACAGCGATGACAATACCTTCTTTTCCTATTTCATATTCTATAAGCCCTTCTTTTTCCTGTGGCGTTAAATCTCTTGAACTTGTACCTATTTCAGTTATACCTTGTGAAACACTGCTTACACCTAAACTGGATCCTCCACCCTGCACGTTTATTCTAACGTTGGGATGCTTTTCCATGTAAGCATCAGCTAATGCCTCAGCTACAGGTTGTACCGATGTAGAACCTGCAATTTGTATTCTTTCATATTGACTTGATGGGATAATTGTTAGATAAGCGATAATTATAATGATGGCAATTACTATTCCATACTTGTATTTCCGATTCATGTTCATCACCTTGAGTTACTCTTCTTCTTTGGAGTATTTAAATATGAAGTGATGAAGCAACGAATCAAATTTACATGATAAACTTCTCTTTCATGCCTTTAAATTATAAATAAACAAAAAAGTAGTGGTTTTAAAAACCACTTAGCTAGAAGTCATTGGAACTGCTCCAGCTTCTTTAACTATTTTTTGACCTTCAGCACTCATTGTAAAGTCTATAAAGTCTTTAACGATGCCAGTAGGTTCGCCTTTAGTTAAGAAAATGAAGGGTCTTACTATTTTGTAAGTATCATCACTTACTGTTTGTTCTGAAGGAGCTACTCCATTGATTGTAACTGCTTTAACATCGTTGCTAAGGCTTGCTAAGGATATGTATCCTACAGCGTTAGGGTTTCCTTTAACTGCCTGTAAAACAGCTTCTGTTGAACTCTGAACAATTGCATCGCTTACAATTTTAGTTCCATTTTTACCGCCCATTACTATGTTCTGGAATCCATCTCTGGTACCTGAACCATCTTCTCTGGTTATAACACTGATGGTACCTGATGAACCACCTACTTTGCTCCAGTCAGTGATATTTCCACTGAATATATCTTTTGTCTGGTTAACTGTAAGTGCACTAACATTATTATCGTTGTTTACCACAACAACAATTCCATCTTTTGCAATTTGAGTTTGTACTAATCCTTGTGCATCACTATCTTTAGGTTTGGAAGATGCTGTACCGATATCCGCTGTCCCTTGCTGAGCGCTTGTGATACCTACAGATGTACCTCCACCCTGTACATTTATTTTAACATCAGGATGTTTCTCCATGTAAGCTTGAGCTAACTTCTCTGCCACTGGTTGTACGGAAGTAGAACCAGCAATCTGTATTGTTTGTTGATTTGAGCTTCCTGCAAGTGCAAAGTAAGCACCAATTATTACTACTATGGCTACTATTATTCCAATCAAATATTTTGAATTCATTTGATTCACCTCATCCTATAATAAAGGTTCCCCCCTATTTAAAGGTTCCTATTTGTGTATAAGTTATCACATTATAGGAACTAAGCCATTTTAGGCCCCAAGAATTATCCCCACAAATATCACTAAATGTGTCCCATATTGCACTAAAAGCGTTAAATTTAAATAAATTCATATTGTATAAATATCCAACATGATAACGGAAGATGTGTTAAAAGATATATTCAAACCGAGGATTCTAAAATGGAGAACCTCCATAACAAAAGTTGAGCCCAATAAATTAACCACAAGGGGTTATTTACAGGAAGATCTTATAGGAAATATATCTTTTGCCGAAATGATACACCTGCTCATAAAAGGAGAGCTACCTTCCAAAAACGAAGCCCAAATGTTAGGGGCAGTTCTGGTATCATTTTGTGACCATGGCGTTACTCCTCCAAGTACACAGACTGCTAGGATCATGGCATCTACAGGATCTCCGCTGCATGCATGCATTGCTGGCGGCCTTCTTGCATTTGGTAAAAACCATGCAGGAGCAATAGAACATGCCATGAAAACTCTCCAAGACGGAATTAAAAGAACAGAAGATGACATTAATAGAATTGCAGAAGAAATAGTGAGCCATTTTTTAAAAAATAATGAAAAAATATGTGGTTTTGGACACAGATATCACAATGAAGACCCAAGAGCGCCAAGGCTGATAGAACTTGCAAAAAAATACGGGTGCTTTGGTAAACATTCTGAACTTGCCACTGTAATTGAAGATCTGCTCTTTGAAAAAAAAGGTATTCGAATGAATATTGATGGGGCCAACGGGGCAATTTTATCAGATATGGGGTTCAACTGGACAGTTGGAAGTGGTATGTTTATGATTGGCCGATTACCTGGTATTTTAGCACATGTAAATGAAGAAAATACAAGAGAATCCCCATTTAGAAAATTTTTTGAAATTGACGAAATTTACTACGACGGAGTATAACCCGATCAAAATCACATTCTTTTGTCAGTTAAATATCCAGTTTAGTAAAGAAATCCCTATTTTTAAATACCGGCACCTATTTTGATTTTTTTAACCCTACAACACATTATATTATTTTTAATCAGACTATAAAACTTATTTAACAAAATAATCTTTTTAATAAACTCCCTTTTTTTTAAAACAAACTTTAAATGCCTTGAAACATATATAATAAGTTGTATACTACTCCATAATTTGTACAATTCAAAGAGGGGGTTTACAAAATGGTTGATGAATCATACAAAAAGATGCATATATCCGAGCTAAAAGAAGAGTTGAAGAAGTGAGAGGTTTTTACTCACATTTACTTAGTTATATCGTTGTGAATACATTCCTGGCAATCATTAATTTCTTTACAACTCCCGGTTTCTGGTGGTTCCTATTTATATCGTTTTTCTGGGGAATAGGTCTTGTTGCACATGGATCATCAGTTTTTATGAAAAGAGGAATCTTCTCTAAAGAATGGGAAGAGCGAAAAATCAAAGAATACATGGAAAAAGAGAAAGAATAATACACATCTCTTTTTTAATTTAAATGAAAATAAATTGTCAAAAGTTAGTTATTTTAAATTAGATAATTTAGGATTCCGTCTAAATCTTTCAGGAGTTGTAGTTCGAGGTATATTTTCATAAAATTCCCTTGAAACATCTATTATTTCAATAGATATATCCCCAATTCTTTCAAAAGCCTTAACTACCCTTGATAAAGACAAATAATATGTTGAACGTTCAGTATCGTCAAAAGACGCTTCTGCCATTTGAGTTGCAATGCAGTTTAATGCTTTTTTCTGCAAAGCATGTATTTTTTCTTCGTAATCCATTACTTTACTCTTTAATTCAAGTTTTTCATTTAAGAAAATATCCATTGAGTAATTAACCATTTTCTTTGCAGTTTCATACATTTCCCCAAGATATAAAAGCATTTCAGAATCAACTTCATATGATTCCTTCATTGTAAAATTAGCAAATTGGCAGGAATGATCTCCAATACGCTCTAAATCATATGCTACCTCACTGAAAGCCATTGTTTTACTGAATTCTGAAGAAGGGTTCATAGATAAAGCCATGTCTACAGAAGTTCTTACTTTTTCATGCATGTTATTTGTAATATAGTCCATATTCAATGCTTTACTTGCCAGCTCATCATCATAAGTTGAAAGAGCTTCAAAGGACCTGTCAAGCTGTTTACAAACATGATTAGCCATATTCTTAATCATTTCTTTGATATATAATGTTCCAGCATGTTCCCTTGATGTTTTTTCTTCTTCAAAAACTTCTGAAAATTCATCGAACTTTTTTAAATCAAGAGTGTATGCTCTCTTTACAACCCCCTTAGTTATAAGAGGTTGAAGCAGTTTTGTAACGTATCTCCGAGTTATTCCAAGTTTTTCAGCGATTTCATCCTGAGTTGAGGGATGTTCATACAGGATGATATCCAGTATCGCTTTTAAAGTGCTATTTTTTGTTTTCTTAGTCATAATATCATCTAATAAGTATTACTATCTTTTTCATGGCTAATTACTATCGATTCCTGAATTATCGATAAAATCACATAGGATAGCGCTGCAATAACTGCAAGCGAAATTACCAGGCCAAAATCTGCGAAAAGATTCGCATATAATTTTACAAATGGTGAATGTGTATCTACAAACCCATTTAAAAGTTTGATTATACCAACTGATAATATTATGTATCCGTATGATCTTTTTATATTCTCCGATTGTATTATCGGGTAGATCCCCATAATTAGAAGTCCAAGACCAATTGTTCTAAAAAGAGTTCCATCAGTTGCATGTTCCAGATAATTGAAAATTTGCTCTGGTTTCCAGTATACAGAAGAGAACAAATAAATTAACTCAACAGCAACTATAACTATAAGAGGAAACACGTAAACTATCCTAGTTTCAATTTTGTTTGTGTTTACACTCTTTTTTATATTTGCAATATTTTTTGTGTTTACATCCTTTCTGGTATGTACACTCTTTCCCGTATTCACATTTTCAAGCGGTTCTTTTATAAAATGAGACATTACCTGATAGAGCATTGCCCCAATAACTGCACCAATAACAGTTCCACCTATTCCAAGTTTGGTGGTAGTAAGTGCAACTATTCCTGAAATTACACCGGCCATTATGACATCTAACATTTTTGACATTATATCACATTATCAGTTCTATTTTCTCCTTTTTTGCATAAAAAGCATTTAATTAGTTAGTATATATCTTTGAATTTTAAGGGATCTCAAATACTTTTATGTTTAGATTTTTACCTATTAAATATTAAGATCAGTATATTTGTTTTAAAAGCTGTTTTGATTAAAATACTTTTTAGTATTGTTTATTTTATCTTTTATTAAACAGCTCCCAGATCAATTTAATTAAAATAATTTCAGAGCAAAAGTTATTAAATCTCAAATCTTCAAATGTAGTGAAGTTTAAGCTAAGCTATATGGTTACTGCTATGTATCCACAGCCCTTAATAAATAATTATTCCAGAATTATGCCCCACTTGATACCAAATGTTTTAAAATTACTGCTGTTCCTTATTAAAACAGCAAATTACCAGAAAGAAGGAATCAGATTTTATTTCATCATATAACAAGTTAAAAAGATAAAAAAGAAAATTTAAACTAAATTACCGTTTAAATTACAGGTAGTGAATTATGTTTATATGAACATATCACATACTCTTCTTTTTCAACTTTTACAGAGTAATTAGCCAGTTCTCTTTTATATCCTGTTTCAGTATTTATTAAATTGACAAGAATCTGGTCGTCTTTAATGATCAATTGATTGTGTGACGGATAAGTATGGCCCCTCAGTTTTCTGGTTGTTGCAGTTCCTGAATTTAATGTAACCATTTTTTCTATCATCCAAACATTAGGAACATGTTTATGTCCGTTTAAGACAAAATCAACTCCCGAATCTCTGAAAACACTTAATAAGTCTCCAGAATCAAGCAAAATATTTCTTTCTCTTCCAGTTTGAGGTATAGGAAGTAAGTGATGATGGAAAGTTACTATTTTACACATATCACTTGGTATTTTATCGAGTTCACTTTTAAGCCATTCCATCTGATCAGTTCCTATCTGCCCGTCGTTTATATCAGGTTCTGATGAATCCAATCCAAGGATAGCAAATCCACAGCTTTTGTCCATATGTAAAAATTTCCTTTCCCCAATCTGCTTTTCAAAATGGAGCAATCCCACATTTCTTGCGTCATGATTTCCCGGAATTATATGGACTTCAGTTATTGCCCGAAGTTCATCTACAAATGCAGCCGCATCGTTGTATTCATGGACGTAGCCTTCTGTAGTTAAGTCTCCAGCTACAATAATAAGATCCGGATTTTCATCTTCCAGCTGCTTTATTAAATTATTTTTTAAGTCATGGGAGAAGTTCTTCTCACCAAAGTGTACATCTGATAACTGCGCTATTTTCTTTTCCATTACTGTCACCTAAATAAAGATAATTATTGATAAATAAATTTACCACGATATAAACTTTACCAGAATTAGTTTTCCAAATAAAATGTAAAGTTTTTAATTTAATTTCTGCTTTAATTAAAGTCAAAGAGAAAAATAGTATGATTAAAGCCCTAGGGGGGATTCGAACCCCCGGCCTATGCCTTACCAAGGCATCGCTCTACCGGCTAAGCCACTAGGGCAGATTTATAGTTTTTATTGTTATAAATGAGAATAGAGTCCTATTTTTAAAACTTCTTTTTTAAATAATTAGGTTTAAGTGCAGGGGATGGGATTCGAACCCACGAAGGCCTACGCCAGAGGATCTTAAGTCCACCCCCTTTGGCCGCTCGGGCACCCCTGCATAACATAGAAATTATTTGATGTTCTATATAACCTTAACGGTTTTAATAAAAGTGATGTTAAATTCATTAAAATTAAATCCAACATTTCTACTTAAAACCCGTATTACATAGGTACACTATATAATAAACAATCTGGTATTTAAGTTTTTAGTATAAGAGTTCAAAAATTCCGGCACTCTAAATGAATATCATATTTTCACCCAATTTTATTCCCCCTCAATATGGCAAAGAATTTAGGAGCAAATTATTATTTAAAAGCCTCAAAAAAGTATATATACACTAATTATACAATATTAAACATATAGTTATTTTTTCTTAGCTACTGTCTTAAATCGGTGATAAATAATGGAATTCAACACTGAAAAATGCGGATGCTGTGGAGCTTGCATCAGTGTATGCCCCAATAGATCTTTAGAACTTACAGAAAACAGAATAATCATAAATAAAAACAAATGCGACGACTGCGGAAGATGCACATATGTATGTCCTCTTGGAGCATTTTACATAGAGGGGAATGTATGAAATATGACGTAGTTGTGGTAGGGGGACGTATAGGAGGTTCTATTTCATCACTTTTTGCATCTAAAAACGATGTAGACGTTTTAATGATTGAAAAGCGTCAAGAAATAGGAGTTCCAGTTCAATGTGCTGAAGGAACAACCCATTCTACCTTCGAGATCCTGGAAATGAAACCCTCCTCCAGATATGTCTGTGCTGAGGTTGAAACAGGTACGATTCACGCACCTAATGAAACATACATCAATGCAGAAGATTTAGTAGAATTCAACAATTTAGACAAAAACATAGCTAAAGGGTATATCTTAGACAGGAAAGTGTTTGATAAACATCTTGCCATTGAATCAGCAAAAGCTGGGACTGATATAATGGTTAAAACCACAGTGAAAGACCTTATGAAAAAAGACGGCAAGATCTGTGGAGTAGTAGCCAAACATATGGGAAAAACGATGGAAATAAAGGCAGATGTGGTCATAGCTGCAGATGGTGTTGAATCAAACATGGCACAGATGGCAGGGCTCAAGGCACCAGATAACCCTATGGATATTTGTTCATGTGCCCAATATGAATTGGTATGTTCTGATTTTGATCATGATAGAGTACATCTTTATTTCGGAAGAAATATAGCTCCAGGAGGATATGCATGGGTATTTCCAAAAGAAGAGGGAACTGCTAACGTAGGACTTGGGATAAGGGGCCCATCAGAAACTGCTTATCAGTATCTTAAAAAATTCATATCAAAATTCAATGCCACACCAGTAGAATTAAATGTTGGGGGAGTACCGTTATCTGGACCTATCGATAAAACTTATACTGATGGTTTTCTGGTAGTGGGAGATGCAGCCAGACAGATTGATCCTGTAACTGGGGGAGGGACGTTTACAACAGTCCCATGTGCAAGAATAGCAGGTGAAGTTGCAGCAGAAGCTGTAAAAGAAGAAGATACTTCTGCAGCTTTTTTAAAAAGATATGATGACGCATGGCGGGTTAAAATCGAGGATATATTAAAGATGTCCCTGAAATGCAGGAAAGTTGCAGATAAACTCACAGATGACGAAATGAATGCCCTGGTAGAATTTCTAAATAACAGTAAAGGGAAAGAAATATCTAAAATAGCCTTTATTAAATTTTTAGGAAAACATCCGCGCCTTTTAAGGCTTGTAAAAGATCTTTTGTGACGCTAATCAAAAGATAAATTCCAGATAATCAATTCATACCCTATAATTGAAAAATTAGATCCTAATTGAAGATCCATATACTGGAGCTAAAATAATGAAATATGACGTAGTTGTGGTAGGGGGACGTATAGGAGGTTCTATTTCATCACTTTTTGCATCTAAAAACGATTTAGATGTTCTGATGATTGAAAAAAGACAGGAAATTGGAGTTCCTCTCCAGTGTGCTGAAGCTACAAATGAAGTAACCTTCGAAACTGTTGGAATAAAGCCTTCCAAGAGATATGTATGCTCTGAGATTATGGGGGCCGATCTTTATTCTCCCGATGGTACTCATTTTCGGATGACGCCTGATAATGAAAGGGGTTTTATTTTAGACAGGAAAGTGTTTGATAAACATCTTGCCATTGAATCGGCAAAAGCTGGAACAGACATAATGCTAAAAACTACAGTGAAAGACCTGATTATCAAAGATGGAAATATTAAGGGAGTTGTTGCAAAACACCTTGGTAAAACCATGGAAATTGAAGCAGACATTGTTATTGCTGCAGACGGCATAGAATCAAATATATCACGAATGGCCGGTTTAAATTCAACACGCAGAATAAACGATATCTGTTCCTGCATTCAATATAAAATGGTAGGTATTGATGTAGAACCAAATTATATGCAGTTTTATTTCGGAAGTAAAGTCGCTCCTGGAGGATATCTCTGGATTTTTCCAAATGAAAATGGGGTGGCTAACGTCGGAATTGGAATTAGAAATACTAATGAAACTGCATATCATTATCTCCATAAATTCATATCAAATCTTGGTGGAACACCCGTTGAACTTAATATTGGAGGAGTACCAGTTTCAGGCAATATTAAAAAAACATATGCCAACGGACTGATGGTCGTTGGAGACGCTGCAGGACATGTAGATCCGTTAACTGGCGGCGGAATCCATTTAACCGCTGCAAGTGCGAGAATAGCTGGTGAAGTTGCAGCAGAATCCATAAAAAGTGAAAATATGTCTGAAGGATTCTTAAAAATATATGAAAAGCGCTGGAAAGATCAAATTGGAGGCCTTATTAACCAGTCTCTTAAATATAGAAAAGTTCTTGACAAAATAAACGATGATGAATTCAATGCACTTGCAAGATTCTTAGAAGACAAAGATATCTGGTCGATTTCAAAAAGGGAATGGTTTGGGCTTTTAAAAGAATCTCCAAGCCTATTTAAGCTTATAAGGGCACTTATTTAATTTAATAAAAATATAATAGCATCATAATTTAAAATACAAATAAACAGTTTTAAATCAGCACCACTATCTAATACACATGGGATTCAATCATGAAATAATACATATATCTATTTAAATTATTCCAGAAATAAATAGAATCATCTGAAATTTAAAGTTGGAATATTAAATATAATAAATTTATTATTTATCATGGCATAAAGGTTGAAGGAATTCATAGAATTTCGAAACCTTCGGAAATCGCGAATTTCCGATGTTTACGAAACTGAAAGTCTTCAAAATCCACGATTTTGAGACTCCATGAATGAAACTAGCAAATCTTTAGAAAATCATAGATTTCTATGTTTACGAACGAAGTTCGTAACCGTAAAATTCTTTTAGAATTTTACATGTTCACAAAAGTAAACATCGTAGATGTTTACATGCAGCAAAAATCTTCGATTTTTGCTTGCTACGATTTGCTCCAAACACTTCGTGTTTGAGAGTTTCCTAAAGTTTCGTAACAACGAAATTTTTGTTAAAAAATTTTGAGGTTATACATGGCAATTGGTAAAATTAAGCCAAATATAGATCGGTTGGAAAAAACCAGGGACGTTGAAAGCCTAATAAATGCTCTTAAATTTAATGACTGCAATATTCGAAAAGAGGCTGCTGCCGCTCTTAAAAAGATAGGAGATGATAGGGCCTTATTTCCACTTATAGACGTTCTTGAATATAAAGAATGGCATGAATACTACGCAGTTATGGGTTCTGTAAGAGAAACCGCAGCTGAGGCTTTGGGCGTGCTAAGAGATAGGAGAGCTGTAGAACCTCTGATAAAAGCTTTAAATGATAAGGACGAAGAAGTTAGATGGAAAGCCGCGTGGGCCCTTGGAAATATTGGGGACATGCGAGCTGTAGATCCCCTAATCTATTTATTACATGATAAAAGATGGGCAGTTAGAAGATTTGCTGCTTCTGCACTTGGAAAAATAGGAGATGAACGAGCAGTAGATAGTCTAATAGAAGCTTTAAGTGATGATGAATGGCACGTTAGAAAGTATGCTGCAGATGCACTTGGAAAAATAGGAGATGAACGAGCAATTGAAAGTCTAATGGATGCCCTAAACGATGAAGACAATGACGTTAGATGGAAAGCTGTGGTTGCCCTTGGAAAAATGAAAAATGTTGCTGTTGAACCTCTTATAGATCTTTTAAGAAATGAAGACTGGCATATTCGAGGAAGGGCTGCAGAAGCCCTTGGAAGAATAGGAGATAAACGGGCCGTAAAACCCTTAATTAATATACTTGTTGGGTGGACTAAAGACAGGAATAAATATGTTAGGGGAAGAGCCGCAGAAGCCCTTGGAAAAATAGGTGATGAAGAGGCTCTTAAACCATTAACTCATGCTTTAGATGATCCTTATATTTATGTACGTGTTAAAGTGGAAGAAGCATTAAAAGAAATGGAAAATACAACGCAGATTCTAACCTATGATGATGGAGAAATATCATTTGACTATCCAGGATCATGGGAAGTAATTTCCACTGCAAATAAAAAGAAGATAGTTAAAGGAAATTCTGCAAATGGTAATATTACATTTTCCATCAACAAAAACACCAACGTAGGTGATCTTACATCAAAAGAAGTTGCAGATACAATTAGAGATGTTTTTATAATTCAAAACAGCACAATCTTATCTGAAACTGAATTTAGAGCAGAGGGAATAGATGTGTATACTATAATTGGTGAAAATGTAAATGATATTGCACCAACCAAAATTACGGTTATTTCATTTAAAATAGATGATTTACTGTACTATTTATGGTTCTCTGGAGGCCATGAAAGTTTTGAAAGGGCTAAAGAAGACATAGATCTTATAATAGACAATTTTAGAGTGTATATTTAAATTTTGATAAATAGAAAAATTTATTTTTAGTTTACAGATCATTAAATCACTGACTAACCAGGGGGAATTCAAATTTCTAAAGAGGTTATAATTTCAACCTACAGTGATGGAAAGCTGTATTTTGCAGTTGCAGTTGGTGAAGGAAAAATTTTAAAGGTAACCCTTCCAAAGACAGATGAAAAAAGCGTGCTGGACGAAATTTCAAATGAGTATACTTCTTTTAAATTATCAGACGAATATAAACATTATGCAAAAGATGTTTGCATGGCCTATTATGGGAAAAAGACAGAATTTAATGGCATTATCCCTGATAAGCATGATTTTAAAGGCAAAGTGCTTCAAGAAGTTGCAAAAATCCCATACGGAGAAGTTAGAACCTACAAACAGATTTCAGAATCTATTGGAACCAAAGCTTACAGAGCAGTTGGAACTGCAATTGGCAGGAACCCGCTTCCAATAATAATTCCCTGCCATCGAGTTGTAAAATCAGATTTACATGTTGGTGGATTCTTTGGCGGTACTGAAATGAAGAAAGAAATGCTGGAAAATGAGGGAATCTGTATTGTAGACGGTAAAATTAAAAAATAAATCAACTAATTACAAAACTAAAGTAGAATAGATTTAAGCTTAAAACGTAGAATCAAGAATTAAATAAAGGATAAGTTTTATAACTTATCCTGACACATTTTCAAGGTCTCTTCAAGAACCTTTGCAAATGAAACATCTGACTTCAGTTTTTCAAGTTCTTCAACTGAAAATACCTTTAAAACGTTGTCTTTACATGCTTCAACACATGCAGGGAGTATTCTGTCAGATTCCATGCATAAAGTACATTTTTGAACTGCTTTTTTCTCTTCGTCAATTACCGGCATTCCTATAGGGCATGCTATCAAACAGAGCTTGCAGACTATACATGCATCTTCGTTCACTATAAGGGTTCCATCTTCCTCTTTTATGGCCCCAGTTGGGCATATTCTAGCACATGGTGCTTTGTCTGGATGACACTGCAGACAGAAAATTGGAATTGAACTGCTTTTTCTTGCCCTTGCGGTTCCATGTTCTTTTTCACATGCTGTTATGCAATCTTTGCACTCAGAACACATTTTTGGGTCAATTACCATCAATGTTTTCATATTATCTACCTAATTACATTTTTTCTCTAAGGAAATCTGCCAGAGCTGATGAGTCTCTTGGTCCTACCAAAATTTCCCATCCGCTTTCATCTTCGATTTCACCACTTACTGGTGCCCCAAGGCCAGGAATAACCATTTTTCTGGTTTTTACTTTGTCTTCAATACCTGTTTCTTTTATTAGATCTGCCACGGCTTTACCATTGAACTGGCTGCCTGCTACTGACACATCGACAGCTCTACCTTCGGTATCAAGTACCAGTAAATAACCATTGGCTTTCCCAGCCTTCAGGTCACCCTCAACTGTGTAATAGGTGAGAGCAAAGTTTGTAGTTAGTGCGACAGGTGAATCTTCGTTTATTTCACCAAATTCATATAATCCAGGATCCACTGCTTGAGGTTTCCTTGGATCTGTATATACGCTCTGTCTTAATGTTAAAACAGGGATTAACTCCCATATTTCAGTTCCATGGATTATCATCATATCTGCATACTTATCCATAAGCGTGGATGCAATTGTAGCTTCTTTTATTGCAGTACTCACATCATCTTCACCATTTTCCAGCCATGTAATTGCTGGAACTCCTAAAATTGGGAATCTGAAATCTTCATCTCTTTCTTCAACTGCAAGCCTTCTCATCATTACAAAGTTATCCAGGGTGTCACCAATTCCATCATTTACAAATGTTCCAGGGTCAAGGATTATGTCATTAATTCCTTTACTCCTTAAAATCCGGGATAGTTCTTTCATTTTTTCAAGGTCATTTGGAACAAATAGTGCAATCGGACAGTCATATCCAAGTGCAAGTGCTGCCATTTCTTCTATATTGTTTTCTGTTGCACCATATATCAATGGACGTTCATCCCCAACAGCTTCAAGTGCAGCTTTCATAGCTTCTGGATCAAATGAACATAGTACTAACGCCAGTTTAGAACTTTTAAGTTTTTCTGCAGCTTCTTTGAATTTTGAGGCGTCACCTGACTTATTTCTAAGTGCTATAGCGTCAAGTGTGAGCAATTCCCCCGTTCTTTCAAATTCAGTGCCTTCTATCTTTTTGACCCTCTCTTCAAATTCAGCAGGGTCCATATCATCACTTATATCAATTACAAGAGGAGTTGGATTGTAATAAGTTAGTTCATATCTGTAAAGGACTTCATCTCCACCAACCATCATAGCTTTATTGCCTTTACCTACCATTATTTCTCTTACAGCAGGTGCTAATACATCTGCAAGCTTATCCGCCTCATTGGCTGAAAGTTGCGTACATAATTCAATATCTGTTTCTTTTTGTGAGAGTTTTGTGGCAAATGCCATGCATGATGCCTCCCCACATTTTGCACAGTTTGTTTTTGGAAGTAATCTGTAAACATCCATTGCAGTAACGGCCATTTTAAAACCTCCTTTCTACCCCAGTTGAGTAATCCAGTTTGAGATATCTGGAACTTCTGTGGTCATATATTCTTTTGTAAATGTTTCTCCGATTTCTCGCAGCATTTTTACTGATTGTGGGTGGAGCATCATAAATATATCAACACCGCAAAGCATCATGGTAAGTCCTGTTACTATTTCCCAAATTGGTCCCCTGTACTCAGTTGGTCCCCATTCTTCTTTTTTCATCCATGCCTCACGAGAACCCCATGCATTGGTTGTTCCTGAAGACATTGGCATTTGTAAATCAGTATCTCCCTTAAGTGCAGCGAGTCTTGTTCTGGTTATAACATCTATTGAAAATTCAATACCATAACCAAGTGCACATGTTGTAGGGTCCATTACAATGTCATTTTGAGTTAAACCTTCTTTCATAAGGTATTTGTTTAAGGTTTTCTGCATGTTGATATCTGTTATAGCCCATGAGAGAACCGCATGATTGTAATCTACAGCTGCTTTTGCAACTTTTTTGTAGTCCAAATCCATGTTTGCAGATGCAAGAAGGCATCTTTCATCTTCAGCTGCTGCAGCTGCTGCTTCAAGAACAATTGGATCTTTTTGAGGGTCACCTGACGCGCCTATAACTAAAGGCACGTCTACAGCCTGTAAAACTTCCTCAATATCAGCTGCGGCCTGTTGAGGAGTTTTATCCATAACTTTTGGTCCGGTTCCAATCAAGTGTATAGTTACCATATTGGCTCCAAAGTCCTTAACGGCCTTTTTAGCCCATTCACCCGGATGTTCCATAACATCTTCAAAATGTTCCCTTATTGGTTTTGGAAGCCCTGGCATCGGAATATCAAAAACATCGAATGTAACAACAGGAGGATTTGGCTGAGGTTCTTCAAAACGGTACAGTGCGTTTTGTCCCCCTAAAAATACTGGCTTTCTTGAACCCGCACCAAGCTGAACTTCTGCTACCGATCCAGGATATTCATGGATTGGAGGTGAAAACTCTTCAACCTCCGATATTATTCCTTCTTTTATTCCTGCCTGTTCAACCTGTCTTTCGACCCTTTGAACAGCCTGCTGGATAGCCGGCATTATTTGAAGTTCTAACTCTTCAAAGTCCATTCTAAATTCATTTATTTCTATAGAATCTGTTTTCTCAAGTAGTTTAAGAAGTTGTGTCATTTTATCCATAAACCCACATCCTTCAATTTTTTGTTATACGATTAAATTTAAAATCTTCGAAACAATTTCAGAAACTGCAATTACAGGTGCAGAATCATCTGGAAGATCCATGAGTGGTTTTCCTTCAATATCATATTCAGCAACAGTTTCGTCTTCATATACTGTCCCAATAAGATTCAATCCAATTTCATCAATTTTTTTAATTGTTTCTTCTTCTTTTCCAGGGATAGCTCGATTTAATATTAAATACATTTTTTTGAAACTGATATCAAGTTCGCCTGAAAGATCATCAATTCTTTTCGCTGTTAAAATCCCTCTTTTTGATCTATCTGTCACTACAAGCATGATATCAACATTTTGTGTTGTTCTCCTGCTTAAATGCTCAAGTCCTGCCTCTGTATCAATGACAATTATATCATAGTTAGAGGTAAGTGTTTCAATGATCTTTCGGAGCATGTTATTTACAGCGCAGTAACATCCGCTTCCTTCTGGCCTTCCCATTACCAGGAGATCAAAATCAGGAGTTTCCACAATGGATTTCATGATTTTATAATCAAGTATGTCCCATTTATTTGATTCTTTAGGAATATTGCCTGCTGCAGTGTCTTTTTTAAGCTCTTCTCTAACATCACCTACTGTCTTTTCAACATCTATTCCAAGGGCTTCGGGTAAATTGGAATCAGGATCCGCATCAATCGCTAATATATCTTTACCGCATGATTTTAAGGATCTAACAATGAGGGAAGTAATCATGCTTTTACCAGTTCCCCCCTTTCCACTTACTGCTATTATCACTAAGCTACCTCTCATTTAAATTTAAAACTATTTCCTTTTGATTATTACCTTTTCAGCGTAAACTTTCGCATTTTTAAGTATTATTCTAACTCCACCTGCTGCCGGCACTGAAATTTCAGGCGCATATGCAACCTGGGCCATTGGAGCTTCCGATACCTCAACTTCTTCTGTTTCATCTTCAATAATTTCAAGTTCTGCTGCAGCTGCTTTAGAAGCTTTTAATCTTTCAATTACCGGATGTTCTGATTCACGCAGGAATCTTCGGATTTCTTTAATGCTTGATGCATCCTCTTCAGTTGGAATTTTATCAAATAACTCTTCAGGTATGAAATCAGTTAGAGACTCTTTTATCTCTTTTGGGAGCCAAATTATCCTTTCATAACTTCCATCTGCCTGTAAAAACTTAGGTGATCTCATGTATTCCAGACTAAGCCCTGTAAATCCTTCTACCTGTTTTCCACCAGAGCACTGCCCCGCCATTGCTGAAAATGGAATTCCAAGCGGAGTTTCCCCTCTAAAATCACGATCTACTATCCCAATTCCATCAAGTTCAGGAATATAAAATGCGACCGCTTCAAAACAACCGCATGAAGTGTGGGGATATTCAAATACACTGTGTAAATATACTCTTTCAGTCATACCCTGTGATTTTTCAGCCATGACCGCGTTTACGTTGCTGTACTCACCCTTTACATCATCTAAAACTTCACCTTTTTCAACTTCAAATATTGGTCCATCAGGATCCATTTTAGCTGCGGCTCTGCAGTCAAACCAGTTTATAGCTCCGCAAAGCGCAGTCCTATCAGGCGTGACGATACATACATGACTTGGTGCAAATGATTGGCACATTGTACAGCCGTAGAACACGTCAACATCTTCATCGCTTAATTCTCTTGCCCTTGCATCTCTTACTTCATACTGTGCTCGTGCTGTTTCTAAGAATGATTCTACTTCGCTTTCTTCTGTAAGTATGCTGACTGATATTTTTTCTATGATCGGAAACTCTTCCTTAAGGAGAATTGAAAGCGCTTTTCCAAGATCTTCAAGTTTAAATCCGGCATTTACTGATTCTTTACTTACACGGCACCATATCTGGTCTCGCTGGTTCAGGTGCATGAAACCTTTAACATAGTTACACAGTTCATGTATCCTACGTTCTATAACTCCTTCTAACTCTTTTTCGAGTTTTTCTCCTTGAATTTGTGCAAGTATCCCTAAAGGATAGATTTCCCCTTCCTTCATGGCACTGAGTTCAGGACCTACGACTTCTATTTTGCCGTCTTCAACGTCATCTGCAACTTGAATTAGTTCTGCACCGACAGATTTAGGGCCTGCAAGTTCAACAAACATGTTTGCTGATCTTATACGTTCTCCTTCATACATTGGGCTAACATCAACAGGTATATCCTCAAACATTAAATTCCTCCATGATTCTTATTCGCTTTATAAGTTATTCTGCTAATTTTTCAAGATATTTGATCCATTCTTCGTCTTTCATATTAGGGAACGATGCATCTGCATTGGAATGGAAAAATTTACAGAGTGTAAGTGTCTTAAGGTGAGGTGCAAAGTGCTTCAGGGTTGAAAGTCCCTGAGAACCTATATAATAAATTACACCAATAAACAGGACTAAATCATGCTGTCCTTCTCCATTTATCCCTCCCCAATCTGGATCTTTAAGAAGATTCACAATTTCAACTACTCCATAAGGCTTGCTCTTAATATCTGATTCATTCAGTGTTTTAAACATATCTCCTGTACTTACAATGGGAATATTCCGCTTTTCTGCAATTAGTACAGCAAATGGCAGTGCAGAACTCTCTTTTATAAGAGGCCCCATTATCATTAAAGGCCTTTTTGCTTTTTTAAGCATCATTTCTGCCGTTTCTGGAGTTACAAGCAGTGCCTGTTTTGGGCCGGCTATAACTGTTGGCTGCCATGGGATTACTCTTTCATTCATTTAATCACCTTTTATGCAATCATTTACCCTTTGCCTTTTCCCTAAAGGCCATTGTGGATGGTTCCTGCGGAAGTGCGCGTGGTTCCCAGCCCGTCTCTTCCAGCATATTCATAACGTCTTTCTTGTAGGTTATAGGGATGTCTTTCTCATTTCGTATAAATTTAGAGATGTCATCAGGTATAGTACCAAAATACTTCCTGTGAAGGTCTATATATTGATTTAATTTTATTTGTCTTCCTTTTGAGGTATCATTAGGCCTTATACACAATTTTGCAATCATCACCGTCGCTTCCCCGCGGTTTTCAGCAGCGTACAGTAAATGTTCTGGCGCTGGTTCTCCTTCAACTACTTCTCCCGATCTTAAATCATTGAGATTCCATTTTTCTTTCTTATCAGTTCTTCCCAGGTAAAGTCTTCTATATTTTGAGCCGTGTGGCCCTATAACAGCAGGTATTCCCCATCGGTTAACCCCAGTTGCTATTGCAGCAGCCTTCTGGGAATAAGCACCCCATGCAACACCGCATGCACCTACTCTATTTAATATATAATCTGCGATTTCTTCGAAATTTCCTTCAAGGGGTTTCTGAGCAAAAATATTGGCTATCTTTATACATGCACCTGAAACATGGGCATTTGAAACACATGACCCCATGTTTACAAGACCTTTAGCATCAAATTCTCCGCCGTATTTTTCATAGAGTGTTTTTCCTTCCTCGTCTCTGTATTCCCCTATAGACATTGCTCCACAGCCAGTGGTTACAACAATGTAATTTCGTTCAAGGAATTCTTCTGCCATTTTTGCGACTTCTAAGCCGCCTTCAGGATAATTTGAGCACCCTACAAATGCTATAACTCCAGGAATATCTCCAAGAACAATTGGGGCACCAACTTTTCTTATTTCAATATCCTGAACTGGCCCTCTACCTGCCCTCATATTATACTTCTGGTCTTTTATGTAGTGTTCTCCCACCTTGGTAATCATTGACATGAGCGGAAGTTCCCTTTCACATTCCTGTTCACATCTTCCACATGAATAACATGTGTCATATTCGTACAGTTCAACAAATGTAGAAAAATCGCCTTTACCAGCTGCAACAACTGCATCCATCATAGGCTTACCGTTTGGACATACACGTACACACCATCCGCATTCTGTACATTCTTTAGCCATTTCCTGAATTTCATCAAGATCTGGAAGTATTTTGAGGTTTTCACGTTCATCTGCAATTTTCATTGCTACCCTTGTGGCAACTTCACCAACTTTTTCAGGGTCAAGTATCAAAGCACCGTCAATTTCCCTGCAAACAAGTTTGGAAACTATTTCATCTGCATCTTGATCTGTAAGGTCTGGGAGCCCAAGACACATTTTATCTGTGGTGGCTATGACTGCTGCTTTATTTTTTACAGCTTCTTCAAGCACATCAGTCCGTATACATTGTTCATCAACAACTATAACATCTGCAACACCGCTTCTAATGAATTTAAGCTGCTTTGAAAGAGGGCCTACCACTTTAGCTGCTTTATTGTATCTTGAAATATCGATTGCAGCACAGCATATCCCGCACACTTCAACATCTTCTTCAAGACCATGATCTTCCATATAATCCATTATTCCAGCGCCTGGGACTACATTGTGTCCTATACACAGAACTACAGGTTTTTTGCTGTCAATTGTTCCAAGCCCCATTTCTATTAAAGGAGCATTTTCATCACCTTTAGGCATTCCAAGGGCTACAATCTGCGCAAGATCCCCTGCCTCCCGTGCAAGGTCATCCATAAGTCCAGCATGCAGCGCTTTTGATTCAAAATCAAGACTACTGCCTTCCTGTCCAGTGTGACATGCAGATAAAAGGTGAGATAACTGTTCTTCCGTATAACTTAGTACTTCTTCCAAATCGCTTAATGTTTTAGGTTTTTTACCTATAATTGTCCTTGTTAACGGTGCCTCTATATCTATATTCATTCCAAGATCTATAGGAAAATCTGCCCCATATTTTCCTATGAGATGGTCCACCATGTGACGTCCATGTCCAGCATGGGCTGCCGTTCCTATGCAGCATGCCAAAAGTACTATTCTTGCTTGTTGAGCCTGTATATCAATTCCACATGCTCCTTTCTTACCAGTTAAATCACACTTTCCAAATGTACATAAACAGCACATGTCACAAAAAGGCGCGTAAAATGGTTCGTATCTTTCCAGTAATTTCATGTCCCACGATCTTAAATCAGTTATATTAGGTTTAGGGGTCGGCCCCATCGATTCAGGAGCTGTTTCCCCTTCCTTATTTTCAACTATTTCACCAATTGAGACTTTGAAATTTTTTGACTTCCAAAAATCATTTTTGAATTCTTTAGGTTTGTTTTTCGGTGTCACAGTAATCACCAAATTAGTAATGATTTATAATGATAGTTTAAATAGAGTTCCACCATTATATAAAGTTTGCTTTAATTATTAATGATTTATAATGATATTTTAAAGTAGAGCGTCACCTTATATAAATTTTATCCTTATTTTTCAAAAAATGAGTTATTTTGTAATACCAGAATTACACTAATATAACCTAATTTATTGATTTTTAATTTTCATATCCTTATATTGATGATTATTTTAACTTAAAACCAATTCAGTATCCTTTTTCTAAAATCCAATATTTTTTTATTATTTATTATCTTTTATTTATTATCTTATGAACATCTATTAATTTTAAAACACTCCCAAAAAGATTTATATTAAATAATTCTCTATTTTTCTAACTGGATACTACATAAAAGAATAAAAATTAAATTTAAAGTTTTAAAACAATATATTAAAAAATTAAAAGTGAAATAAACAGTATATAACCCGTTTTGATTATCTCTTACATTTTAGTTATTACAATATATAATTATCATTCATATATAGTAGTTAAAAACCGAGTAAAAAGAATTTAAACTAGCTAAACAGCATTAAAAATAGTATTTTAAACTTATAACTATTTTAATACATAATTTTTATAAAACACATGTAATTTAGATTTATTTCTTTTAGAATAACTTACTGCTATTTTACCAAAAGTCAATATTCCAAAAATATTTTCAATATTAATGTAAGGACATCCTTTTTGGAATTTAAGAGAATTTAATTGACATTTCTATCAGACATATAATATCCTAAGAATAAATAAGGAAAAAAACAATCTGACTCATTATAACAAATACTTATGGATGGAATAACATGTCCTAAATTTCATGCAGACTAACTCTTTTAATCTGCACAAAACTGACAGACAGGTTTACCCCCCACAATAATTTCTTTTTTATCCATTACATGTTCGCCGCATACTGAGCATGTCACTATATGCTGAGGAATGCCTGGAATTTCAGTATCATCTATTTGCAATTCCACTAAAGAAAGCAGATCCTCATCTGGCATTTCAGATAGTTTTTTAATTGCAGATTTCTTTTCTTCCATAACCTTAGGCATATTTTTTTCTCTAGCTAGTTCTGCTACATCTTTAAACCATGTCCAAAGACCAGGAGTGGAATCTACCAGATCATCTTTTGCAGATACTCTGACTGCTTCTCCAGTAGTCATATCCACAAATGTAGCCACGAATTTACCATAATCTCTGCATTTTAAAGTCCTGCGGCCAACAGTACATCCGGTTATTGCCTGTACAGCATCAGGCATGCATCTATCTGTTTCTACAGTTACTATAAGGTTCTCATTTGGTTTTAAGGGATCCATATTAAGCTTTTTCATAGCGGCGATGCTCATTCGGGTCCCCATAATTACGCCAGGACACACTTCACCGTGCAAATCTTTTGCCCTATTAAGTAAAACTTCATAATCATTCATATTTTTCACCTTTACTTATTTCAAAGTTGTATTTAGCGTCTTATATATTTAAACGTGACGAAAAAAAGTAATTCAAACTTTTGAGAGGAACTCTAATCAATTAAATAAAAGTTATAATTTTCTCGTGATGTTTTTCAAATGAAACTTGAAAGTGAAGTTCTTTGCAAATATCACCAAATAAAATAGCAAAAAACTGGGTTATCATAGGGTCATTCAAAATTAAAAACATAACCCTATTCAATTAACTTGTTAAGATCAAAAAGAAAATAATTTATATTATGAACTCTATTTACAAAATTAGTTCATAGTTCAAGTTTCTGTTATCTAAAATTGATTATTACTATTTCTACCAAAAATCCCTTTTTAGTAGTACTTTTTTATTACATTTTTTATTAAAATCGGCCAATAAGTAATACTTACGAAAAAGTTTATATTATAAAAAATAGAACCTATTTTGTAAAAATCAAGGAGATTATAATAATATGCATATACCTAACGGTTTTATTCCTTTGTGGCAGTGTGCCATTTATTTTGTTATACTTTTTATTGCATTGTATTTCTCCCAGAGATGGGCTAGAAAGAATCTTGATGAACGGTCAGTTCCTTTAATGGCTGTTTTAGCCGCAGGTATATTTGCTATAATGTCCATGAATATTCCTATAGCCTTTGGAACCAGCGGACATATGGTTGGTGGAGCTTTAATTGCGCTTGTATTCTGTGCTCCAGAGGCAGCAGTTATAGTGTTCACTTTAGTACTACTTGTTCAGGCTTTATTCTTCGGTGATGGGGGAATAACAGTTTTAGGTGCTAACGTGCTTAATATGGGCATTATAGGAGGATTTGTAGGACTTTATGGATTCCGTGCCCTTAGAAAAATAGTAGGAAAAATACCTGCCATAGCCATAGCCTCATGGTTATCAATATTTATAGCAGCTGAAGCAGTTGCAGTTGAAATGTGGCTGGCTGGAACATTCCCACTCATAGCCGGACTTGAAATGATGGGAATATACCACGCACTAATAGGGATTATCGAAGCAATTCTAACAGTTGTTGTAATCATGGCATTAGAAAATGTGCGCCCAGATTTACTGGCATGGAACCAGAAGAAAAAAGATGATACAAAATCTGAAAAACTAGATGTGGCAGCAAAATGAACCCTAAAGATAAGAAATTTGTCATGGCAGGTTTAGCAATCTGTATAATAATTGCTGTTCTATCGCCATTTATAGCTTCAAGCAACCCTGACGGTCTAGAAAAAACCGCAGAAGATATATCTACTACTCAAGAGTCAAACAACTACAACGCACCAATGTCAGACTACATGATACCTCTTTTAGGGGAAGACAATCCTTACGGCGGAGTACTAGCATTAATTATAGGTATTTTGATAACTTTAGCAATCGCATACGTTGCAGCAGTTTTATTGCGAAGAAAAAAACCAGAATCATTGGAATAAATATTTTCAGGAGATAGATCAATGAACACCAATTCAATTCTCAATTTAGAAAATGAAACTATGAAGGAAAGTTTTCTCCATCTGTTAGATGGGCGAATCAAATTAGTGATACTGGTGTTCATTACAATTTATGCGGTTTACACTACAGAACCGATGATTCTCGTTTTACTTGAAGTTTATCTTTTATTATTGATTTACTTGTCTCAAATCTCATTTAAAACCACTTTAAAGAGAGTATTATTACTTTTGCCATTTGGAGGTTTGATTATAGTATTTCAACCATTCATACATCCCGGTAATGTAATGTATGCTTTACCATTTGGCATCAACGTTACTCATGAAGGTTTAACATTTGGAATACTGTTAATGTCACGCCTTATTGTTTCTCTAACTGCAATCGTGCTTTTATCATCCATAAGTCCCATGCAGGAGGTAGTACAATCCTTCAGGAAGTTAGGTATGCCCAAAGAATTTGCAATGATATTCAGCCTCATGATTAGATTTTTGTTCATGTTCTTTGATGAATTAGACGCAATAAGAAACGCACAGGCAACCCGAAACTTTGACATATTTAACAAAAAAACACCATACATGTGGAGAATGAAACAAATTGGTTACACCATAATGATGATGTTTTTAAGGGCTTATGAACGTGGAGAAACTGTTTACCTTAGCATGGTAAGCCGGGGGTATTCAGATAAATCCCAGCTTTATAATGATGGAAACAAGAATATAGGTTCAAAAGAGTATGTTTTCACAGGGATAACTGTAGCACTGGTAATATGCCTTGAAATTGCCCATTATTTTTTAATTGTGTAAAATCCATTTTTACTATTTTTAATGAAATTAAGATATGGTTTAAAAATACATCCTCACTATAGAAATTGTTTAGCAATCTAATCTCCAACCAACAATTACCAAATAATTATCAATTTAAAATAAAAAATAGAAGTTAATTTATACTTGCGGTTCCAGCCTTTTAATCATAAATGCCATAAATCCAACAATCATTGGGAAAAAGAACAGGTATAATATTAAAAGAACCGCTGGAGGGAACATACTCTTACCCATAACAGTTGATGCTGCAATCAGCATGATCATGAGAATTACAGGTCCAAGTATAGCGACAAACATGTATATCATAGTGAATGAATTTAATTTTTGAGCGTAATCCTTCAGTTTCATTCTCATTTCATAGGCTACATCTTCTGCTATAACATTGAGCGTCCTTGAAAGATCCCCACCGCTGGATAATGTCCGAGTTATCTGATGAACTGCTCTTTTCATTCCATCAGAGTTTATCCGTTCGCTCATATCCATTAATGCATTTTCTGTTGTTTCTCCATACTTAATTTCTTCTAATGTTCGTGCAAATTCTTCAGAAAGTGGACCATATCCAGATAATGCCACAGATTTCATACTTTCATGAAGACCGAGCCCTGCACGAAGTTCAGTTGCCATCTGCCTTAAAGCGTATGGCAGTTCTCTTGATGCTTCATTTGATTTTTTCCCTTTCTGCATTTTAGGCAGGAAAATAATCATAACAGACATTAAAAATATTAACATCCCAAATACAAGACCTATCTCGATTCCAAATCCGAGAACAGTCATTATCACCAGGATTAAAACAAAAGATACTGCACCCATTCCCATAATTAATTTAGGGTCTATGCCTTCTTTTTCTTCTTCTTTAAGAAGTTCTTCAAGTGATGCCTTCTGATATGCATCCCGTTGAGCCTTATCTTCTTTAGGTTTATCAGCTCGTTCATATTTCTTATCGATGAGTTCCTTAAACATCTGAATCTCATCTTTATCCATTTTCATCCGTTCTATAACACGGGGAGACTCCTTATTTAAAGATCCCATCCCTCTAGATCCAAGACTTCGAGATCCAAGTCCCGACCTGGACTTTGCTCTCATATCGTTTAGCTTACTTACAGGTACCTGTACGCCCTCTCCTACCTTTTTACTTGAGTCAATCGTAGCTCCGCCGAGCATGTCGAAGATTTTTTTAAGGCCATCAAAAGCCATTCTATCACCACATCACCATTATCTATAATATCTTATCTAAAACTTCATCAGGGTCTCTATAATAGTCACTGATCCATTCTCCAACTTCTGTAATGGATCTAATGTTGTTATCTCCCATGTACTCCAGTACTAACCTTCTCTTTTCAATTTCCTCTTCAATTTCAGTGATGGTTATTCCACGAAGTTCAGCCATTTCCCTTAGTGTCTGGCTTGCAATACCAACATATTCCACTTTATCAACCATGTTGTTCCATTCAAATACTCTGTTCAGCTGCACATTACCTTCTTCCATACCTACAACTTCTGCAACTTCAGTTATTCTCCTTATAGACCCCCCTTCAGGCCGATACATCCTATTCTGCATTATTATAAAGTCTAAAGCAGGTATCATAATATTTGGAACATTCATCGGAGGATTTATAAGCCTCGTTATTGTTTCACGTGCAGTGTTGGCGTGAAGTGTACCAAATCCAGAGTGTCCAGTGTTTAAAGCTGTGAAAAGAGTTATTGCTTCACCACCCCTTACTTCCCCTACAATTACCCTGTCCGGCCTCTGCCTGAGGGAGTTTTTAACCAGGTGATCCATGTTCAGTTCTCCTTTTCCCTCAATGTTAGGTGGACGGGTTTCCATACGTAAAACGTGGGCGTGAGGTAGCTGCAGCTCTAATGTATCTTCTATAGTGATTATTCTCTCACGAGGAGGAGTAAATGAAGTTACTGTGTTCAATGTTGTGGTTTTACCAGAACCAGTACCTCCAGCTATAATTGCGTTACACGGCTTAACTCCAAGCCCATCAACACAAACCCATAAAAATCCTGCTAAATGAGAGGACATGGTTTTAAAGTTAATTAAATCAATAACCGTTAATGGATCTTTACGGAATTTTCGTATAGTTAGGGAGGAGCCATCTGCAGATACAGGAGGGATGGTTGCATTTACCCTTGAACCATCTTCCAACCTCGCATCCAAGATAGGTGTTTGCTGGTCTATTCTACGGTTTACCTGCCTTGCAATAACATCTATAATCGCTTTAATATCAGTATCATCATCAAAAACAACATTTGTCTGCATCATTCCCAGTTTTCGGTGGTAGACAAACACAGGGTTGCCTGTTCCAATTACCATTATTTCTTCCAGATCATCATCTTTAATCATAGGATCCAGTTCACCATACCCCAGCATTTCCTGAGATATTTGTGCTGCAAGTTTATCAGTATCCCTCACTCCCTTCATTTTCAGGAATTCTTTAACTTCACCTGCAAATGACTCTTCATTAACTTTGAAATTGTCACCTTGAGAAACAGCAACTTCAACCAGCTTTTCACGAATTTCATTGAGCAGCTGCCTTTCTCTTTCAGTAAATTTAGGGACAGACACGTTGTAAAGAGGAATTAACCCGTCTTCTATTATTTCAGCTTTTATCCCACTTGAGGTCTTTTTCATCTTTTTAGGGCGTCTTTTTGGCTTTTCAGCGGTCTTTTCTGCAGGCTCTTTAAACATTCTACTTGAATCAGATTTGTTTACGGAGCCTCCCATTATACTGTCCAGTTTGAACCCATCGTCATCATCATCGAAAAAAGATCTTCTTTTATGTTCAGATCTATCTTCTAGATAATCAGATCGTCCGGCCAAATCTTTACTTTCAGATTTGTCCTCTGCATACTCTGATCTTCCCATCAAATTCTGTTTTTCAGATCTATCCTCTGCATATTCTGACTTTTCCAACAAATCGGGGTTTTCTCTTTTGTATTCGGTCTGCATTGGTTCGTATTCTTGCCTTTTAACTGGTTCTTCGGTTACTTCATTTTCCCGCCCATCATCGTCCTTGTTAAAATCATCACTGGAACCAAATTCCCCTAAAAGATCCCTGAGTATTTCTTTCCGCTTATTTTTCATATGCCTCACGATACCCTATAGCTACGTATTTATATAGCCTATCCAATATTTAAGTATATGGAAACACAGTGTAGGTGTGGGGATGCATGCATACAACCCGCTTCAACGGTTTTAAAAGATATTGAATCATTTTACAGGGCATGTGCCCTCTGTAAAACATGGAACTTAAAGAAATTTTCACCATTAGCCAGCCAAATTGATATAGGCAAAATTAATACAACTTTTGGACTTTGTGACTGCGGCAGGAGACACCTTGATATTGTAGTTGCACATGTCCTGAAAATAATGATTGATGAGGGGATAAAAGATGAAAGATCAACACTACGAGATACATGTGTTCCAATTATAACCCCCGCATATCCCCTGAATTCGGCCCCGTATCTACCAAAAAATTCTCTGGTAATATTATCAGACGAAGTAAATGAAAAATGCGCTCAAAGGATAATAAAAGAAGTTCGTGAAGTCAAAGGAGTCCTCAAAGGAAATATAAGAGAAACCGCAGGGATAAAAGACTCTGATCTCAGCCCAAATGTGTATGAACTTTTAGCAGGGTGTGATATGCGGTGTGATATTGTTCAGACGCCCTACGGAACATTATGCATCCACAAAGATCAGGGAAAAATACATATAGAATTTCCGCAGGTCAAATCTCCCAAAATTGAAATCCTGCAGAAAGTTTTAGAAAAATATGATGCCCCTTCTGTTTTGGACTGCACCTGCGGGCCTGGAACACTTGGCATTACCTGTCTTAAAGCAGGGGCGAGAGAAGTTGTCTTCAATGATATCTGGTCCCCTGCAGTGGCAATGACTGCAATTAATCTAGAAACAAATGGGTTTTCAGTGGATACCTGGGATCCGGAAAAAGATGTAATTGCGGAGGGGGGAAAATTTAAGGTCCTTTCTTTAGATATAAGGCAGTTAAAGAACGTTCTGGATGAAAAATTTGATATCTGCATCATTGATGCATTTCCTGGTATCGACACCGAGGAATTTGTGGAAGCTGCAGGTAAATTAGGTAAAGAAGTAGTTGTGATTTAAGTCTTAATTAATGAGGGAATAATATGAGCATAGAAATAGGCAACAGAGTATTTGACGGCCCCCATCTCCTCAAAGATTGGGATCCACTGAACTTTCCCTCAATTTATGCCATCTTAATGAAGCCAGACCCTAAAAATGAACCTGAAAGTTATCAACTTTTGTATATATGTGAGTCAAGTGAGTTTTCTGAACTTGAATCTGGCCTTGATCATCCCCAGTATGAATACTGGTTTAAAGAAGCTGGTTTTAAAAGCAATGTTTATATCGGTGCACATGTGATGCCTAATTCTACTTTTGAAGATAGAAAATTGTTAAAGAACGCGCTTATAAGTATGTATGAGCCTGTTTGTAATTCTCAAAGTAATGCTCCCTGAAATAAATAATTTTGACTTATTTTTAACTTATTCTAATTTCGATATAACGCGCTAAGTACAAAAATGGGAAGATTTAATAAGGGAAGTGGAATATAAACTTTTAATTACAAATATCAAACTACTTTTCCTGATATTATTAAAAGATTTTTAATGGGGGTATTAAGTGGGCTATTTAATCTGCAATAAATGCAAGAGCTATTATAAATTACAATATGGTGAGTCTGCAAAAGATTTTGCCCATAAATGCAATTGTAGTGGTAAATTAAGATATGTTGAAAATTTGGATATCATAGATCCCCAATGGAAACAAGTTTCACTTAGAAAAAAACCTGCAAAAAAAGAAATTCTCAAAAACAAGATATTTTCATTTCCAGCAGATATAAAAAACCGATTACATCAATTTTATTATAAAAACATTGGAAGACATATCTACAATGCCCGAAATCAACACAGAATACATAGAAGTCCTCCGGGCATGCAGGCAGGTTTTATAAATTCCATATTAAATGAGCTTAATTTCCATAATATCGGGTGGATTTTAGTAGTACCATCAACAATAGCAATAACTCTAATATTAACCTTTACAAGCGGTATCTTTACACTCATACCATTTCTAATATTGGTGATTATTGGTTACTTATCTGAAAACATGGTAATTGGAACTAAAAATGCAGTAATCACCGGTGCGGTATCCTTTTTTTTAGGAAGTCTTTTTACAGGCTCTTTCCTTTATATAATGCCATATTTGATATTAGGAATTATTAATGGAGGGGTATGTGGACTTATAGGCGGATACATTAAAACCAGAAGATTGACTTATTAATCAATAATTAAATCTAATCTCTTTTTAACACCAATAATTGGAGCTATTTTATTATTTAATATTCTTTCTTGATATTTCAAAATAGTTAATGCACTTCTAATTTTCTATAATGACTCCGAAAATAACATCTAGAGGAGAGTATACCTACCTAAATCAGAGGAAATCCCATTAAGATGCGTATACTAAAATATATGAACCAGTATACTCTATGTTTGATATTTTAGCCTTATTATTGCAGCAGCAGCAAATGAAGTTGCTGTCTGTCCTGAAAGGAATGTGGAAACGAAAACTAGAAAGGGTACTAATAAATTCCCATTAGAAAATTTTTCTCCAAAATCAGTATCATAATATTCATCCCTTAATTCATCATATTTTTATTTGATATTTTTAATCCCCTTTTTACCATTACAAAATAAAAAAAATAGTACTATTTTAGAGTACATGATATTTATTATATTTTCTAAACTCATTAAAAAGTATATCAATGATTTAAAACCCAATATTAAAATAAACCACAATGGTGGGCACAATTAAAACCCCCATCAAGTTCGACTTATTCACTCCAAGGTAATGGGGAAGCAAACCAAGTGCAACTGCTGTTACATACGCAAGCAGCATGAAAAAGAGATTTGCACGGTACCAAAGAGCAAATCCAACCACCAGCAGGCTCATAAAAGTTATCACAAAGCATGAAAGTTTCCTATAATTTATCTTTTCTATTAACTC
The DNA here is from genome assembly GCF_002287175.1 of Methanobacterium bryantii. NCBI lineage: Archaea > Methanobacteriati > Methanobacteriota > Methanobacteria > Methanobacteriales > Methanobacteriaceae > Methanobacterium > Methanobacterium bryantii. The sequence continues at coordinate 146,274 of NZ_LMVM01000037.1, read as the reverse complement.
GCTTACAATATCTCCTAATTTTAGACATAAAAATACCGAAATTGAAACTGCGGTTAATGCAGTAAATACAAAAAATAGCATGTGGTTAAAATCAAAGTTCTGCAGGATGTTTTTTACATAAACTGCAATTCCACTTCTTGGATTTCCAATTAAAAATATCATCACAAGTGAAAATAACGTATCAGCTGTGTTAACACCGCTTAATGCCGTGATAAAACTTTCATTATTGTTTTCAAAATCCCCTCCTCCAATTAGTTCCTGTGCGATCAGGCTTCCCTGTGCAGGCCCAAATCCCGGTAAAAACCCAAGAATACTCCCTGCAACTCCACCTGCAAAAATTCCCCTGAGTATATCACTGTTAATTTTAAAATGATGGAACCGGTTTTGTGTTGGGACAAATGAACGCTGTTGTAAACTATAAATTAATGTGCTTACACCGAAAAGTCCAGTAAAAATACAAAGCAGTGAAACATTAGACGATACAGGTGAATTCAGCATGATATAACCCATAATTCCAGAAAATAAAAATAAAACAACTGACCACAGGAATGACTTTAAGTTGTTGTTCAATCTTATAAACATGAATATAGTAATTATTACAAGTAAAATCCATATATAAGGCTTAATCTGCCCATAAACTGCAGGTAAAAGCATTATGAAAATTGGTAAAAGGACAACTGTAATTAAAATTGCCCCAAAGCCACCTGCTGCCGCTAACCTCACTGCTTCTTTACCTCTACCTTCAAGCAGAAGCTTATGACCAGGTAAAATTGATAAAACCGTACCTTCCTCTGGAACTCCCAGAAACATAGATGGTATAAACTCGAGAAGGGCATGGGAAATTGCCATGGAAATTAAAAATACACATAAAACTTCAGGAGAGTAAGTAGCTAATAGAAAAGAAGATGACGCAAAAATGAAGGCTCCTACCATGTTAACATGGATTCCAGGAATTAAACCAGTTAAAACACCGCATAATACTCCTATTATACATGCAAGTATCAAATCAAACATTTTAAACCCCTGAATTTCTCAATATGCTTTAAATAGAAATGCACAAATAATGTAGAAATTTAGTAATCTCTGTATTACATTAATAATAATATATATAAAATTATTTGTTTTATTTTCAGCAATTTGAAAATAGAAAAGATAACATGGGAAAATTGCAGCCAGATGAGAGTTGAAGTCCATTTACATCTTAAAAATCAGGAATATCTTCTAAAATATTTTTCACCAGTTATTTTAGTTTAAATACTACGACAAACTTTTTTAAACATTAAAATTCATAATACAAAGCGTTGGATTAATACTACAAAGTCAATTCAATCAGCTGTAGTTAAACGCGACTCACTATTCCCAATTAAGGAAATGCTTAAATACTATTTTATTAACGTTGAATGCTCTAAACCCTCTATAACTTTAACTTAATTGATTTTAATGAATTATACTCCTTAAAGAAGTTCAAGAAGTATAATTTAGATGCTTAATGCAAAAATTGGATAAATTTAGCATGATCAAATTACTGAATGTATTTTTTTATAATAAACGGAGTAGTTTAAATGGTTAAGGAGAAAAATATCCAGTTTGTAATTATAGCTGCAGCAATTACAGCTATTGGAGGAATGTTATTTGGATATGATACCGGAGTAATTTCGGGGGCAATACTATTTATCAGGCAGGCTTTTTCACTTTCAAGTACAGCTCAAGAGATCGTTGTAAGTTCTGTACTTATTGGTGCTGTAATTGGTGCAAGTATAAGTGGATTCTTAGCCGATAAATACGGGCGCCGTATAATGGTCATTGCTGCCGCATTTGTTTTCGGAATAGGTGCCATATTTACTGCATTAACTCCAGATGTATATACTTTAATTGCAGGTAGAATCGTGGTGGGCATAGCTATCGGAATAGCTTCATTTATTGCACCGCTCTATATTGCCGAAGTTGCACCAGTTAGCATAAGAGGTGCACTTGTATCATTAAACCAGCTTGCCATAACAGTGGGTATAGTCATTTCATACCTTGTGGATTTTGCCTTTGCCTCTAGTGGAGGCTGGCGCTGGATGTTAGGGTTAGCTGTAGTCCCAAGTATCATATTAGGAGTTGGAATGTACTTAATGCCACCCAGTCCCCGCTGGCTTTACAGTAAAGGGCGAATTGACAAAGCACGCTCTGTCCTTGAACGTATAAGAATGACCAAAAATGTAAGTGAAGAAATGAAAGAAATTAGAGCGAGTCTAGTCTGTGAACAGGAATGTAAATGGTCGGAAATATTAGATCCAGTAGTCAGACCAGCTTTAATAATAGGCATAGGGCTTGCTGCTTTTCAACAGTTAACCGGTATTAACACAGTTATTTATTATGCACCGACAATCCTCGAATTTGCAGGTTTTCAATCGGCTGCTATTTCAATACTTGCAACTGCAGGGATTGGTATGATAAACGTAATCATGACAGTTGTAGCGATTTCATTAATAGACAGAGTCGGAAGGAGGCCATTACTCTTAATTGGCATTATTGGAATGATAACCAGCCTTGCAACATTAGGGATAGCTTTCGTTTTACCTGGATTATCAACGTCTTTAGGTTTGCTCTCTGTTATAAGTTTAATGGTGTATGTCGGTTCATTTGCCATAGGTTTAGGGCCTGTTTTCTGGTTAATGATTTCAGAAATTTATCCTCTGCGGATAAGGGGCCGTGCCATGAGCACTGCTACAATAGTTAACTGGGGTACTAACTTAGTGGTGGCAATAACATTTTTATCCCTTATTCAACTAATCGGAACCCCCGGCACGTTCTGGCTTTACAGCATAATTGGAATTATTACATGGGTTTTTGTTTATTTCCTTGTACCTGAAACCAAAGGAAAATCTCTTGAAGAAATTGAAATGGAGTTAATGGCAGGAAAACGCCTTCAAGAAATTAAAAACGCAAAATAAACCAAAGATAAAGGTTGAATCATACTATGGAAAATAAATTCAAAGATATTGAAAATTACGGCATTATAGGAAACCTGGAAACATGTGCACTTATTGGTAGTGATGGATCTATAGATTGGATGTGTCTCCCATACCTGGAATCGCCTTCAATCTTTGCAGCAATTTTAGATAACAAGCGAGGAGGACATTTTGCTATTCAGCCGGTCTCAAAATTCAGCTCATTTCAGGCTTATATTAAAGAAACCAATATCCTCCAAACCACATTCAATACCCCCTTTGGAATGGTTACAATAACTGATTTTATGCCCGTCAATCTTTATGACGGGACTAAACACCATAGAACTCTTTATCGGAAAGTTAAGTGCATTGAAGGGCATATTCGACTTGAATTAAGTTTCAAACCACGTTTTAATTATGCCAAGGATGTCCCTGATTTCAAGTTAATAGAAGGAGGAGCAACATGCAGTTTTGAGGATAATGAGTTATTTTTAAATACAGTTGTTCCACTCAAAATCAAAGAGGATGAAATAACAAGCCAGTTTAACATGAGAAAAGACATGGAAATATGGTTTGTTCTTCAATATAACCAGCAGGATCATTATTCTCCAGAGTATCCTCCAGATTATGGTAAGTTTAATGAAAAATTAGATGCCCTGCAGGAATACTGGCAAAACTGGACTTACAAATGCCACAAAATCTGTATCCTTGAAGATATCTGGCATGATATCATTGCTCGCTCTGGTTTAGTACTTAAATTACTGGCAAATCCAGAGAGCGGGGCAATTGCAGCCGCTGCCACAACTTCTCTCCCCGAATGTACAGGAGGAGTAAGAAATTGGGACTACCGCTATGCATGGATTAGGGATTCAGCATATACTATACAGGCGCTTTTCCACCTTGAACATGTACAGGAATCCCAGGATTACATGAGATGGATTAACAGCATTATAAAACAGGGCACTCACCCTTCAGATATCCGCATAATGTATCCACTCCATAAAGACGAGGCCGTTGAAGAACAGATGCTGGAATATCTTTCAGGTTACAAACAATCAAGCCCTGTTAGGATAGGAAATGCAGCCGTTAATCAAAAGCAGCTAGATATTTATGGAGAACTAATAAATGCCATTTATGATACCACCCGTTATGGGAAAGATATTTCAGATAAAACATGGGAATTTATAAAAAATTTTGTTGACTATATCTGCGAAGTCTGGAACACTAAAGACCGAGGGATATGGGAAATAAGGGGTGAACCCCTCCATTATGTGCATTCAAAACTTATGTGCTGGGTAGCTGTTGATCGAGGGATTAAAATAGCAAAATTTAAGAAGACTGAGACTTCCTGCAACTGGGAAGAAACAAAAAATGAGATAGAAACTGCAATACTGGAAAAAGGTTTTAATAAAGAATTAAACAGTTTTGTTCAATCCTTTGATTCAGGTGCCATTGATGCAACAACACTGCTTATTCCAAGAATGGGGCTGCTGCCCTATGACGATCCACGGGTTCAAGGCACCATTGAAGCTGTCATGAAAAATTTAATGACTGAAAAAGGTCTTGTTTACCGCTACAAAAATGAAGACGGGCTTCCCGGAGCTGAAGGCTGCTTTTTAATTTGTTCTTTTTGGCTTGTGGATTCTCTTGCCCTTTCTGGAAGGTTAGATGAAGCTATAAGTATATTTGTTAACGTGCTCCAGTTAATGAGCCCTTTAGGCCTTCTGGCTGAAGAAATAGATCCCAAAACAGGTAAATTGCTCGGAAATTTCCCTCAAGCATTCAGCCATATAGGCCTAGTTAACAGCGCATTATATATAGGAATAGCCAGAGGTAGAAAACATAAAGGACCTAAACCTCAAGGATTCAAACACAGTGTGCCGTATAAAAAGGAAAAATTCAAAATAAAGAAATAAAATCAGTATTCCATATTAATTAATATAAAAATTAAAAATAAAGTTAATTTAAAAAAAAGCATATTAGTACTCTAAAAGTTAAAAAATAGAGAGATTAAAATTACATTAATCTTCTAGTATCAGTAACTTCTATACTGTTAACTCCGCTTAGTTTAGCGAGGTTTTCTTCAACCTTTTCAGTTCCCCCTTCCTGGTCTTCTACAATGACCATAACATTGAGGGCTACAAGACCAAACGCAATTGGTTCTTCGTCTATTTTATGAAGTTCTGCACCTTCAGGAATTGATGTTTGAATATCTGATTTCAGTTGTTCTAAATCAATTTCAGGACTTTCTGGCATTAATTTTATTGTTGCTACTACTTCTCCCATTTAAATCACCAATATAAATTTTGATTGGTTGTCAAAATAAGTTATCTTAATCAACCAATTAAAAATAGTTTAATTCATATTATATTCTATGCTCGAGAATTAATAAATTCTCGGCACGCAAAAACCTTCGGTTTTTGCAGATTTAAAATACTTAAGGACCTGTAAATCCACATTTGCAGGTATAAAGGTGCCCAAATGTTCGGCACTTTTGACATCTGTAGAGTACTTCGTCACATTCTGGACATTTGAATTTTACACATGTTTCTACAGGGGATATTTCTTGTTTACATGATATACATTCTGCTTTTGCCATTTAATTAACCTCCGAAAATCTTAATTTTGGATCAAAAAACCTCTGGTTTATTTTCACCACGAATAAACGTGCATTTAGAATTCTTACCTTCAATTAGAGAAATAGCTCTCTTGGGAAACTTTCCATTAACAACATAACAGTCTAAGTTATATTCAAGTAAAAGCTCGGGTAAGTTTACATCAACTGATGTTTCACTAAAATTCAGTAGTTTTTTTGCATTTATACTTTTTAAAAGTTTCGCACCATCTATAGATGGATCGACATCATATATACCATCTACATTTGTTACTATTAATATTTTGCTTTTGAGGAGCCATGCTATATAAACTGATATGGAATCCGATGTTACATCCCATGAGTGTTCAAGCGGATCAAGATACTCAAATAATCGAGAAGGCAGCAATATGGGGAGCCTTCCATCAACCATAACCTTCTTTGCGTCTTCCACAGAATAAACTGCCTCTGCACCATCTATTTTATCTGCAACAAGCATTCCAAGAATGTCCATGCATAAAATAGCAGTTTTATGAGCAGCTGTATCTGAAAATTTAATATCTGCATCGTATTCCCTTAGTTTATTTGCAAGATCGCCTCCGCCGCAGATAACTATGGCATTTTTGCCCACGAGTGCTTTGCAGAACTCTATGGCATCATCTGGAAATAAGCTTCCACCAACTTTAACTACCCATTCCATGTAATCACACTTTTGCCTAACTTAGAGTTGAGGAAATACACAGTATTTCCGAACCTTAAAATTTTATTAGTAAATAAAATTTTAAAGTTGAGAAAAATCTACGATTTTTCGAACATTAAATCTGTCAAATTCTTTGACAGATTTAAAGTTGAGAAAATACACAGTATTTTCGAACCTTAAAAATCTTCGATTTTTAAAGCAGTTTCAAATCATGAGTTATTTTATCTATCTTTTCATCGTCATCCGGCCCAATACCCAGACATGTCACTGTACCGCTTGGCAGTTCAGTTCTTCCAGCATCCTGAACAAGATAATAAGGGACATCAGAACGTTTTACTATTTCATATATTTCATAAAGTTCCTTTAAGTCTTTAACTTTAACTACAACTTTCTTTTCGCCGCCTAATTCCCATTTCATAATTTTTCTTTTGTCTGCCCTCTTGAAGGCACCTAAACTTGCATGACAGGATTGGGCTGCAATCTTTCCTTTACCCATCTTTAAATCTGTTCTTATAACCATGACCTGTTTCATATTTTCACCGAATTCAAAAATAAGAATTTTTATGTAATTTAATTATAATTTAAAATCTGGTAGTTATATGTTTAACAATATAATAATTTTTATGTAATCTAATTATAATTCAATCTGATAGTTATATGTTTAATGTAATATATGATAAAAGTCTTCGCTCTGGAGTATTGTGCAAATATTACTATTTAAATTATTATGTAATTTTTTGATTAAATAAATGCAATTTTTTAAAATAAGTTCAACTTAAATTAACCAGTAATTTAGTATAACCCACACACATGTTAATGGACATAAAATCTCTCAAAAAACCGATGTTTTTGTTAGCATGTAAAAAATTTCCAATTTTTTACTGTCACAAAATCTTCGATTTTGTGAACATGAGAAAGTCTTTTCAAAATTTATATTAAAATAAAAAGAAAAAAAAGAAAGATTACTGTACTTTAAAAGTCTTCAGTACCATATTATAATTGGTTTGCTGGCTATCGAAATCTTCTGGTTGTGAATTGAAAACAATGTAATAAATCTTATTATTTTTCTTAAATAGAGTCATGACTTGTTTAGTATCATTTCCATTGAAAATTATCTGATGAGCCTTTACCCCATTTACTGTTGTTGTATTCTCTGATAAAATGGCATAACCCATTTTTTTAATACTTGCCTTGTTTAAATTTACAAAATCAGTCAATGATTGAGATGAAGAAGGAGTACTTTGTATCAAAACACCTGTCTGTCCACTATCATCACTAACAGCTACAATTGCAGAAGCAGAATCACTGGTGAGATTAATTTGATCAGATGATAATTCACTCCAGGCACCAGGATAATTAAAATAAATGCCACTTAAGTTATACGTCTTGTTTTGAGTTTCAGATGTACAACCGGATGCAAAAATCACAATGGCTAAAATAGATATTACTAAAATCGCATATTTTCTCATTGAATCCCCCATTTCATTTATAAAAATCGTTATTATTCTTATCTATTTATATATTTAACTTTAAAACGAGTAGGATGTATTAAAGTATCATATAAGATTATACAGATATTATACTATTTTAAACAGGAAATATAAAAAATACGTAAGATATTAGCCGTCTAAACTACATTTAAAAGATACTGCTTGAAATATTAAATTCAAAAAGAAAGTTAAGATTTACTTACTAAAAAATCTCATATAGAATAAAATCCCATGTATCAAATCAACCAAAACCTAAAAAATAATAACGAATTTTAAAAGAGAAAAAGTGGATTATTGAATCTTGAAAGAGTTTATGACTATGTTAAAGTTTGATTGTTGGCCATCAAAGTCACCAATTAATGCCCCACAGAGTATAACATAGGCATTGCCATTTTTTTCAAGCCAAACAACCCTTTCTTCCTTTAAAACCCCATTTACCATAATTTTGTGGACGTTCTCATAACCAGTCAAACCATTTACTTTAATGGTTTTATTAGAAATAGTCTGAAAAGTTGAATCTTGAGCATATTTGGCATATGTATCCTCATAAAACTGTTTTAATGTAGAGTTAGAAGATATTGGTACTTTTTGAACGATTACAAGTGTATTTACATTGTTTGTTGGTTTATCTACCGAATCTGGATCTCCAACTCCCACAAGCGCGTCCTGTGTTTTAATATTTGAAATTTCCTGCCAGCTACTAGAATAATTAAAGGATATTCCCTTAAAATTATAGGTATTATTACCCTGACTTGTACAACCCGAAGAAAAAACTACAACTGCCAAAACCGCCATTAGAAGAACTGCATATTTTTTCATTAAATCCCCCATATTAATTATATAAGTATGCATTTACCCCAATTACATATAAACCTATTTTAAACCATTTAAATTGTATTAAAATAGAAAATAGCAATGTGATCATTATTTCAGATAATAAGAGGCCTTTAAAATTAGAGCTAATTCACCCATTTCAGGGTATGCTAGATAAACAAATATTTTCAATACTCATATTTTTACTCAAAATTTGAATAATCATTCTATTATACCTCTAATTTTAATAAAAATTCTTAAAAGCAAACATATTTCATAAAAAGCATGAAAATATTAACAAAAATCCAAATAAAGTTAATTTATTGTTATAATAGTACCAAATTATGCCTTAAAATAAAAGTTTATACCGGTTTTTTAACATACCTATTATAATGTCATATGAATTCGTTCCAGTTTCACTTATAATCATAATTTTGTATGCAATATCCTGCTTGTTATATAAAGAAGATGTAATTACAGAGGCGATGCACGTCAAAATATGGAGCATAACAATTTTTATAATAGGTTTAATTCTGGCCGTAATTGGGCTCTTAATCAGCATATTTGCAGAATATGGGATGAGCATCGCTGTAAACGCTTTCCTCGTTTTTTGGCATGTAGAAATTGGTATAGTTCTATTTATAATAGCCATGTTCCACATTTATCTTCACAGGGACAGGTTTAAAAAAATCACTTTGAGGACATAGTGATACAATGAAAAAAATATTGATAATTTTACTCCTAATTGCTTTTTTAACTCCAGCGGCGGCTTATGCTCAAAATAGTGATCAGTCAAGCAGTCAAGGAAGCGTCAGCGGCGGCGAAGCCTATAATCCAGACTACAATGTTTTACCGATAGCATTAGCACTAATTATGCTATATCTAATAAGTTACCTCTTATATGACAGTAAAATTTTAAGAAAAGTTAGGTACAAACAAATGTGGAGCATTGTACTTGTTGGAAGCATGTTAATTTCAGGAATCACAGGGATAATACTGGTACTTATAACCGATTACGGGGTGCGGTTTAACTTCAATTTCAATTTACTTTTCTGGCATGTAGAAACAGGCATAATAATGGCGGTTGTATTATTCTTCCACATTCATATTCACCGGAACAAGTTTAAAAGGATTCTAAAGGCCAGATAATACTAATAAAAATCTAAATCTTTGGTAATTCTGCCATGTTAAACCAGAAACTTTTAATTGAATTCATTGTATTTGCAAATTCATCAAAATCAAGAGGTTTAGTGATGTAACAGTTTGCATGATTGTTATAACACTCATTTATGTCTTCTTCTGCCGTTGAAGTTGTAAGAATTACCACAGGTATTCTTTTTAGTTCATCATCATTTTTAATTTCTTTTAAAACCTCACGGCCGCTCATTTTCGGTAAATTTAGGTCTAAAATTACAAATGTAGATTTACACTCCCCATTATATTTACAGTTTAAATACAGAAAATCCATGGCCTCTTTTCCATCACGTACAATATGCAAAACTGCATTTATACTAATTTCCTTTAAAAATTCTTCTATTAATCGGGCGTCTGCAATATTATCCTCAACTAATAAAACAGAGAGTGAACTAATAGATTTAGAGTCCAAATTATCCGTCATTTTATTACCCATTACCATTTATAATAAAACCCACAATAGAACTGAACTATATTATTATTAATTTAATAATATTTAAACTTACTTAAAAATCTTTGAATTCTATATATAAATTTATTAATGTTTATTAAGCACTTAACACCTTTTTTATAAGTACAAATATACTAAAACCCCATATTTTACTTAATTTTGTAATTGATAAATTCTTAAATCCTTAAATTATTAATTATGCCCCATATAATCAAAAAAAAATAGATTTAGAATGTACTAATTTCAACAAAATTAAAATCATTAATTATCTGCTTAGTATATCCAACTAAAAAAAATAAATAGATTTATAATCCTCGTTAAAATAAATCACATCTTGGTAACGTTAATTTTTATTCCCATATCTTGAATTCTACCAGGTAACTGGCTCATACCGTTAGTACTGCCATTTAAGCGCGTTATTTCGTGTTCAATATATATCCTATCTGTTTTATTTGATATGAAAATACCTATCTGAAATGACTTGCCTACACCTTTAAATCCATTTATACTAGGTATATAATAATATTCCCATGATCCATCAGCTGAATGAGCATTATTTAATTTAATTACAGGCACTATTTCAGGATAGTATCTTTTAGTCATTGAAGGAACTGTATACAACCATATATCCTTATTTACAGGGATGTTTTCAAATGAACCATATATTACAAACTGTGAATTCACAGACGATCCTGTATCAGGGTTAATAACGCTTACTTCTACTTTATTTAGTTCTTCAATATTTAAAAATCCAAATCCAATAGAACATACCAGTATAATCCCAATAATACCCAGATACGTCCATTGATCCTTCCATGTATCTTTTATAAACATTATACTGCATACAGCAATGGAAACTACCAAGATCATCATGAAATAGGAGAATTGTACCGATTGATCAAAACCATTTAAAATTCTTACATAAAAAGTGACGAGGATCACTAGAAGAATTACCATCATGGATATAAACAATCTCGTAACATTTACAGATTTTTTAAAATCATTTTTAGTTTCTGTGGACTCGTTTCTAGATGAAATAAAATCCCCACTTAAACTGTGTATCCATCCTATAATGTATCACTTTTTATTCCCATATATGCAGTTATTCTCAATTTTCATCTATATTTTTAGTATTTATTAGCAGCAAACAAAAAATTTAAGTATTAATCTCAAAACATGCCACTCAAAATAAGTTTATAAATTAAGTAAATGCAGTTAATCCATACAATGTTTAAAAATGCTCATGTCCCTAATATTTTGTAAATAATATCCATCTAAATATCGTAAAACTACATGTTTTAAGCTAATTCCTATTTCAAACAGGAAAAATTAACATTTGTAAACATGCAAAAATTTCCTATTTTTGCGGTTACAAAACATAGTTTTGTAAACATGCAAAAATTTCCTATTTTTGCGGTTACAAAGCTTTTTTCAAACATTACAATTTAGCAGGTATAATTCATGCGCGCAACTGTTAAAAAAAATAATTTGAGACTTACCATAAAAATGGAATAAGCCTGCTTTTTACTTTATTCTGGTAGTCAGAGTATCCTTCCAGATCTTCAACCAGCATCTTTTCTTCCCCAACGATCCTCACTGCAATGATGAAAAGCATCACCACGCCAAGTATAAGTCCATATTTAGAGCCTAAAAGAAGAGGAGTCCCTATAAAGAACAGTACATCTCCTAAATACAGAGGATGCCTTACAAATCCATAAACTCCAGTTGAAACAACCTTCTGCTTCCGTTCTGTTTGTATCCTAACTAGAGGTGATAAGAAAGTGTTGTCTGTATACGCCCTGTATGAGAAAAAGAATGATATTAAAAGTAAGATTCCACCAACAACCTGCAGCCATACTGGAAAGTTAGTAGTCCATGCAAATCTTTGAGCATCCAGGGGCATGATTAAGAACCATGTTATAAAGATCGCTCCAATTATGTACATGAGATATCTATCCCACCCTTTCTGATTGCCGGTTCCCGGTTTCATAGATCTTTCTTTAAGTAATTCCGGGTCTTTGCTGCGTAAATAAATATTCCTTGCCAGTGTAAGTCCAATAAACCACAGAGCAAAGATCCAGCCTCCAATCCAGAACCAGTTCCCTGAAAGGAAAAGAATAAATGCGAACCATATACAAAGAGAAATAGTTTGCGTTATAATTTCTTTTTTTCCGTCATCCACTGTAAAGTCCTCATAATTCTTTTCAGTATCCACTAAAACGTCTCCATATAACTTTTATAACCTTTTATTCAAATTTTCAGACTATCCATTTTTAATACTCATAATGGTATTTATTAATACAGCATTAAATATTTTTTCATAAGTTAATAAACACACCTGTGATTATAGAAATGGATATATAAAAGCAGAATTCATTTAGCAGTTTTTAAGTTTAATAAATACTCATTTAATAAGTAAAATTGAATAAAATTATTTTTAGGAAAAAATAGCCCCTAAAACTCATATTACATTATTTTAGCAGCTGCAAAATATTACGTGATAATTAAAAAAATTTAGCAGGTCTATATAACAAATTTTATATACTTTTTTAAGAAAAATTCAATTAATTGTAAATAACATTCTTGAGAGTTATTACATGGATAAAATCGCTTTAACCGAAGAAAAAGAAACTTTACTTATCCCCCTATTTGGGAAAGCAAATGAAAACAGAAAAAAACATCCCATACTTGTTGACAAAAAAGCAGTTGAAATTGTAAATCAAATAGATTATAATTTCAAATCACTCAAAATTCCTGAAAAGACAAACACGATGATGTGTTTAAGGGCAAAACTCATTGATAACTTCGTTAAAGATTTCCTCTCAAATAATTATGAAAACACCGCCCTGCATCTAGGTTGTGGACTTGACAGCAGGTACAACAGAATCAAAAATAACAATGTTGACTGGTACGATGTTGATTTTAAAGATGTTATTGATATCCGCAGGCATTTTTACAAAGAATCCCATAATTACCATTTAATTGCTTCTTCTGTTACTGAACATGAATGGTTAGAAAAAATACCTGCAGGTAAAAAACATTATATAGTTATAGCTGAAGGCCTGTTGATGTACCTTAAAGAAAACGAAATTAAGACACTGCTTACTGACATTAAAAACAGAATTGGCAGTTATACCTTAATTTTTGACGCATTTAACACTTATACAGCAAAAAAAGTAAAAAATCAGCCGTCAATAAAAAAAACAGGCGCAGCAATTCATTGGGGCATTGATGATCCCAAAGAACTTACCAGTTGGGGAGCAGGGATCCGGTTCATTGAAGAACAGTATTTCACATCAAATGATGAAGTCAAAAATTTAGATAGTCTAACAAGGACCATGTATAAACTGGCAAATTTATTTCCAATGGCTAAAAAAGCACATAGATTGTTAATTTATAGAATTAACTAATAATTATAACTAATTTTTAGGTCTAAACATTCATTTCTTATTTATCACCAGATGAACGGAATCAACCGGTGTTTAACTCTTTCCATATACTCTTTATAACCCTCTAATTCTCCAATTAACGCTTTTTCTTCTCCAACTATCCTTACCACAATAAAAACTGCCATTAATATACCAAGCAAAAGCCCATATTTAGAGCCCAAAAGCAAAGGCGCCCCTATCAAATATAATATCCCGCCAAGGTACATGGGATGTCTTACAAATCCATAAACTCCCGTTGAAACAACTTTCTGCTTCCTTTCTGTTTGTATTCTAACTTCCGCTGACGCATATGGATTATCAGCCAAAGCCCGAAAGGTAAAGTAAAACCCAATTAATAATAAGATTCCCCCAATAACCTCCAGCCATAATGGGAAGTTAATGGTCCATAAATATCTTTTAGCATCTAAAGGCATGATTACAAACCATGCCATAAACAGGATTAAAAATATAAAAAGCCAGTATTTATCCCATCCCTTTTCTCCGCCGGTTCCAGGCTTTCTAAGTCTTTCAAGGAGTAATCCTGGGTCTTTAAAATATAGATAAATGACAGTTGAAAAACCCAGCACAATATACCATATATCAAAAAGCCATCCTTGAATCCAGAACCAGTCTCCAGCAAGAATAAGAAGCAGTGCTGGAAGTAGAAGAATCCAAATAACTGAAAAGATCATTTGACCTGTACTGACCTTATTGTTTTGGGCCGCCATCTAAACCTCTCATTCAGATTAAAAATCAAATAAGTACAACAGTTTACTATTAAGTAATATAAACTAACTATTTTTTCATATATCCAGCCGGTGATAAATAAAAAAAGGATGAAATTTTAGATAAAAAATCTTTAAATTTTTATAATAATAAATTCTAAAGCATAAAATAAGGAATAACATGGCACGTGCTGTTTTAATTGGCTTTTACCCTTTGCCTAAGCCTCTTTCCAACACGTGTGGTATCAATAGAATAAACTTCCAAACCTGGAATTATAACCCTTACAACAGGAATTTCAATCTCTTCCCGGGTAAGATCCACAAATAAAACATCTTTAAACCCTACTTTTTCTAAAAGTTTCATGGATGTTTCAATATCTTCCTTGAAAGATTTTCCAGCATGGTTTTTGATCTGCCTCAAATCAATGACTTCTTCAGATTCGCCGAACCAGTGCTTATTCATCCGCTTCATCCGCTCGTAGCCGGCTTTTCTCATGAAAACTGCCCTAGTGGTATCTTCTCTTGTACCGTGAATCTGGGTGGCGCGGCTCTGGGCCACTTCAGTCAACGCCCTCATAGCTGCTATTTCAGGGTCTAAATGGGTTCCAACACCAAGTGTGAGTAATGCAGGGTCTTTTAAAACAGTGTCATCTGAAACTGCCGCGATTGTGGCTGCTTCAATATCAGATGTTAAATTTACAAGCTTAACATCGATCCCCTCTTTTTTGAATTTGTCAAGGAGTTCCTTGATAAGCGGATTTTCAATGGATTCAAGGTCTATTTCAACCGCCTTTTTTCGTTTAGTTTCAAATATGCTCCATGCGTCCCTTTCAATAACTTCCATCATACCATGAAATATAGCTTCTTCTACCCTATTTCCAGATGCAAGTCCATTTGTATTTGATTTAAATAGACTGGTGTCATTTGAAGTGACATACGGGTGAAATACAGAATTAGCCGGCACCAGATATTCTTTATCGTCCATTATATTTACCGACTTTACCCAGTTCAATTCTTTTTCCTGCAGATCAAAGGGCAAATTTGGAAGTATAAGTGATTCAGGATCCATACACCCATCCATTTCACCAAAACATGCTGAAATTAAATTATTTTTTATGTTATCTTCTGAAAGCTCTGCAGAATACCTCTCAAAAGCTTCCATCATGGCTGATGCTTTAGCCTGGTTTTTTGTAGCTCCTTTTCCAGCGTAGATACTCACAGCGCCCTCTGCAGCAGACGGCCTTATTGCAGAATAAACAGGTATCCCAATTCTATCAAGGTGAGTTATTTCAGCCACCCTTGTTACTCCTGCAGTTTTCAATTTACCTTTTACCCAGTTTATAGTCTCTTCTGGAGGCATTGCCCTGTGTGTACATCCAAAATATTTTACTGGAACTTCTTTAAACATAACATCACTTGAAATAGTTCATATTCAAAATTTTATTTTATCTAAGATTTATTAGGCGTTTCCCTATCCTTGAAATATTTGCTGTTTTATAATATTAAAAATTATTTAAAGCATGCTGAAGATATGGACACCAAATAATGAATAAGCCAGCAGTATTAACGCCAGTACCATTGTAGCTATCCATACTAACGGATTCCACCTGAAAATTTTAGCTCCGTCAAGTACAACGAGGGGTATTAAATTGAAAACTGCTAAAAAGCTGTTTATTGTAGCTCCCAGAACAGCCAGACCTAAAAGATTATACTGTGCAGCTAAAGGCATTGCCATTAAAAACAGTACTGCAAGTATTATATTAGTAGCAGGTCCTGCAAGGGATATTATACCATTTTCCGCTTTTTTAATGTTATATCCATGGATATAAACTGCCCCCGGCGCTGCAAATACAAATCCAAAGTAGGATGTAATTAAAGCTAAAATTAAACCCTGGAACCACATTTTATATTCTGCCCAGTAGCCGTATCTTATAGCCGTGAATTTATGAGCCAATTCATGCAGCACAAATCCAAACCCAACTACAACCACCATATACCCAAAGTTAGCGATTGTAGCGTCTAGATCGCGCCCATTTATTATGTAATCAAATGCAAGTGATATGACAAGCAGTGAAATTATAATATCTCTGATCTCTCTTGCTGTGAATTTTACCATATTTACTGAATGTAATTTAATATATAAAATACTTTCTACTGCGTCCAAAATTTAATATTTTTACCTTAAATTAAAAATAACGTTTAAATCCTTAAAAAATAGAGACAATATCACCTTAATTAAAATATTTGCTTAAATCCTTTCTTTATACGCTAATTTTGTAAACTCTATTTTAAAAGAAGTTCCCCCACATTTATCAAGTGTGATAACACCATTAATCTGGCTAACTAAAATATTGACCAACCTTAACCCCAGTGTTTCGGTATTATTGAAATCTAAGTCTTCAGGGAACCCAACACCATCATCACTGATGATAAGTACACATTTTCCCTGATCTAACTGAAGATCTACACTGATTTTGCCTTTTCTACCATTAGGGAAAGCATATTTTAAGCTGTTGGATATGAGCTCGTTTATAATTAACCCGCATGGAATTGAGGTGTCAATATCAAATAGAACACCTTCAAAATTTATGGAAAGTTTTACAGCACTTTGGTCAATGGAGTATGAGCGGAACAAGTGAAAAGTTAGACTCCTTATGTATTCTGCAAAGTCTATCTTTGTCAGATCCTCCGATTGATACAATTTCTCATGGATAAGTGCCATTGATTTAATACGATTTTGACTTTCCTTAAATACACCCATAGCATTTTCATCTTCAATATATCTTGATTGGAGGTTCAAAAGAGAACTTATTATCTGCAGGTTATTTTTAACCCTGTGGTGGATTTCCTTTAAAAGTACCTCTTTTTCATTTAAGGATTGTTTAATCTGTTTTTCATAGGTTTTACGCTTTGTAATATTATGCAAAATCACCTGGATTGAAGTATTACCCCTTCCTTTTTTTAACAGTGAAAGATGCGCCTCCATCCAGCAAATTTGACCATTTCTATCAATTACCTTAAACTCAAAGGGTTCAACAAATTTTCCATTCATTAATTCCCGGCCAATCTCTATAAAATCTCTAATATCTTCTTCAAACAGCATACCTAACTCTAAAATGGATTTACCGATAATTTCTTCCTTAGATAAATTAACAAATGCTTTAGTTGATTTGTTGATATCAATAATTTCTCCATCAGGAGTTATAAGTATAATAAAGTCTGGAGAATGTTCAAATAGTGCCCTATATTTCTTTTCACTCTGCATTAGTGCTCTTTCAGCTTCCATACGTTCAGTTATATCCCTTGCAACCATCACTGCGTAAAAATTATTCCCAAATTCAACCAGGCTTATGCTGATTTCTGCAGGTATTTCTACCATGCTGCTTTTTAAAAACGTTGCAATAACGTTTTTTCTATCTGGGGCTCCCCTATTTTTCATTAAATCAGAGAATATTTTTTCCATCTGATTTACTTCCCAGGGGATTATAAAATCATTTATAGACATATCAAGTAGTTCACTTTGAGTATATCCGAGCTGATCCAGTGCAGATTTATTTACATCCGCAATTAAACATGAAGGCATCTCTAAAAGGAAAATAGCATCGTTACTTTGATCTAAAAGAGCTTTAAAACGTTTTAATTCAGCTATTTGTTGTTGAAGTTCGGGGTAGTAACTTTTATGAACTGAACGTTCTCCAAGGCCAATTATCTTCTCACGCAGTGAATCCCAATTATCAGAAGCATCAAAGGGCATTTATATATCTCCACTATTTAAAGAGTTAATTTCTGCATGTTTAATCATCGGTTCAAAGTGCATTTACATATCTTCCTTACTTAAAGAGTTAATTTTAATAATATTTAATCATTTAATGCGCTGCAGTTAATTTAAGAGTTTAATCCATCATTAAAGTGCATTTACATATCTCCCTTACTTAAAGAGTTAACTTTAATAATAGTTAATCATGGTTCATGGTATTTAACATATATTCAATCATCCCAATTAAAGTGCATTTCTAAATATCTCCCCTATATCTTCCTGATCTGGCCTACAGGGGTTAGTTACAATACATGAATCTTCCATTGCATTTTTTGAAAGCTGCAAAATATCGCTCTCTTTAACTCCTATTTGTCTAAGTGTATGATCAATCCCAATAGATTCTTTTAAATGCTTTAATTCATGTATAACTGCTGTTTTTTTCTCAAGTCTAGTCATTCTGCTGAAATTAATTCCCATCGCTTCACCTATACGCTGATACCTTAGGGGTTCTGCATCAAAATTAAAATCAACAACATGGTCTAAAAGAACTGCATTGCATTCTCCATGAGACAAATCTAAAAAACCACCTAAACTATGTGCCATTGCATGGACAGCTCCCAGACTCGCATTTGAAAATGCCAGTCCTGCTTCCAAACTCCCAAGCATCATATTTCCTCGCAGTCCAAGATCATTAGGATTACAAATTGTTTTTGCTAAACTTGACCATATAAGGCGTATTGCATTTAAAGCATGGGTATCAGTAAGTGGAGAACTTGCATTGGAAACATAGGCTTCAATAGCATGAGTTAACGCATCTAAACCAGTGCATGCTGTTAAATAGTTATCCATAGTCGTCGTGGTGATTGGATCAATCAAAGCAACATCTGGAACTACTGCTTTACTGATAATTGATATCTTTACTTTTCTTTTTTGATCCCGGATTATTGCAAACTGTGAAACATCTGCTGAAGACCCTGCAGTAGTAGGTATGCAAATTAAAGGAGGTATAGGGTTGTAAACTTTATCCACACCTTCAAATTCAAGTATGCCCCTGTTATGTGAGCTTACAATGCCAATGCCCTTAGCACAATCCAGGGCACTACCACCCCCCAATGCAACTACTGCATCACATTCTTCATCTTTATACAGTTCAGCACCTTTTATTACATCTTCTTCCTTTGGGTTAGGTGTAACATCCCTATAAATCTCATATGAAATTCCTTCAGTTTCTAAAACATGCAGTATTCCATCCAGCCATCCTGCATTGATAACCCCCTGATCTGAAACTATCAAAACCTTCTGGGCTCCGAAGTTTTTAGCGTATCTGCCAGCTAAAAGTCGGGCATCTAAACCAAATACAAGTTCCGGAGCAACAAATTTTCGAAGTTCCATATTTTGAATATCCATAATCTGCCTCTTTTAGCTTGATAATTACTTTAAATCCCTTAAGCTACCCAAACAAACCATCAAATTAATTAATGCTTAACTAATCATTATTTTCTATAATTTTCTGTATTTTTTCACATATTTAAAAATTACACATTACAGACCACAATTTATTAATAAATAGGATTATTTTAGCTATAAATTATAAAAAACGGCAGTTAATATTATAATAACGTCCAGACAGTCCATATTCCTATAATTAAAAGGGAAGAATTTAAATAAATATAAAGAGATAATTATTAATCTACATAAATTATTTTTAATGTTTAAAAAGGGCATAAAAATGGAAGTAAAATGTGAATACTGTCAAATACCTGGTGCTTATGGAAATTTAATTTATGAAACAGAACACTGGATGATTTTCCTTGCTCCAAGCCAGAGATTCCTTGGAACAGGAGTAGTTGTGCTTAAACGGCAGTGTAATAAATTAAGCGACCTGGAAAGTGATGAATGGGATGAATTTAGAGAAATTGTAGAAAAATTAGAGACCACTTTAACCAAAACATTCAATCCCACACTTTTTAACTGGAGCTGCTTCATGAATAAGGCATACAGGGAGGATCCACCTAACCCTGAAATTCACTGGCACTTCATACCGCGTTATGCCCACAATGTGGAATTTGAAGGTATAACTTTTGAAGACCCTGATTTTGGATACATTCCCCAGCCGATAGAAAGGAAAATACCTGAAAACATCATGGCAAAGCTTATGAACGCGATTAAAGGAAACTTATAAATTTAAAAATTAACTCAATTTCTGGAACCACGAAAATAAAGTCTGCGTAAGGGATATATAAATTCCAAACCAAAAAAAAAACAACATTTTTGAGGAAAAATCATGAAAATAATCGACCAGATGCAGAAAGAAAACATAGATACACTACTCATATTAAACCCCCATAATATAAACTATTTAGCAGGATTCATGCCATCTGCCGCGTCAATTTTGGTGGTAAAAGATGAGCCTGTACTTTTAACCAACCAGATGGACATGGAAGATGCTATCTTAAATTCAAAAATCCCTGTTGAAAAGTTTAAATCACTAAAAGAACTTAAAAAATCATTAAATGGTGTCATTGGGCTTGAAAGCTCCATGAACATTCAGACATTTGAGAGGCTGAAAAAAGACGCTGCATTTGAAACAAAAATCACAGGTATTGTTGAGCAAATGAGAAGCGTGAAAACAAATGAAGAACTGAAAAATATTGAAAAAGCACTTGAAATTGCAGAAAAAGCATTTAAAAGTACTGAATTTGATGACAGTAAAACCGAGAACGAAATTGGAGCAGAGATAGAATATAACATGAGACTTAACGGCGCCAAAAAAGCTTCTTTTGATACTATCGTCGCGTCGGGGAAACGTTCTTCACTTCCACATGCTGATGTGTCCATGAATAAACTGGAAAGACCCATAGTAATTGACTGGGGCGCCCTTTACAACAACTACTGTTCAGATACCACAAGGACAATTATAGAAACTGAAAGACATGAGGAAATATTCGATATAGTACTTGAAGCTCAAAAAAGCGCGATCACTGCCATAAAACCCGGCGTGAAAGTTTGCGAAGTGGATAAAGCTGCAAGGGATGTGATTACCGAGTACGGCTACGGTGAATCATTTATACATTCAACCGGCCACAGTGTAGGCCTTGAAGTGCACGAAAGCCCGTCTTTATCTAAACGCGACGAGACAGTGATTGAAAAGGGTATGGTCCTAACTGTAGAGCCTGGTATCTACCTGAAAGATGACTTCGGCGTGAGGATTGAAGACATGGTATACGTGACAAATAAGGGGCGTGTTTTAAACAAGATTGATGCGAAAATAAACATTTAAAGATGATTATTACTAATTAAATACCCTTTTGAAATAAAGATATTATTTAATAACTTTTTCAACTTCTTTTTTCGCTTCCCTGGCAGGTTCAAAGTCAGGGTTTAATTCAATAGACTTATTATAATATTTCAAAGCTTCACTGTACTGATGTAGCTGCTGGTTAGTTTTACCTTTATAATAATATATTTCTTCTACGGGAAACATAGTGCTCCTTGACGGTTTTTTAATGATCCATTTCTTCAATGCCTCTTTCTGCTTTTTATCCTCAAATTTATATGAGAATAAGTACGCGAAGATATAAGCCGCTAAAAATATTATAAATAAAACAAACAGCCAGATATAACGAAAGTGAGACTGAAGAAGCACTGGTATAAATGCAATAATTGCAGCAACTCCACCCATCACATATAAACAAAACGCACGTTATTTGAAGTTTTCCTCTCTTTTTGATGGGAGTCCTCTTTAATTTGATGTCCGCAGTAGTAGCATCTCGTTGATTTTGCACTTATCTTATTTTTACAGTTAGGACAATAAATCCAACCCATTTTATCATCTCTAAAACTTCAGTTTAATATTAAAATCCAGAACTAAAAATAAAAAAGAAATTAGTACCTGCCTGTTTTAAACCGGAACGTGTACCTTGCAGCTAAATTGTCACCTGCACTGTTTTTTATCCCCGATACAGAAATATAGGCCAAATACACATTGTAAACATGGCTCTTTAAACATCTCCCCATAATTTGCTTGAAAATTCTTCCAATTCCGTCACAAAAGTTCTTTTTTGATATTTGTAATGTGTAATCTTTTAAATATTTTCTTTAATTCTCCTAAAACTAAATATTTTAAATATTTCCTCAATTTTTAATAAATTATGTTCTTTGGTAAGGTACAACATGCTTATAAGTTTTATTAAAAATTTATATTAAAAAAAATATAATTTTTGTAAATATGTAATCATTTTAGCGCTTAAAATTTTTTTTTATGTTAAATAAATCTATAATTCTTTAAATAATTAAAAAATAAACATATATTAAATTTTAATTGTTATTTAAATGATAAAAAAAATTAAATATAACTTTTAACATTAAAAATTTTGATATTAAAAGAATTAATCAACATTTAAATGTTAAAATTATTTCAGGCAGATTTTTATTTGTTTAAGATAATCTCAAAGATGCAATTTCTCCTTTTTTCCATATGTGAAATTATAAAGATATAAATAGTTATGAAAAATTAATACAGAAAATAGGGGAGATTAATTATGAGATTACATCCAATCAAATCTATAATTATAGGAGCAGTTACAGCTATAACTCTTCTTGGAATTTCAACACTGACATTTTATAATTCATTGGCTTTTGGAATTCTCAATTTTGCCGCCCCCTTAATTGGTGGGTTTATAGCCACTTATTTTACCAGTAAACGAATGGTAAGGTATGGTGCTTGTGCAGGAATTATATCTGCAGCGGCATTTGTGGCTTTTGAATTTATTTTAGGAAATATAGGATTAGAAGCCATTCCGCTTATGTTTATATCTTCTTCAATCATATTTGGAGTTATTGCGGGTCTAGGCGGCATTACTGGTGAAATAATTAGTAACAGCGGACCTATTGGAAAAAAAGTAAATAAGATCATACAGGGAAACAGAATTATTTACTGCCCCCAATGCGGGTTAAAAAATTGGAATTCTAAATTATGCAGATCATGCGGTGAGAATTTAGAAACTGGAAGAAAATATCTTAAAACTTCCCACTATAAACTGATTGGTTTTTATGTTGTTTTGTTAGCAATGGCCTTAACTTACTTTTCAGGATATTACAACCTGTATTACTGGCCTTTTACTGTATTCTTTTTCATATGCTTCGCACTGCTTGCAGTCTACGAGCCCGAACCTGATTTACGCAACAAAGCCATGCTTACTTTTAAATACTGTCCAACATGTGAAAATGAGAAATGCAATAATAAATACTGTATAAAATGCGGGTATAACATAGAAGATGTTGTAGGGTGCTTTAAAACAGATGACAATGACATTGAGATGAATAAAAACTACATAAGAATTTATCCCAAGATTTATCTCGAACATAATGATGGAATGCCCAGTCGTTTAGCCCCTAAAACTTTTACCTTAGATAAAATCGAAAATCTCCAGTTATCTTCCTGTGAAACTCTTTTATCAAGTAAACCCTGCTTGATATTTGATTATCTGGATAAAAAATGCGAACGCCCCGCTTCTAAAGAAAGAGGTAGCTGCATAGTTAAAATCAAAATAGAGAAGAAAGACGAAAGTAAAATGAATAAAATATTGAATACTGGAATTTACGATGGTTAGTTATCCCATAGATCATTCATCTTTAACTGAAAAAATAGTTACTGCACCTACAGGATACATCAATATTCCAGATGAGTTTATCGCCCATTTTCAAAGTTTATACCAAAGATTTCTTTGAGACTGAAGCCTTTAAATCGAGGCGCCTGCATACCGTTAAGTTTGCGAGGGACAGTATAGTTTTAAGAGAGGGCGGAGCCTTTTGTTTGGATGTGGAAGTTAGTTTGTGCTTGGTGGAGGGAGGTGTGGAGTTTGGTTAGAAGATTGCTTAAATTATTAAATGATGTGTAAAATCCATGACAGGAAAATGAAAATATAAAATACAACCACAATAACAGCACCATGTTTTTGAACTTTAGGATGATCTGTAACAATTAGATTAAGAGGTCCTAAAAATGCGGCTATAATAACTAAAACAGCGTCTAAAATAATTAAAACAAATCCAAGTATAGCAATTGGTAGATCTAGCCCTATTAAATCTCCTAAAAAGCCAGATCCATTGATTACAAACAGGAAGGTATTTAAAAGTAGTGATATCACCGCAAGAACCAACGTTATACTAATAAATGCATTTAACATTCTCCCCAGGTTTCCATCTTCAAATAAATACAGTAATGAAAAAGCAAGTATTCCATAAACAATATACTTACCCAAAAATAAGATGTTTTCAGATACACCTAAAAAATTCGTATTTTCGAATATAAAGAAAGCAATGGAAATATAAGATAATATGATCATCTTAGTGTATTTTGGATTGTAAGGTAAAATTTCATCAATAGATATATCATCCCATGGCTTTACACTCTTTTTTGCCTTTAATTTCATTCATTAGCCCCCAAACTGTTTAATGCATTTCTTGCAGGTTCAAAATGGGGATTTATCTCCAGGGCTTTTTTTAAACATTTTTTAGATTCTCCCTGTTTCCCTAACATTTTCAGGAGAACTCCTTTTGCACAAAGAGCTTCTTTATGTTCTGGATCTAACTCTAAAGCTTTATTAAACAACTTTAAAGCTTCATCATATTTTTTAAGCCCGCAAATTGCCCTTCCCTTATCATAGTAGTATTCTGGATTTTCAGGATCCAACTGGAGCGCTTCATCAAGAGATTCCAATGAATCATCGTAGCGTTCCATCTTTCTTAAAATGTAGCCTTTTAAATTCAAGGCCCAATCATATTTTGGATTTAAATCTATAGATCTAGTTATATACTCTAAAGCATCATCATATCTCTCAAGATTTTCCAAAGCGGATGCAATATTGGCCAGCAAATTAGAATCATCGGATTCTTTTTCCAGTTCATGTTTATAATATTTAAGTGCTAGTTCATAAAACTGCTTTGATTCGTCTTTTCTGCCCATTTCGTTCAATATATAACCTTTTTCGTCCAAAATTGAAGGTATTTCTGGTTCAAGTTCAAGTGCCTTATCAATAAATTTTAAAGCCATTTTATAATCTTTAAGTTTTCCAAAAACAATTCCTTTACAAAAATAAGCCCCATCACATTTAGGATCTAGTTCTATGGCTTTATCTAAGCATTCCATTGCCTCTTGATATTTTTTCAAGCTTTGTAGAGCCCAACCTTTTGAGCTCCAGAAGGATGACTCCTTAGGATTTAATTTTATGGCTTCATCATAAGAATCCATGGCATCCTGATATTTTTTAAGAATTCCCAAAGTAAGGCCCTTAAAATACCATGCAGTTTCGTTTTGTGGCTCATTTTTTAGGATCTGATTGAAACATTCCAGTGATTCACCATGTTCCTTTATTTTCCAAAAAACAAACCCCTTATTGAAAAAAGCAGGAGCATAATTATATTCTACATCCAGAGCTCGGTTAAAACATGCAATAGCTTTATAATACTCCTTAACGTTTCCTAATGCCCTACCTTTACCAACCCATGTTTCAGCATCCCCTGCTTTCTCCACCAATGCTTTATCAAAGCATTTTATGGCTTCTTCATTTTTTTCTAAATTGATAAGGGCAAGTCCTTTATATTTTAAGGCATTTACATATTTAGGGTTTAATTCCAATGATTTATCAAAGTAAGGTAATGCTTCATCATATTTACCTAAATTATTAAGTACAATTCCCCCATTAGACCATGTAACTGCATTTGAAGGATTTTTTTGTAAATCTTTCTCGTACCAACTTAAAGCTTCCCTGTAGCACTCATCTGCATCTTCTTTTTTACCCATCCTTTCTAAATTAACTCCTTTATAATGCCATGCCAGCCCATTATCTGGATGAGATTTCAATAAATTACCCATATAATCTATAGCAACTTCACACTGCCCTGTTTTTTTATAAACATCAGTTACACTCCTTAAAGCCCCATAATTATATGGATCAGAGTGAAGAACTCTGTCGAAACATTTCAAAGCTAAAGACTTATTAAATATCCCTAAAAACCATCCTGCTCCGGCCAATACTTTATTGAAAACTTTTAGTGCTATTCCAATCACCTTGTATGATCACTACATTTGCTAGTTATTTTTTATAGTTATTAAAGTTCTGTAGGGAGTAGAAAATTAGCATTTAATTAAAGAAATAGCGGTTTATGAATTTAAAATAAATTATTTTTCATCTTCTTTTTTAGCAGCTTTAACTGTAATATTCACGCCTTTATCCCCAATATCAGCGTTCCAGATAAGTTTGTCGCCCCATTCTAGCCCTAACATTTTAACAATTTCACGAGGAATAATAACTCTGCTTGATTTTCCTTTCACGTCTGCTTTTCCAACCGTGCTTTCGTATTTTAGTATCATTGTGAGTCCTATATCCCATATTGTATATAAATCTCCCTTTTTCATGCATATTAAAAGGTATATTAATATGCATGATAACATACATGAAAGATTTATATAGATTATTCGCATATTATACTACATCCAATCATACATGATTATATGTATGAAAACAAGGGAATTGAATTCATTCAAAATACCACAGAGGTTTAAATGAAGCCTGAAAAAACCAGTTTAGTAAAAATTGGATACAATAAAGAGAAAAACAAATATTTTGCAACTTTCAGGGTTTTAGACCTGGATGAAAAAGAAATAGGGCGAATTATAAGGCATGTTGAAAGGCCAGAGGGCCCAAAAAACCGTAAGATCTATATAAATGACTGCAAGGTTTATGTCACTGATTTCTTCGAGGCTGAGCTCTTTGAATCAAGATATCCACATATAGTCAAGTTTGCGAGAGATGGTGTAGTTCTAGAGAGGGTGGATGCTTCTGTTTTGGATGTAGAGGCAGATCTGTGTATGATGGAACAGGATGTGGATTTTTCAGTGAAGAAACGATTGATTTGATTGGGAAGTGAAAAGTTGAAGGTTGGTGATGATTGAAATAGGTTTTTGAGCTCTGAAAACTCATATATTCTAATTTTAATTCACTTTTAAATTCTTAATAAATTCTTATTTTGAATTCTTTGAATGTTGAATAAATCATTCTTTAAACTTTTCATTGCTATCCATAATTTCCTTCTTCAACTCTGCAATTAGAAAAGAGTTATCCTGATAATTAAGTGGTTTATTGCAGTCGGGACATATAAAATTATATTTAGATGCCTCTTCAAAGTTGAATATATGTCCATTTACACATGCGAAGAACATATTATCCTCATACACGAGGGATCCTTTTATCTCTTCAAAAGGAGATTCATATTTATCCATAACAGTTTTAACAATGTTTTCTTTTTCTAATTTCCAGTTATATGTATACCACTGAGTTTCTGGATCTTTACTCCTTTTATAATTTACAAGTCCCGCATCGTAAAGATTATACAAGATTCTTCTTACAACATTCAATCTTAATTCAATATCTTCAGAAATTTCTTCATCAGTGATTTTACCTTTTAAAAGACACTCTATAATTGAAATACTATTTTTATTGTCTTCAGTAATTTCATAAATTAAATCTTTAAAAGATTCATTAAATATTTCAACTTCTTTTTTAGATATAAAATATTTAACTAATTCTTGAGTTATAAGACTATTAATTATTTCATCCGTACTATCTACAGCTTGTCTAGTTAATTTAAGGTCTTTCGATCTTTCATTATATTCTGAAAGATTTTCATATTCTTTTTCATTGAGTAATTGAAATTTAAATAATTCATTTATTTTTTTAACTGAAATGAGGGCTTGCGTACTAAATTCTTCAGAATTGTTTTTAATAACTCTAAATAAAACTTCTAATGCATCAGATGGCAACTCGGGAATTATTTCTGTAATTTCCATATATTCCAATAAGAGTGCTAAAATATTTTCTGCATTAAATGGAAGTATAAGTGATAATTTTGTTAATACTTGGCTAGAGAAAATAACTTGGTTAAATTCTTCTGCTAAGCATTTTTTGACATTATTAAGTCCTAAAAATGATGAATTCTGAAGTACGGAAATAACATATTCAGGCTTGGCAGTTTCTTTCAATATAGAAATTAATTTTTTAGATACCTCTATGTTCTGAAATTCATTATCATTTAAAAGGATTAGTGTTTTATTAAATAAGTCTTTATTTATATTTTGGGTGAAAATTAAAGAGTAATATGTGTTTTTTTTATCTCTTAGATAATGTTCACTTGCAAATGATATTAATTGTTCTAAATTATAAAAATATAATTCAAATTTAATTTGATCAAACTCCATGTATTGGGCAGCAAGTGCGGATTCATCTAATAAAATAGAATATTCTTCAGTTACCAAGTCAAATTGATAATTTTTATGTTCTAATTCGTAAAATCCAATACCTGTTGAGGGTGCAAATGAAATTAATAAAAATAATTCAGATTTATGAGAAACATTTAAAGGTTTATTAGATTCTGAGTGTACTTGCTGAAGATTTGAACTCATAAAGAACTCTCCTTTGATGCTATTTCAACAACCTCAAATTCTATATCCAGTTTTTTAATCTTACTTTCAAAAGACAATAAATCTCCAAGATATTCTTCATCAATAGATGCACATAATTTTATTAAATCTTTTTTTTTAATAGAAGTTTTTGATTTATAATATGAATTTACAAGCCTTGCCATTTCAGGAGGAATTTCAGTTTCATAATATAAAACCTTGTCAATAGTACTAAGAATAATTGGAGGGCAAATTTGAGCTTCAATATATCTATCACTCTTTCTATTCACTTCAGAAAATAAGATCATATTAGAAATTACCTCTTTATTTAACTTAGAGCTTAAAAATTCTTTATGGTGTTTTACAAGTGTAAGTATAGCCACAGTATGCCAGAGAGCACGTATTCCATAAGGTATACTAAGATTTATTGACGGCCATGAACCCTTTACATAACTGAATGAGTTTTCTTCTAAAAATGAGACTCTATTTGAAATCTCTTCATTTTTGAGGAAGACACAGCATTTTCCATAAGAAATTAGTCCAATAGTACCAAGATTTAAAGCCCCATAATTAATCTTATCACCATCAATCCCAAAAACAGAATCTACCATAAGACGTTTTGCAATGATGCGTGAGTCAAGATTCTCAATTGCTTTAGCCCTAATATTGTCATGAAGATTTACATACCTAATTCTAGGATCTGAAAGAATATTGATTAATGATTCTGGGCGCATGTTAATAGAAACAGAAATATTTTCTTCCAAAAATTTAATTAATTCATCACAATAATGTTTTTTTCCGGTATTTTGATATTCAGCTTCACATTTTGAAAAGCGGTTTTTCAGTTCAGGTTCATCCTCACTCGCAAAAACAATATTTGAATAAATTGCAGTAGGTTTACCACAAATAGTACATATATCACTTGGTGGATTGATGCTATCACCACACTCTTTACATTTCCACATTTTATCACTTAATAAACTGTATTGTAATATTGTCCTGATGAATCTGATTTTGGATTTTTTGTTTAAATTCATGATGATTTTAAATTAACTTAAGTTTCGCTATCGTTTAGAGAAAAGGAGACACGATACTAATTATTTTTATATGAATCATAAATTATTTTCTTTTATAAAATTATGAATTTCATCGCATAATTCTCGCATACCCTTTGAAAGGTCATCCCAATCTACAATATTTTTTTCTACTCTTTCATAAAATTTTTTCTTCTTTTTAATAGGATTCCACCCTATTTGATTTCCACAAACATTTACTTTTATGAAATCTCCTAAATCCCCATTTTTATACTCTTTTGGTTTAAATGTTTTATTTGAAATCTTATTTCTATATCTTTTATCTTTTTCTAATGTTTTAAGAATTACATGTTCAGCTAAAAGGTTTTCGACTTCCCAGCAGTCAAGTAACTTAAATTTATTGCTTAATTTATTTTTTAATTCGTCATTTTCTGCTTTTTTATGTTTTACTTTCTCTGTATCCCCATCCCTTACAACTAAAAGTCTGTTAAGTCTCCGATCATCAGTATCTATGCTTAAATCTAGTAAATTAGTAATATCACTGCCATTATACACATAAAAAGAATAATGTCGATCTTCATCAAATTTTTTAAAATTTTTATTTTTCTTTTTCATATAGTCTTGATAAATATTAAAGAATCGCCTGAGATAAAGGACATCTGTAATCCCTTCTACCCAAATATTACAGTTTGTAAGGAAAACTGATGAACTTCTAATGCCTAATAAGTTCAATAGATTATTATCTCCAAAATCAACATTTTTAACCAGAAATTTAGAGTTATTATAATCATCTAAGTGTTTACTCACTGTAAACATTGAAATACCTTCAAAATCTAACGAAATATCCAGGAAATGGTTAGAATGAGTTGTAAAAAAGAATTGAAATCCTTTAAAACGTTCATCATTAAATGTTTCAATTAATTTTCGCTGTAAACTTGGGTGCAAAAGATGTTCTGGTTCTTCTATAAAAACTAATACATTCTCATTGCCTTTAATTTTATCTTTTATGAGGAATAGAGGCAAAGTTATAGTAATTATTGATTGAATTCCATCACCAAGATCATAAATGGGTTTTCCTCTTTCGTTTCCTATTTTGACTATGATAACATCTTTTTTATTCCCATTTTCATCATCAGCAGAAGTGATTTTGACTTTTTCATTCACAAAAAAATTTTCAGACAAGTACTCCTCAAACTCATCCATTAAATCTTGTTTTTCCTCATCTTCACTAACTTTATGATTTCTAACTGCATCATACGTACTAAGTCCTGTAAATACCGTGTCTGAAAATGAAGGATCTTCTTCGACTTCTGAGGCAAAATAATCTAATAAAGTACGAAATTTATATAAATCACTATCTATATCATAAGGAAGAGAATAATCCTTCATATCTTTATAATTATAATTTCTAGTATTTACTCCTAAATTAATTGTGCGTGACCCTCTTAAAATAGGAATATAAATTTTATTAAATTCAAAATCAAAATTATAGTCTTTTAAAGGTTTTTCTAAACTGGATGAACATTTATCTAAGATATTTATTAGTTCTTTTCCTAGAGGTTCTGCTAAATGTACATTTTCCTCTAAATCAGTGTTTAAGGATACTTCTATATCATTTCTCATACCCATTTCTTCTGGATCTGTATTTGAATAACTAGTGACATCTAAACTTTTTATTAAATCATTGAGTTCAAAAAGAGAGATTAAATGATTTTCCCCATATTCTAAATACTCAATTTCAGTTACTTCATGTAATTTTGAATTTAATTTTTGCATATACTGCGAATTAAGCAGACGTTTATGTTTATAAATAAATTTTTGAATTGCATCGTTTAATCGGCGGATAAATTCATTAATTTCAATATAATCATTATTATTTGGTAAGTACTTAAGATCACGATTTTTAACTATAGATCTTAAAAACCGACTTTTACCAGAGTTATTTTGCCCAACAAAAATGTTAATCTTGGATAAATTCTTTAAAACATCTCCTTCTTTCCCCTCAGAAATAAAAGAATATGAATCATCAGATATCTTTATTTCCTTAATTATAGTTCCCATAAATAAGAATAAGAAAAGGTTATATTAAAAGATTACTCATCATTTAACCATATTTTTTATTATTTGAATTTATATTGTTTTTATTTTAGTCTCAAGATATTAATAGCTCATTTTGAAAGAGTTAATGTCTAATACTAATTTTTACGTAACTATAAAGAAAAAGGAAGAATCATTGTTAAGTTAAACTCTTTTTACATGCCTTACTATATAATTAGAAGAGTGAAATATAATTATTCTTTTTCAATCCTTTTCTTAATTCATTTTATACTAAAAAATAAAAATTCCAATCGGTTATAAGAGAATACGTCTCCCTTATTCACTTTAAGTACTTTCCAGTTTATTCTTAACTAACTTTTTATTTTTAATAATACAATCCAACCTAAAATTAAAATCATATTAATTTATAAGTATGATTTACCTACTCTTTATTTAGTAATCCTTTTGAGCAGATAATATGGGAAATAAAACATCTAAATTTAGCGCTAATGCTTCTTATTTAGGATATATGTATCAAGTTAGATATGCATTGTATAATAGTTTAGTTAAAATTAAAGATAGATTATATGATGAATTTTCAATTTCAATAGAAACATTAGATGATGTAGTATTTCACCAAGAATTTAAACCCATGGAGATTCTACAAACAAAACATCACTTAAGAGAAGAAACTAGATTAACAGATCGTTCCAAAGAACTTTGGAAAAGTATTCGCATATGGGGTGAAGGGATAAAAAACAATACTATACCCATAAACTCCAATTTTTTCCTCATAACTACTGCTGAAGTCCCAAATAACACAATTATAAAATATTTGAAGTCAGATGATGATTTAAGGGATATTAAAGAAGTATTAAAAGCATTTAATGAAATATCCTCTGAAAAAACAAATGAAACTAATCTTCCAGGGTATAAAGCGTTTAGATCCCTTTCAGAAAGTGAAAAAGAAAAATTGTTAAGTAATATATTTGTTATTGATTCTGCACCCTCTATTTTAGATCTAGACAAGTTGCTTATTCAAGAAATTATACCTGCTGCAAATAAAAAGGATTGGGATTCTTTTTTGAAAAGACTCGAGGGTTGGTGGATTAGAAGAGTATGTGAACATGTACTGCCTGAAAAGAAAATAAATATTTCAAGTTCAGAAATTCTTGGACAAATGTCTTCTCTACGCGATCAATTTAAAGAAGATAGCTTACCTATCGATGATGATGAAATAGAAGAAAGATTAAGCTGGTTAGTCGATGATTCCAGCCATGATGATAGAATTTTTGTTAAACAATTAAAGATGATAAATGTTAGCAATAAAAGAGTTTTTCGTGCTATTAAAAATTATTATAGGGCTTATGAGCAACGTTCAATATGGCTTGAGGATGGTTTTCTATTTCCAGGTGAGCTAGAAAAATATGAAGAAAAGTTGATGGAAGAATGGGAATATATTTTTGAGCAACAAAAAGATGAAATGGGCGAAATTGCTTCAGAAAGAGAAAAGAAAAAAGCAGCTAGAGCCATATATTCCTGGGTTGAGACTAAAGCCTCATGTTATATACGTCCAGAATGTACAGAACCATATGTAATTAGAGGCACTTATCAAAAACTTGCTGATGATCTTCATGTTGGTTGGCATCCCGAATTCAAAGAAAGATTGATGTATTTATTAGAAAAGTGAATTTTATGAAACCATGGAATCAACGTCCCCCAGAAGAAGCTTATTTGTTTAATCCTGCTTTCTGCTGTAATATACTCACGTCTTCAATTGTTGGCTATATGGAGTTTAATAATAACAAAGGAATGCCATTTCCCTTATCTTTTATTATATTACCTATTATATTACATCGCCCCACAAGAAATTCGCTTCCTGACTTAAGGACTTCTTTAGCTCCTTGGATATTGAAACATCAAGAATCTCGCATACTTTTCCCTGAAAGAACAATTTCATTAAAACCCATTACTAAAGAAGCTTTATTATTTGGATTTTCTCATAAATGGATACAATTAGATGAGAATAGTAATTTAAAAAGCAATGAAAAATCCAAGGTAAATGAATCTATGCGAAAATTAAAAGGGGATGCTTATAATTGCATTAAAACTTCAAGATTTCTTGGCAGGTGGTTTGCAAAGGCAGGGCCAGCCCAGAACATCATGACAATGTGGGGGGTCAGACCATAACTTTTCAAATAATGGAAATAGTGTTATATAACCATAAAGGAGATCAAAACTCCATAAAATTCAAATTAGGAGATTTAAATATAATAACGGGTCTCGGTGGAACAGGTAAAACTGCATTGATAGGGATAACTGAATATTGCTTAGGAAGTGGTGATTGTAGAATTCCTGAAGGGCCTACTATCGATAATGTAGATTGGGTAGGATTAAAGCTTCAATTAAAAAATGGTCAAGCTTTTGTAGCTAGAAAAATACCAACGGATGATAAAAAATCTTCCGAAGAAATATTTTATAAAGTTCAGTCAGAATTAGAAATACCCCCTTACTCTGAATTAGAAAAAATAGGCAATTTAGATGTCTTAACAGCATTATTAACACAATTATGTGGAATAGATAATAATATACAAGAATCAAATTCTGGAAAGAAATTTCCAGCTAATATAAGACATTCACTATATTATAATTTCCAAGAAGAAAGTGAACTTACAACTAATAAATTTCTATTTCACAAACAAGATACTTTCGCAGTTAATGATATGAAGTTGACTCTGCCCTATTTTCTTGATGCTTACAGTGATGATTTAATAAAAAAGATTAAAGAACTTAAAAAACAAAAAAAACGGTTAAAACTTCTACTTAGAAAACAATCTGAATTTGAAGCCGTCAGAGGAGCAGATTTAAGCCTTGCTAAAAATTTAATTTTAGAGGCTCAAAATATTGGGCTCACTAGTATTAGTTTTGTCCCAGATACTTGGGAAAACTGTGTTAAAATGCTCAATAAAATACGAGATATGCCTATTGAGTATCATGAAGACTTTAATGAACATAATGAAGTTTTTGATAAACTAATTGAAGAGAATAATGATTTAAGGAACGAATTAAACAGAACTAGGCGAGAAATAAAGTCTATAGAAGAACTTAATACTTATCAAAGTGGTTTTTCCAATGAAGCAAATTCACAATTATTAAAAATTAAAAGTATTGAATTATTTGAAGATAATCACAATAATATTAATTATTGTCCCATTTGCGAATCAAAAATAAATGACAAAAAAATTCCATCATTAGAACAATTAAAAAAATCTTCAAAACAATTAGAATCTCAAATTAGAGATGTTGAAGAAAATTCTCCACAAATGCAAAAAGTTTTAGAAGATCTTAAAAATAAAAAATACAATCTTGAATTGAAACTAAAAGAAAATAGAATGTCTAGAAAAAAAATACAAGATTCTAACTTAAGGCTTAAAAGACTTAAAGAAAATTCAGAAAAAAAGATTTATTTAAGAGGCCAGATTGATCTTTACGTCGATAGTATTTCTGATTTAGTAGAAGATGTAGATCTCCAGCTCGAAATCGATGAAATAAATGATAGAATATCTCATCTGAAAGAAGAAACAGACCCTAAAAAATACAATGAACGTATGCAAAAAATTTTAGAGGAGATAAACAAAAGCATAAATAATTGGGCTAAATTCTTAAACTTACAACATCCGGAATGTCCATTATCTTTTGACTACAAAAAATTAACATTATTAGTTCATTTTGAAAAAGGTCCACGTCCAATGTCTAAAATAGGTAGTAGTGCAACACATAGAGGTTACCATATACTTACACACTTAGCTCTTCACAAATGGTTTGTAGAGAATAATAGACCAGTTCCCAGATTTCTTTATATAGATCAACCATCACAAAGCAATTTCATACCCGAAAATGCGAGTAAAGAAAAGAAAGAAAGAGAACATGAAGATGTTTTAGATATTTATAAACTTTTATATAAATTCATCAAAGAAATTAGGCCAGATTTCCAGATAATTGTCACAGATCATGCTGATTTTGAAGATAAATTTTTCCAAGAACGTATAATTGACAGATGGGATTCTGAAAAAAAGTTAGTGCCAGAAGAATGGACCAAATCAGATTGAGATATAAAATAAGATTAAAATTCATTGATAAAATTATTATTTTCAATTTTGAGTGATTATATGTTAAATGAATTAAAGGATAGGATATACGGATTATATCAAGAGGTTAATGAGACTTATACTAACGGAAATCATGATTCATATGAATTTCATCGAATAGAATTTAACAAAATACTTAAAGAAGTCCACTCTTTAGGCCTTTGTACATCAATAAACAGAATACAAGAAGTAGCACCATATGATAAAGGTAATTTCATGTCCAGTGCCGTAGGAGGCGTTCTTAGCGCATTAGCTACTAAAAATATGAAGTATGATGTATCTTCTACTGAAATAAATAAACATGGAGAAATAAAATATAACATTAGACTGTTAAAAGATTGTATTACAAAGAAAAAAGATAAATCAGAAATTGACTCTACTACAAAAATTCAATCTACAAATAAAGATGTACTTGAACATTTATTTAAAAAGTTCCATTTGGTATCACAACAATTATTAATAAGACATGATGACAGGGAAACACTAGAGATCGACGATGAATACGATGTTCAAGACTTGATGCATAGTTTATTATGGTTATTTTTTGATAATATAAATGATGAAGAATCTGTTCCTAGTAGTGCAGGTTCTAATTCTCTTATAGACTTTATAATGAAAGATGAATCAATTGGTATTGAAATTAAATCAACCACTGCAGCATCATATACAAAGAAAAATTCTACAAAAAAAATGAGTGAACAACTAAAAATTGACATACATTCCTATAAAGAACATCCCCAAATAGAAGAATTATATTGTTTCGTATACGATCCAGGTTATAACATAAAAAATCCAATAGGATTTGAAAAAGAGTTATCAGAACAGGGTGAAAATTACAGCGTTTATGTATATGTTTATCCAAAGCCTTAAAATGACTAATTAACTATTAATACCATTTAGTTTAAAAAATAGAGACTAATAGCTAAATTTATCAACTATTTAAATTTTTTATTAACCAACTACAGTAACTTAACTACTAAATTAAAAATTATTTAACATACTAACTTCGTTATAGTCGAGTTTAACGAATTAAGGCGGGTAAAAACCGTCCCTCTCTTTCTTATACCCCAACCAGGCCAATAACATGTGGTCCTCAATCATGTATTTTTTACCTGAATGGGACAGTATGCCCTTATTTTTTATTATATTCACATATTTTGCAAGCGTTTTATTGGAAAAGTCTACTCCGGCCAATAAATCACTCCAGCTTAACGGCCCATTTTCAACAAGGGTTGTAATGATATCTTTTTCTTTACCTGAAAGTGTGGCCCATACTGCAGTCCACATAATGGCAACCTGCTCAATTTTTTCATAGAATGTCTGGATAACCAGTTCATCATCATATTCTACATCTCCAGACATTGTATTACAAAAGCTGTTTATATACGCAGGGTATCCCCTTGTGCATTTATAAAATCGTTCTAAACCACTTTCAGTAAATTTTAACTCCGATACTTTTTCTTTTAAATAACCTTCAGATTCTTCCCTTGTGAATGGGTCAACAGTATACTGGGTCATTCTACCCCCAAAAGCCCCTTTTATACCATTTATTTTATCTACAATATCACTGGATGCAGATGTTGACCCTGTAAAAATATAGCTCACGTTATCCTGTTCCTGAGTATAACTCCTGAACAACCAGAAAAATGCTTCTGGAGAATCTAATTCGCCGATAAGTTGGAATTCATCTATTACTATTACAAAACCGCTTATTTCTCCATTTGAAAGCTCAACAACTCTTTGGGGGAATTCCATTACAAATTTACTGAGTTTTTCGTAGTTATCCTTAATATCAGGAATTGCTATTCCCATAGCTGTCCCTGCTTCTTTAAAATCAAATTTTTTCTGCCGTCCAAAATTCGTAGAATTTTGGGGCCCCAAACGCTTTGTGTTTGAGGGCTGGAGTTTTCTTATAAGATCCTTAACTATATCATATGATTTTGTCAAATCATCCATATCTTCTCGCAGTGACTCATTCATTGCTTCTAAAAGGCTGTTCATTATTAATTCTTCTGTTATCTTGCCTTTTTGAATACCGAATATTTTAGACATGTCTATATATGCCGTGAGAATATTATCAGGTAATTCTGCTAACAGTTTCTTCAATAAAAATGATTTACCAACGCCCCTATATCCTGTAACTAACATTTGATTAGCTACACCATAGTTAAGTGTATTTAAAAAGGATTTTATCGTTATTATATCTTTTTCGCGGTTGTAAAAATATTTATCCAAATCTGTAGGAATTCCTAATGGTAAAATTGGCATATAATCCCCCATTTAGTTACATCAGGTATTTTACTTGAATTTTTAGTTTACTCGATTACACTAATGAATTTATGTATACTACCATTTAAAGTTTATCTGGCTACACAAGTGTATTTCATTTCACTTGAATTTTTAGTTTACTTAATTACACTGATGAGCTTAAATACACCAAAAAATCTGCACACTTTAACTGCTGCTAAAATTCAGCAGACAGGCGGCGAATTATTCAAATTTAACGAATAAAACAATGTGGCTGTAAAACATTGAAATTTCATCCTTCAAGCCTTTTAATATCATCAAAAATATCAAAATGTGCACTAAAAG
Source organism: Methanobacterium bryantii (assembly GCF_002287175.1). Classification (NCBI taxonomy): domain Archaea; kingdom Methanobacteriati; phylum Methanobacteriota; class Methanobacteria; order Methanobacteriales; family Methanobacteriaceae; genus Methanobacterium; species Methanobacterium bryantii. The sequence continues at coordinate 107,917 of NZ_LMVM01000037.1, read as the reverse complement.
AATAAATCTCTTCAATACCTTCCCTTTTCATCACGCTGTAAGCTAATGCATCGTTAAAGCTAATTTTATTGTCTCTATATTTATCAACGAGACTATGCGCGTGCAAAAAGTCTTCTTCGTAAACAGGGAATTTTTTGATGCTTGGGCTTTTTAAGAAGAATTTTTGAAGTCTAAAAGCGATTTCATGTTCTTTAAGGTTTTCGAAGATGCGTATAACTTCAGATAACTGAATTACACAAATTCCAACAGGTTCTCCTTTATTTATCCTTAAAACTAAATTATTTGCCCTTTTTTTCAGCTCTTTATTGCTTTTTGAGATGTTTTTGCGCGGCTTTAGTATGCCGTGGATGAAAACATTGGCGTCCACCATTTTCAAGTTTTCACATCCTTCTCTTCTTTTGACCTATATCATACAGCTCTTTCCTGACCTCATCCCAATCTCCTAAATCAGACTTTATATTCAGTTCAACTGAATCTATGAGATCGCTTATATCTTCAGGTTCATTGGCTTTTACAACTATTTCACCATCTTTTACAAGCATCACTACAGAAGGATCTTTCAAATGTTTATCTCTCCATTTTTTAGGGAGTACTATCCTCCCCTGTGCATCTACATGTTTCAACATTTCTATTTGCTCCATTAGATTACCACCAGATCAACTCTCACAACCAGAAATTAATTCTAATGGTTATTATATTAATTAAGGAATATAAAATTAGTTACCTAATACAAAATTTTTACCATTTTTTAAAAATTACCATAAAAAATAGTTTAGGTCCCAAATGGATAATCCAATGCAAAAATGAGAACCTTATTATCACTTAAATATAAGGGCCATACGACTAGAAACAAGTTAGGTTTAACGAAATCAAGCTTAACTCCTTCATATTTTAATATAAAAGGTAATGTTTTTATTCTTATTCGACAAAGACTAATTTAATTGTCGACGTTTAACGCGAATCATTTAATCAGAAAAAACAAGGAGAATAAAAATGTTTATAGCACCAAATTGGTTAGAAGGACTATTAATACAGGCAGGTATATACATAGGAATCCCTTTACTTATCGCTGTAATTTTAGGGCTAGTAAAATGGAAAAAATTGAAGGATAAACCACATCAAAAGGCATATCCTGGTGAACCATATTATGAAGAACCATATTACAATGAATCAAAGAAGTTATCAATAGCTATAACGTTTGCTTTAGCTTTTATGGTATCAGCCATAGTAATGTACCCACTTGGCTGTGTATACTGGTGGAGTGCATATGAAGTACCATCGGTACAGGAGAAAATAATTACAGTTCAAGGATGGGAACCTAAGGCCGGAATGGTCTCCGGTGATTATAGCGGGATGGTTATAAGTAATGCAGATCAATTAATGCTTGTTGCAAAGGACGGTGAAGGGTTCTTTAATAATGAAAACTTCCTGTTCCAGAAATTCAATACAAGGGATATCTTCAACCAGTTAAAAGTTGGGGGAACATACAAAATCAAATATTATGGATGGAGAAATGGATACAACAGCGGATTCCCAAATATACTAAGTGTTGAACAGGTTATAAACGAAACAAATACAACTAGCAATGATTATAATAAATATTTCGGTACGAAATTTGCATACTAATTAGGAGGTTTTAATCCCTTTTTCTTTTTAAATAAAATTCTACAAATTTTTAGGTTGCAAATCGAAGCTGGAGAAAAATTCGTAGAATTTTTCTCTGCATAAAAAATCTTCGATTTTTTAAGATTTTGACATATTTTGAGTGGCAGAATGCGAGTTTACTGAAATTAAGCTTAAAAAAAATCTTCATTTTTAATATAAAAAGTAATGTTTTTATTCTCATTTAACAATAGACTAATTTAATTGTCGATGTCTAACGTAAATCATTTAATCAGGAAACAGGAGAATAAAAATGTTTGTAGCACCAAGTTGGTTAGAAGGACTGCTGATACAGGTAGGCATGTATATAGTAATCCCGTTAATTATCGCTACAGTTGTGGCGGTAGTAAAATGGAAAAAACTGAATGATATGGAACCGCATCACAAGGAACCACACCATAAGGAAACACACCATAAAGAATCACCCCATAATAAATCACATCACAAGGAACCGCATCATAAGAAACCACCTCACAAAGAACCGCATCACAGGGGATCAAATCATAAAGGATCACTAATTATAACGTTTGTTTTAGCTTTTATTGTATCAATCATAGCAGTTTACCCACTCGGCTGTGTATACTGGTGGAGTGCATATGAAGTACCATCTGTACAAGAAAAAATAATTACAGTTCAAGGATGGGAAACTAAACCCGGAATAATTGCCGATAAATATGGTAGGATGGTTATAGACAATGCAAATGAATTAATGCTTGTTACAACCAGTAATGAAGGGTTCTTTAATAATGAAAACTTCCTGTTCCAAAAATTCAATACACGGGATATTTTTAACCAGTTAAAAGTTGGGGGAACCTATAAAATCAAATATTATGGATGGAGAAATGGATACAACAGCGGATTCCCAAATGTACTAAGTGTTGAACAGGTTATAAACGAAACCAATGCAACGAACAATGATTATAATAAATATTTCGGTACAAAATTAGCATACTAATTAGGAGGTTTTAATCCCTTTTCTTTTTAAATGTAGTTCGTTAATGTAGTGGGCTTTTTGCTGTAATACAGTGATTGACTTATTTTTATATATCTAACCTAATTAGTTCTTAAATTAACCTTAAAATAGAATTAAGGAATTATAATGTTTAAAAATTATATCCAGTGTCTCCTCCGGAAGTATATGAGCAGGCTAATTATAAGTACAAAATTTATAAGTAAAACAAGTGGGTATGCAAGGGGCAGTCCAAGTTCAGGGATAAACTGAAAATTCATACCATAAATTCCTACAATGAAAGTTCCTGGGGCAAATAATACTGTTACCACAGTTAAAACCCTGACAATTTCATCTAACCTCCTGCTCATTGACGAATTATATATATCGCGTATCTCAGTAATTCTACCTGATAATGTGTCAATCCTAGTAACTACTTGGGCTACATGGCTTTGAAAATTCTTTAAAAAAGTGTTAGTTGATTGATTTATTAAAGGTGATTCAGTTAGCTCCATACTATTGATTATCTGTTGAAGTGGGAGGATATCATACCTTATTTTATCAAGTTCAGCCCTATATGTATGAATTAATCTAAAATTTTCGTTAGATGGTTCATCCATTATATTTTCAGCTGCCTTTGAAAGATCACCTTCAAGTTCTTTCAATGTAATTATTTGAGAATCCAGAATAGTATCTACAAGGGTGTAAGCTAAATAATCAGCCCCTTTAGTCCTAATACTATGTTCACGGACATTTAATCTATTCATTACTGGGTTCAATATTTCAGCATTGTCCGGATGTATTGAAATTACATAATTATTCCCTAAAATGATACTAATCTGTGTTCGCTCTATTCTGGTTTTCTTTTTGACATTTAACGCAATTAATGTTAAATAAATATAATTTTTATAATCTTCAATATCAGGTATATAATCCAATGTTAAAACTCTTTTTAGAACATGTTCATTTAAATTCAGGCATTTACTAAGCTTTTTTAAAGATTTATCTTCTGTAAGATAATTCATTTTAATCCATGTTGTTTCATTTTCTTTAATTTTGGGACACTCACCGAATATTTCTTCTTTGAAGTGCTCTTCGTTGTATTTTATGATTTTAATTTCTGTTTTCCCAATATTTTCAGTTAAAATATCATGGACTTCATTATTAAATGTTTTAAACCTGATTTTAGGGTTCATTTTTTACACCCATGATATAATTAAATTATATATAATACTTTTTCTATATTTAATATTATATCATATTTTTTATTGATTTATAGGGGATTTAAATATGGCCACATAGTCTCGAAATTGTATTTAAGGCTTAAATATTTAAATAAAAGGAGAGAGGTCAAATTGATTGAAAGAGAAGGTAAATACGCCAACGTAAACGGAATGAAAATGTATTATGAAGTCTCCGGCAAGGGCGGCCCACTAATCGTACTGCACGGCGCTTATATGAACATAATATCGATGGGAGAAATAATTCCCAAGCTCGCCAGGGCCCACAAGGCTTATGCGCTCGAATTCCAGGGCCATGGTCGGACAAATGACATTGACCGCCCCATCACTTATCCGAACCTGGCAGACGATATAGCTGCTTTTATGGACGAGGTAGGCCTTAAAAAAGCTGATATATTCGGTTATTCCCTGGGTGCTATAACCGGACTGCAGCTTGCAATCCGCCATCCGGAAAAGGTAAATAAACTTATATTTTGCTCAGGTGCCTATGATATTGAAGGCTGGCAGCCAGAGTTCAGGAAATTCATTCCCCAAATGACCGTTGAGATGTTTCTTAATATGCCTTTTGCTGAAGACTATCGTAAGCTTGCCCCTAATCCAGATGGGTTTCCTGCACTTGTGGAAAAGCTGATAGCTCTCGAAAAGGAACCTATGGCACTGGAAGAAGATGTTAAAAAATTGAAAACCCCTGTGCTTATTATTAATGGTGATGCAGACGGAGCAACACTCGAACATATAGTATCCCTGTTTCGGTTGCTTGGTGGAGGTGTTATGGGGGATATGGACAAGCCCTTGCCGAATTCACGTCTTGCTATTATGCCGGCAACATCACATACTGCCGTGATTACTCAGACCGACCTTTTAATTGCTTTCATTGAACCTTTCTTAGAAGGAGAAACACCAAAGGGATTTTTTGAGTAGACTAGAAAAGGCAGATATTAATAGATTTCAGGACATAGGAATGGAAATAACTATTGAAAGAGATAAATAACGAATTGAAGAATTACCTTCAACTTACTGCAGAACAAATTATAATGGGATCTTCTAAAAAAATTAATTTTATAGAATAAATTAGGTTTATGGCAGATATATGTATCATAAATTGGAAAAAATCCATTATAACATAGTATAACAACCGTAAGGTTAAAATAATCCGAGTTTAGCAAATTCCATGTAGCAATAAATTATTTTTTTTAATCTTCCAATACTGATGTGAAAATTCCAACTGCGCTTAAAGCAGCGATGGCAACAAATGCAATTTTTATGCTTATAAAAAGTTCTGGATAATTGGAAGGCATAATTTGCGCATTTCCCAAAATAGCAGAAATAATTAACGTTACTATGCCCATTCCAAATATCTGTCCCATAGATCTCACATTACTTAATGTTGCTGAAGCTATTCCAAAATATTTATTATCCACTGCACTCATAACCACCTTGGTATTTGAAGAATAGAATAAACCGATACCCGCTCCAAAAATAATGAGAGATAAGCCTCCCAAATATGTGGCATTATCATAGTTAATTAATGCCATAAGAACTACACCAACGGTTGTTAACACCATCCCCGCAGCGGATACATTTCTAGGATCTATTTTATCCGATAATCTTCCAGCATATGGAGATACAATGACCATTATAATTGACTGAATAGAAACTATTAAGCCTGCTGTAAGAGGGCTATAACCTTTTAAATATTGTAAATAGAGGGTTAAAATAAACCCTACCGATACAAATGCGCCGTAATTTATAAATGCAGTGATATTTCCAAAGGTAAAACTTTTACTTTTAAATAAACCTAAATTAATCAAAGGAAATGCAACTCTTTTTTCGACTAGATAAAATGCTAAAAGTCCTATTATTCCGGTAACTATAAGAAATAGGCTGTAACTGTTGGTGGAATCTGAAAAACCATAAATTATGAATATAAGAGATATACCCAGCAGGAATGATCCTAAAATATCTAATTTCTCTCCTTCTGCATCTACCCAATCATGTTTAAACCGGGTGATGGCAAAAATTGCTATTATTCCTATTACAGTATCTAAATAGAATAATGTTCTCCATCCTACAATTTCAGTGATAGCCCCTCCAAGTATTGGCCCAAATATTAATCCTACGAAAACACCCATTGATGTTAGTCCAAATGCCCTACCTCTTTCGTTTGTAGGAAATGCTGATGATACCATGGCATTTAAATTAGCGAATACCATTGCGTTACCTACAGCTTGAAAAATCCGGGTAAAAAGGAATATTTCTCCAGAAGTGGAAAAAGCTGATATAAATGAGCTTATTGTGAAAATAATTAATCCATATTGAAAGATACGTTTTCGCCCGTATATATCCCCAACCCTACCAAATGGAATATAAAGTATAGCATTAACAAGAAGATAAACTGTTGATATCAATGTTAAAGATACAGCAGACAAATCAAATTCGTAAGCTATAGCCGGTAATGCCAGATTAATGGATGCTCTAACAAATGGCGTAAGAAATGATACTAAAATTCCCACTATTAAAAGATCTCTTTTTAGTTCTTTATAATTCAATTAAATCCACCTGCATTAAAAAAATTTTAACTGAAATTGGGCTGATACCGGGTTAATCTCCACATTTATCCAATATTTAATGATAGCTTTTACTAATATTTTAAATAATAGTATAAAGGTTAACTAATGAAGAGTTTAAGAATTTAATTAGTCTGCATAAATTTTAAGCAGATTTATGTCTAATACATGGGAAAATGAATAATATTACAGTTGTATTTCCAAAACACATCAGTTATGTGACTAAAATTAACCAAATTAACGAAATCTTATTTTTTTCAAACCAGTATCTGATTAAGCTTTAACATGCTATAACCACTTTAAATGATTAAAATTCTCGATTTAACTCTAAAATTTATAATATGAGCTAATTTTTTAATTAAATCAATTTAAATATATTAATGATATTATATCACGTCTAAACCAATCAATCAGCCTAAAGAAATTCATTTAAGATACATAGAAGCTAAAATTAATATATAAACATTTATATTAATTTATTAACAAATAGGAATAGGTATAAGAGGTGGTTTGAGTGGATGATTGGAAATCTGTAATTTTAGGGAGTATTATAGCGCTAATTTTAAGTTTAGTCCTGGCAAGGAATGTTATTGGTGGATTAATGGCGGGAATTATAGGGTTTTTAATAGCAGGACTAATGGTAGGTTATTTAACAGACATTGAAATTGAGCACATTTCAATCATAGGCCATTTAACAAGTAGCAATACTAAAAATGCTGCAATTAATGGGGCAGTTGCAGGATTTATAGGGGGCCTTATTTTTGTTTTAATTGGAACAGTTACGAATAGTTTTATTTATCCTGTTGGAACAAATAGGGATCTGCTTATTATGTTTATTGCAGGGGGAGTTCCAGTTGCAGTAATAGCCAGCATTTTTTACGGAGTTATATGTGCCGTTGGCGGAGTTATAGGAGTCTTTATTAAAAGATCAAGACCACCAAAAGAAAGTACAGCTTAATTCCATCTATTACCAGTTTTATCAAAATAATTCAAAAAAAAGCTATCTAAATTAACCATCTAAAATTTTTAAAAGATAACAATCTTAAATAGTCATTCATTCTGTTTGTTATACAACCATAATCTGGAGCTGAAATATCACCAAATATATACGGGGTGCATTTTCCACAGATATGCCTTGAATCCCATTACTCACAGGTATTAAGGCCCTTGAAATTTAATGATGAAAATAATCCCCTTTAACTATTTCAAGCTCTATTTTGTCTGTAGGCAGCACCCTGATGATTTTTAATCGGCCCAATTTCTACTCCACGTACACCTTAACTCTGGTTTGATTTTCTTCATCTTCCACGTCGACAATTTTCCCTTCTGCCCCATTTTTAACAGCCTCCATAATTTCTTCAATGTCAATTTTATCGAGGCCTGATTCCTTTAATTTAGGGTCATATGTTTTTGCAAGTTTTAATCCCACATCAACCAGGGCCAGAGGTATGTTCACATTTACCTTTGACTCATTTTCCATGGTACTTACCCTAACTTTTAACCATTTAACATCCTTTTTAGGTACAATTTCTTCTTCTGAATTTCTTTCCAATGCGCTGAGCAGCTCCATTGCCTCAGATGCATCGATATTTCCATCTTCAACCATTTCCAAAATTTTTATCCTTTCTTCTGATATGTTTTTAGACATCATTGAATCTTCTCCATATTTTTAAAATAACATTACCCATTGAGTAACTTCAAAGCCTCTTCTTTACTAATTTCTCCCCTGCTGAGCTTCTCTAAAATCTCTTTTTGATTAACAGCAGGTTTTTCAACCTTGTGTCCCAAAGCAAAAATCACTTCATCCAGTTTATTTCTTACAGTAGGATAAGATATCCCTAATTCCTTTTCAATTTCCTTAATATTACCTCTATTTTTAATAAACACTTCAACGAAGTATTTCTGTTGTTCAGTTAATCTGCAGAACTTGCATAGATCAAATTCACCTTTGATGGTTGTTTCACACTTCCTGCAGTGTATCTCTGTGACTTTAGTTTCACCGCCACATATTGGACAGTTTCCAGGTACTTCACGCTTCATAAACCATTTCACCCCACTGTGTAAATTTTAACGACTGTCTTTCCTTCATCTTCATCGTAGGTTTCAATATCCACCATTTCAAACGGTTCTTCCTGTTTCAACTGGTCGATAAGTTGGTCGACATCTTTACAGGTTATGTTCTTTAAAATTGATTCAATATTTTCATATTCAGCAGATTGAGGCAGCCACCCCGTTCTCATTTTAGAAGGGCTGTATTTGATTATAAGTTTAGAAATCCATCTAAGCGTCGAAAATCGTAATGCAGGGATTGGAACTGAGAACTTGGATGTTTTAATGTATATTTTTAATTTTTTTGCCTTCATGATACCCCCCTTGAAAATATTTATTCATAACTTCAAATAATCAAGATTATGCTAATGCAATTTAATATTCTTAAGTTATACTATATAAATATATTGAAAATATCAATATTAAATTCAATATTTTCAAATATCATATTAATATTATTAATATAACCCCATCCAATGTTTAAATTGTTTCGCTCATGCCCGAATGTTGTGTAGATAATATCGCTTCACTCGTGTGTCTGGTTAAGTAAATTGTATTTTTTAAGATAAATCCACTATAATCAATTAAAACTACAATTTAACATAAAGTATAACTCATGCACAGGATCATAGACATGAGCGAATTGTTATATTGAAATATTCCATTTTCTATTAGTTTCCATGCATCTTTCTATTTCTAAACTTTATAACCTCAAAAATGAATTCTGCATGTTTTAACAGCCATTTCCAGAACGTCACAGGTGTTTCATATTTTAAAAAAATAATTGTAAATTCCATTTTTTAGATAAAATACAGCATAAAACACGGAATAGTTTAGTTACTATACCTTAAAAAACTCTATTATAAAAAAATACAACAACTTCATAGTTAAAACTCGTCTAGTTTTATGAACCAGTACTCAATTTAAACACAGACTTCTTCAAATAAGTATATTACCCTGTTTAATATATTGTTTAATTAAACAATATAGGGGGATGATTCAATGGAGGCAAAATATCTATATTTACTGAGCATTTGTTTTATTTTAGTTATTATTTTGGGTACATCTGGATGTACAAGTTCTAACAATGTAAATCCACAAACTGACATATTAATAGACGGGAATCTTAATGGGCAGTGGAATAATGCAGAAAAAACCAGTTGGCTGGTCACTGGAAATCTAAAAAGCACGAGTAACACCGATTATTCTCAAGTAACAGTTAAATTAACATCATATAACAGTCAAAATCAGGCGGTTGGAGAAAATACTGCCACTACAAGCATAAGCAATGGATACGGGTCAATTAGTGCTGTTATTCCAGTAACAGGACAACCAGCTTATACAAATATGACTGTGGTAAACGCTACACAAAACACTGCAAGCGATACAGATACTTCTAAAAGCAAAAAAAAGAGAAAATAACCTCTTTTAACCTTTATTTTTTCATATAAACTATATGACCAAAATTAGTTGAGTTTTTAAAACTGATTATTGCTTTTTTAGCCTTTAAAAATTGCTCTTGTTTCTCCTTAACCAACATAACGGCAAGTTTGCTTAAATATGCATTTTAATTTTGAAGATTTAAAAAAGTATTTTTTAATGGCTTTTGATCCAATGATTTAAAAATATAAGTGCCGTGCGGCTAAAATTGTGAATTTAACAGTTTCTTATTGGACTTACAGGTCCTAATTCCCATTAGGACTCGCCTAATTTATTCAATCCTTAAAGTCGTCTATTTGATAATTTTTTTGCTTTATTTCTGCTTTTAACGCTTCTTCAAGTTCATCTGCCATTATAATTATTTCCAGATATTTATCATTATCCCTGAACTTACGTGCATCTTCTTTAATTCTATTTATATCTTCAAATGATCTTCTAAATCCATCGGCTCTTTTTGGTTTAAGACGTTTATCCTTATTTGCAAGTAATCTTAATTTAAAAAGTAAAAACCAGAATTCTTCATTTTCGTAATATTCCATAATATCAACATATTATTTAGTATCAACATTTATCTGCTGTTTAATAGATATAGAACTTATTTCATATAAATGTAATACTATCTTATATATTCGTACTAATTAAAGGGATGGATATCAAATCAGCTTTTAACTGCGGCAAATATTCAATCTGTTTTTTTTAATTTTATAAAAGCCTCCAAATTTTTTTTTAAAAATTTGGGGTTCAAAAAATCTTTTAGATTTTTCTCAACCTCCAAATTTTTTTTTAAAAATTTGGGGCCCTCGAAGACTATTAAAATCCTCAAAAAAATCTTTGATTTTTTTGGGAGCCCTCAAAAACTGTCAAAAATTTACAATTTTTCGAATGTTCAGGAAAAACGTAGCTGACAAACACCACGTGTTTGTCGCCCACGAACATGAAATGTTCGGGGCCGAGAAAATGTAATTTTCTACGGCGTCAAAAATCGTAGATTTTTGACAGTTTTTCTCAACCTTTAAAAGAGTAGAAAATTACGATTTTCCTAATTTTACCAAAAAACTAGAAAATATGTCCCACATTTTACGTCAATTAATTTAACTGAAAATTACAAAATTTTAAAAAAAAGGATTAATTGTGTTGAATTAACGCTATTCGAACTCCATTTGGATCTTCCAGGAATGCAAGGGATCCAACTGTTATCGGCATGGGTTCCATTGTGATCCTGGCGCCTTTTGATTTGAGTTCTTTTACCGTGGCGTTTATGTCTTCAACATCCATACCTATTGAAAACAGTCCAGGTTCATCTGCAGGATTTTTAATGAGTTCTACCATGGTTTCTCCTTCACCTTTAAGCAGTGTAATTGTTCCTGCAGGTCCGAGATCGTACTGGCTGTCTATTTCAAATCCCATAACTTCTTTGTAGAATTTAATTGACTCATCAATATCCTTAACTATCATGGTCGTGTATTTAATTTTCATTTAATCACTCTCCGATACTTCTATACAATTTAGAATATCTTTTTTGTATTAATTGTTTAAATTCCATTATTTCACAGCATTGGAGTAAATTTCACTCATTTTCGGTTTCTAGCTAGGGATGCAAAAACTGCTATTATGCTTAATATTACTGAGATAGAGAAAGCTACCTGAATACTTGTTAAGAGCTCCGGATAATTTTGTGAATTAAATTGAACTGCCCCCACATAAACAGCAAATATTGCTAAAATCAGCCCCATACCGAAAGTTTGGCCTAAAAGTCTCATTGTACTTACGGTTGCAGAAGCTAAACCAAAATATTTCCGTTCTACGGATCCCATGATAGTATGTGTGTTGGGAGCTGAAAATATTCCGACTCCAATTCCTAAAATAGCTAAACCTAATATTATAACGTATACACTGGTTTCTGCAGTTATAATTGCAAAAATTAATAAGCCAATAGTTATTATTCCCATTCCTAACGAAGCTAATTTTCCAGAATCGAACTTATCTGAAAGTCTACCTGCAAATGGAGATATAATTACCATGAAAGCTGTTTGAACCACAAGAATTAGTCCAGTTACATTGGGATCAAATCCTTTTATAAACTGTAAGTATAAACTCAGCAGAAAACCTACTGCAAATAAACCCATATAACTTATAAGTGTTGCTAGATTAGAGAATGCGAACATTCTATTGTTTAAAAATAATTTTATCTCTAAAACTGGATTTTCAACCTTTAATTCCCATATAACAAAACCTATAAACCCTACAATACCTAAAATGACCATAGTCATTCCAAGTGTTCCAGTAATATTCGAGAATCCTATTAAAATCAGTGCAAGCATTAGAATATACAGTAAAGATCCCCAATAGTCTAGTTTTTCACCTTTACATGCCGCCCATTCTTTTCCGTTCATTTTCCAAAGTACAAGTGCTATTACAAGTAATCCAAGAGGCACAACGAAACAAAATATACTTCTCCATCCTAAGTACTGCGTTAAAAAACCTCCTAAGACAGGTCCCATGACAAGTCCCACATAAACTGCAGTGATATTTATTCCTATCGCTTTACCTCTTTCTTTAGAAGGAAATATTGATGTTATAATAGCAAGTCCTGTTACAAATATCATTGCACTTCCTATACCCTGAACGACTCGGGTTATAATAAGAAATTCAGCTGAAGTAGCTACAGCTGCCAGAAAAGAAGCTACAGTGAGAATTACAATACCATAAGTAAAAATCTTTTTCATTCCATAAATATCAGCAATTTTACCAAAAGGAACTGCAAACATTGCTGATGTTAAAAAAAATGCGGTTGTAATCCAGCTTAAAAGAATTGCATTGACAGTTAATTCGCTTGAAATTGTTGGGAGTGCAACATTTAATGATGTACCCATAAATGGAGTTAAAAATGAAGCTAGAGTAGCAATCAGCAAAATTGCCGTTTTATTTACTTTTTCGCCTTTAACGCCACCTATTCCCTTGTCTCTAATAGATATTTGTGTTTCCATTTTTATTCCCCCTTATTTATATACAACAATAATAAATGTAACCCATATAACTATAATGTAACTTTAACAGGTGAACAGGTGACAAGTATGATGTTTGATGAGAAGATGTTATCATCTTTGCAGAAGCTTGGTTTAACAAATTACGGCGCGAAGACTTACATCGTTATAACAAATTTCGGCCCCATTGACGCTACAAGCATTGCCAAAGAGGCAAGTATACCCCGGACAAAGATTTATGATGTTTTAAATAAGTTAGAAGATGAGGGATGGGTAAATGTAGAGCATGGGCGGCCTATGCTATTTACTGCCCGAGACCCGCGGAACATAATTGATGAACACAGATCCACTCTTTTTACGGAAATCGATACACTACTTAGCGAAATGTCGATGATGTATGACCCGCAGATTAAAAAGGAAATACCTAAAGTATGGTTGATCCATGGCAAGGATCACATTACTGCTAAATCATTAGATATGGTATCAAAAGCCAGGAAAAGTGTCATGATGCTCGGTGACATATACTTTCCAGAAGAGGTCGAATCCCTAAAATCTATCATTCCCAAAGCCAAAAGAAATCGTATTAGCTTTCGAATTATTGCATGTAATGTTGTAAAGACCAGTGAAGGTAAAATTGATCTCGTCAAGGCATTCAATGAAGTCCAACCAGACATGATAATTTCAGAAAAACCACCTATCAAATACGTAATAGTCGATGAAAAAGAATTGTTGATTATATTCCCCAAAATACATGAAGATATTTTAGATCTTAACAAAGTAGTTGCTTTATGGATCCCTAGCCCAGCAGTAGCGTCTTCTATGGCAGATATGTTCAATATGAGATGGAATAAATATGTAAGAATACAAACATCAGACAACCAATGAATTAATTAATTTTCGGTTTTTAAATTGTTTTTTCGCATTTAAAGCAATAACTGGTTTTTTTTTTGTTTTGAATATTTTCATATCTTTATTTAAACTTTAAACCAAAAACAAGAAAAATTGAATAAAAAAGTAAAAGATAAATTATCATTAATTTCAAGGTCATCTAAAATTTGATAAGTCGATTTCTAACCAGAACTAATGAGGGACCTCCACCTAGCTCAACACCCACTGCAGCAGATCCTATAACCTCTTGTCTGGTTGTACCTGCAATTTAATAAAAAGTAGTTTAAGCATATTTTATTAGAGTTAATATATTCCTTCCATCTTTATAAGTATAATTAATTTTATCCACGTATTTTTTAATGAAATAAATTCCTAAACCACCAGGGTCCTGTTTTAAAGGTGAAATTTTTAAGTCAGGTTCGCAAACATCTTTTTGATTAAACGGCTTGCCCGGGTCCTCAATTATAATATGAATTTCATTATCAATTTTTTGACATTTAATACTGATTTTATCATTTACTTCAAGACTTCCGTGTTTTATTATATTTGCCACAGCTTCTTCAACTGCCAGTTGAACCTGAAATTGTCCATAGTCCCCTAACCCAAATTTAATCATAGAATTAGCTATGAATTTTGATAAAATGGGAATTTTTTCCAGTTTAGCACTTATCTCAAGGGCAGTACATTGAATCACTTAATTCACCTTTATAACCATTAGGGTGATGTCATCGAATTGAGATTGACTCTGGCTGAAGGATATTACCTCTTCCTTTATTTTATTAACTATACCTTCTGCATTTAAGTCAGAATGTGATTTAATTAGCTTATAAAGCCTTTTTTTGCCAAAAAATTCTTCTTTATCGTTTATCGCCTCAGTAACTCCATCGGTATAAAAGACAATTAAGTCGCCGCTTTCCAGATCTATTTGTTTTTCTTCCAGTTCTATCGTGTCTATAGCACCTAAAGCTATCCCTTTAGCATTTAAACATTCCATTGTCCCTGTTTTTCTTATAAAAAGCACAGGATTGTTGTGTCCCGCATTTACATATTCCATAGTTTTATTTTTAAGGTCAAGTATGGCATAAAAGAGGGTAACAAACATTCCTGTATCAGAATCTTCAGCTATGAGTTTATTAGCGTCTTCAATGACTTCTGCAGCATTGCTGTTTCCCATGGCCTTTGCCCTTAAAATTGTTCTGGAAACGGCCATGAAAAGTGCTGCTGGAACGCTTTTACCAGAAACATCTGCAATTGTAACTCCTATTTTATCCTTGGAAATTGGAATAAAATCATAGAAATCACCACCCACTTCCTTTGCAGGTAAATTAAGTGCAAATATGTCATAACCATCTAAATTCGGCATTTCCTGAGGTAAAAAGCTTTCCTGGATTTCATGGGCTATTTCAAGTTCATATTTCTTTCTTTGAAGTTCATCAAAGTATTCATCTCTTTCTTTAGTTGTTTTTCTTTCCCGGGTGAGATTAGTGATGAAATATGCAAATATGAGCATTCCCATGGCATTAGAAACTATCATAGGTATGCTTAATTCCTGTGCAATTACAAATGCTTCAGGATATGGTTTTGCAAGTAAAAAAACAAGAATCATGTGAAATGCTTCCATGGAAGCTGCAAACAATACGGCACCCATAATTCCAATGAATTTACGCTTGTTCAGGATGTATATAATACCTGCAAAAAGCCCTGCAAGTACTGTAGATAAAGAACAGGGAAATGTAGTGATTCCCCCTAAGAAGAAATATCTGTAAAGACCCCCAATAAGTCCTGCACCAAGACCCGCCACAGGGCCTCCAACAAGCCCCGCTATCATAGGTCCTAGGTCTCTAACGTTTCCCATTGCCCCATTAATAGTTATTCCAGAATATGTTCCGAAAATAGACAGCGCACCAAAAACAAGAATGATAAATACCATGTTTTTAATGGTAAATTTCCTGTCCAGGACTTCATGAAAAATTTTAGTTCTGGTTATCAGATATGCAATTACTAAAATTACACATATCTTTTCTGCTAAATCCAATAAGAGTTCTATTGTTATCATTTTCTTAATTTTTTAATTATGCATTTTTTATAATTTCTAAGCCCAATCAAACTTTTTTTCATCTCAAAGCTTAAATTATTAACTTAAACACGTATTTAAGCTATTCAATATCCATATATCACGGTTATAAATATAAATGTTTTGAATTAAAGTCCATATTGTTATTTAAACTTCAAATGACTTTAAGGCTTCCTCTTCACTTCCATAGATTTCAAAAATCTGCTTAAATCCCGATATTTCAAAAACTTCCATTACATATGGATGGAGGTTGGAAAGTACCATTTTACCACCTGATTTTTTAAGCTGTTTTAAAGAGGAAAGTACTACCCTCAGTCCGGAGCTACTGATATAGTCCACACCCTTGAAATTTAACAGTAAACAGGTGCAGCCACTATGAATAACCCTATTTACGCACTTTTCAAGTTCAATGGAATGATATGCATGTAATTTACCATCTAAAAATAATTTACATATGTTATCATCTATCTTTTCGGTTATTTTCATATTTACCCTCAATCTCTTAGTCTCTTTTTATTAAAAAGTACGAAAATGGCGGAAGTGCATCATCTATTCCAGGAGTATAATCAAACATTTCTCTTAAATTACCGTTAATTTCATGACTTATTTTAGATAAAGGAATATCTGCAGGGCATACGTCTTCACACTGCCCGCAGTTTATACATGAATCTACCATGTGCATAAGTCTTTCCATGTGAAATAAAGGTTTAGGAGGGATTTCTGTATTATTCACCCATTCTGGAATTTCAGATTTTAAGCTGCAGTCGCTGCAGTAACATATAGGGCATGAGTCTTTACATGCAAAACATTTAATGCACCTAGAAAGATCATCTTCATATTTAAAGAGAACAGCTAAAAATTCGCCCTCCGCGTGGCTGAACATTTTCTCCTGCCACTTTTTAGCTTGATTTACCATTATCTTATCAATTTTTTCCCTTACTTCAATACCATCTGCTAGTGCCTTCTCCAGGTTTAATATGCCTTTATTTAAAGCTTCATCCAATATTCTGGTACCAGTAACAGTTAGCACTTCAATAAAACTATTTTTTTTTTGCTGCTGCCAATTACTCCCCAATTTCCAAATGCCAGATCTGCAGTTCTAGGTATGTTGAATTCACACCTCCTGCAGTTTTCTCTCCTGCCATTATCTTCTTCTTCCAGCTCATCTATACTGATTTCTTCCCTTAGGCCCCCTTCAATTTCGACTATAAATTTACCTTTACTTACTTCTTCATTAAGAACCGCATCAGGGTCAATTTCATGGTTTTCTAACATTTTTATAGTGGGAACCAGGGGCAAATTCCCCCCCCCCCCCACAGTTAATTCCCAGCATGATAATATTTTTTCTGGCTATTCTACCCCTCTTTATTAATTCGTTGATTGCCATTGCATCGCATGGTTTAGTTGTAACTGCAATTTTAATATCAAAAGCTCCTCCCAAATATTTTTCAAGTATGACCGCCAGGTTAAGGGTCCCACAGTGAAGAGCACCTGCAGATTCCACTACATCTTCAGGGTTATCTATTAAAACAGGGACAGCATCATAAATATCAGCGCCGCTTTTAACTGCAAGAACAGCGTCAACAATGCATTCTTCAAGTAAAAATTTGTATAATGCAGTTAAAGACCCTCCAGATTCACCTTTCTCCGCTATCATGTGGTTTACAGCATTTGAATAAAATTTATCTCCTATTTGAACCATAAAATTCACCTTATTAAGTGTTCACGACTTTTTAATTTTTACAGGGCATAACTTAAGGGAAGGCATCTTTGAAACAGGATCAATGAATTCAGCACATGTCAAAATGTTTATCACTTCTTCTCCTTCAGCAAAATGGAAAGGAACAAATATAACTCCTGGAGTTATATCTGGAGTTATCCTGGCTTTGATATCAATGTCACCTATCTTTGAAGAAATATTGAGTTTTTCACCGTTCATAACTCCTAAAACATTGGCATCTCCATCATTTATCTCCACATAGCTCTCTGGATATTGTTTTGTTAAAGTTTCTGATCTCATGGTCATGGTACCAGTTTGAAATTGGAAAACAACTCTTCCAGTGGTTAAAATAAAAGGGTATTCCAGATTTTGTATTTCAATTGAATTATTGGGTTTTATTTTATAAAATACACCTTTTCCATCGGGAGTAGAAAAACTGTCCTGGTGTAAAATTGCTGTGCCTGGATGATCCTCTGTTGGGCATGGCCACTGTAAACCTTCAGGCGTATTAATTCGGGATAAGTCCATACCCCCATATTGCGGTGTCACTTTTCTTATTTCACTAAAAATTTCCCCCGAATCTTTAAAGTTAAATAGACCTGAACCCATTTCACGTGCCCGCCTACTGATTATCATCCAGTCTTCCATGGCTTCACCTGGAGAATTAGCTGCCTTTCTTACGCGCCTTACCCTTCTTTCCGTGTTGGTAAATGTACCATTTTTTTCTGCAAAGCAGGCTGCAGGTAAAACAAAATCTGCAAGTTCAGCAGTTTCAGTTAAAAAAATATCCTGAACCACAAGGAGTTCTAATCTTTCCAGTGATTCTTTTATGTCTTAAATCAGGATCAGCTACCATTGGATTTTCACCCATCAAATACAATCCTTTAATAGTCCCTTCATAGGCAGCTTCCATCATTTCTGAAAGTTGAATGCCTGGCAGATAATTTAATTCTCCGCACTGCCATGTGTCTTCCATTTTCTTTCTGTTTTCATCAATGATTACTTTTTGATATCCGGGATAAAAATAAGGGAGAACACCCATGTCGCAGGAGCCCTGAACATTATTTTGACCCCTCAACGGGTTTAACCCCGATCCCCTCTTTCCAATATTTCCAGTGAGCATGGCCAGGTTTGACAGTGAAATGACATTATCAGTTCCATTTACATGTTCAGTTATCCCCAGACAGTAAAGAATTACAGCATTATCAGCCTGCCCGTACATTATTGCCGCTTCTTTTATGAGGTTTTCGGGTGTACCTGTGATCTTTTCCACTTTATAAGGACTGAATTCTGTTATATGCTTCTCAAGCTCTTCAAAATTCTTTGTTCTTTTATTAATGAATTCATTATCTTCAAGGCCTTCTTCCAGTATGACATTCATCAGAAAATTTATCAGCGCCACGTCTGTTCCGGGTTTAAGAGGTAAAAATAGGTCTGCAAACCGGGCAATGCTGGTGTACCTTGGGTCCACCACAATAATTTTTGCCCCTTTCCTTTTTGCCATTAACACCCTTCTTCCAATTAAGGGATGCTGTTCAAGGGGGTTTGATCCAATAATAAAAATGCAGTCTGATTCTTCCAGATCATCAATAGAATTTGTCATAGCTCCGGAACCAAAAGTAAGGTTTAACCCCATAATTGAAGGGCCGTGGCATAGATTTGCACAGTTATCAACGTTATTTGTGCCTATTACCGTCCGGGCAAACTTTTGAAAAATATAATTATCTTCATTGGTGCATCTGGCAGATCCTAAAAATCCAAGAGCATCCGGATCTTCTTTTTTAATCTTTTTAAGTTTAGAAGCAATTAAACTGAGAGCTTTGCCCCATGTTGCCTTTTTAAAGCCATCATTTTCTTTAATTAAGTGATATTTAAGCCTATCATCGTGGTTGATGAATTCATAGGAATAATTCCCCTTAGGACAGAGTTTCCCTCATTTACAGGACTTCTTTTCCAGGGTTCAACGCCCTTTATTTTACCATCCACAGTAACAAGGTTTAAACCACATCCACACCCGCAATAAGGACATATTGTAGACGTGAAATTCATTTCCAAGTCATTACCTCCATAATTAACTTTAATAATTATTAAAATAATTATTTAAAATTACTGCCCTTGAATTTAAATTATATGACTCAAATAGATATCCAAATGCATTTTTTCATGTAATATAGCATATATAATCCTAAACTTGAGTATAAACCTTGAAATTTAATTAAGTTAATAATAACAACCCAATTAATTAGTTATTGGGAAGTTTATGTATTACTAACACTATCAAGAATATAAATGTTTATGTAGAACTGCTGATATTAATAATGTGAACAAAAGAACTCTTAAAAGAGAATAAAATTTTTGCCTATTTTGTGTTCGAGCACTGCAAATGGGAATCTTTAATTTAATATAATGACTTTTTGGCTAAAACTAGTTAAATTTAATTGAATTTAATCTTTAAAATCTAAAAATAAATGAGGTATATGATATTCTTTAAACCAGATATTAAAAAAAATAATATTAAAATATAATTTTATTTTATATGATTATTCGCTCTAATTATTCTATAGCGATACATTCCCAAGGTTGAACGTCTGTATCAATAGTGGCGTATAACTCTTTTTCTACATCCTGGAATAAATCCTCACAAGTGAATTTTAAACCTGGAATTTTTTTAACAGAATACATTTTGCCTCTTCCACTTTTAACGATTATATCGCCCTCTCGGGTTATACCAACTATTAATTGTTTTATTTCTGCCATATTATCACCGATCAAAATTAATTTAATTTTTACTCATTTATAATTGCTTAAGAAAATCTCTATCAAGTATTTTCCATCTACATATTATTATATCTCACAATATAAGTACTGTTATTTTAAATTTTAACCATATTAAAAATATCGAGTCATTACTTAAAATAGGAAACTAATCATTTTTTTTTATAAAGATATATATTATGCTATCTTTTTCCATAGGCCATTTATAAAATACACAATAACTATCCTAATCTTTCTTCATAAAGTTATATGTTACCAAATACTTAAATTAATCTTACCCCCATCTTTTGAAATGCTGAAATTTACCTGCCAGATTTCAATTCCATTTGAAATACATTTCTGCACTTCACTTTCCACAAAATCACTGCCCGTACTCCTGACTTCAACATTAAATCCATGATTATCATAAATAAAACAGACTAAGAGAATTACTTGATTACTTACAAGAATGCCTGCAAGCTCGTTGATATGCTTAATAAAACGTTCTGTAGAGTTAAACTTTCCAACCTTTTTCGTCTTAATATGTTCAGATAAGGTAGCTTCATACTTAATAATGGAGTTTTTACTTCAATATAAGTATTTCCAAAAAGAAAATCAAGTTTAGAAATTCTCAGCACCTGTTCACGAAGCACTGCCCCATATCCACTAACCATGTCCTGGAATAAACCTTTACCCCGAGCATTTTCCACATATCGATTGGCAGCATTCTGATTAATCCCAATCCATGATTTTTCATTCGATTCAGGTAGATCCAGTGAAACTGCTTCCACAGCATAAGGCGTTTTACGCTTTGGATCATTACTTTAGATAGTAAACAAGGTATTCCTGATAGATCAATATTTCCAATCCTTCCAGTTGTCGGCAATGACATGTCACCACTTCATTATCAATAAAAACGTCAATTGTAAACTGACTTTTTCTCCTTTCTATAATTCCCTCTATTAAAGGCGTTTCATACCTAAGAACCATATTATTTTCCATAATTTACATCTAACTATTGTATATTCATTGAATTTTGGGGACCTTTTCAACTCTTTTCCAGACTTTAGATCTCAAAAGAATCAGTGCAAATATTCCCAGAAGTACACTGCCCATAATATTACCCATTAAACCATTACTGGAATAAGCAAGATATGCTGCCACGATATTACCTGCTTTATTATTAAATAGATGTATTATTATTGCTGCCCAGACACTTCCAGTTTTTAAAACTGCATAACTTAAAATAATACCCATTACAATGGTGAAAATTGTCATTAAAACATTACCTAGAATGGGCTGTCCTGGAAAATTATAGCCCATTGCATTCATTGGATAATGCCATGCACCCCATATGATACCCAGTACCAGAACACCCTTATAACTGCCTAAAAGAGGAAATAATCTGTCCTGGAGGTATACTCTCCACCCAAATTCTTCTCCAAAATACCATGCCCATATTGTAAAGAAAGAAAAAATTAAATAAGGTATCAATGTTACGAAGAATGTGTAAATGTTAAATTCCGCAGCAGGAACGCCTAAACCACTGAAATAAACTATAATACCCTGAAAAATAAGTATTAAAAGAACAGTTAATGGCAAAATGAGGTAATATTTACGGTTCCTGCCAAAGGATAATTTTGAAGCTTTCAGGCCGTTTCTCCACTTCTTTTTCAAGTTCAACAGTATTACAGCTAACATCCCTAAAACTGCAACAATGGTTGAAAGAACAGGCTGATCCATTACACTCCCCATTACTGGCTGATAATAGTTCTCAAAGGAAAATAAAACAACATAAAGTAAGAAGAATGTAAATACAATTTTTGATTCCCTGGTAAGGGCACTAGATTTGAAGTAAATAATACAGATTATGGCCGCAGTGGCAGGTATAAACATGCTCAATACCAGCGTGGCGACCCATATTTGAGAAGGTGGAGATGGTATGTAACCAGCGATACTATAAATAAAAAATTGAAGAATATAAGTCGCTACAAAGGTAATGATTAAAAATATAGATAATTCTTTTTTCAGTTGTCCTCTTTTTAATGTTTTATTCAATATAAATCCCCACTATTAAATTAATTTATAATATACCTAAATTATTCCCTACTTTATATTTAAATATAGACTAAACCGCTGAAAATAGCTGTAATCTATTAATCTGATTATTTCAATGTACTTAAGCTCATTTATTTATAATAAGTCAAAGCGGACATTTATTTTGATAATTAAATTCATCAGGACTTAAAATTCTGAAGGAATTTTATTTAGAAAAATAGTTAGTGTACTGGCCATTAAATAAAAAAGATCTATATTAAAATCAAGATTCAGTTTATTTTAAATTATATTAGAACCTTATCATTGAGTTTTTGCATGATTAAGTTAAGAACTCATTTAAATAAAAAAGAAATTAAGTTTTAAATTGATACCATTTATTTAGCGTTAGAACTTTGAATTCTCTCATTCATCTGTCTTCTGAAGTTCTGGTATATTTCTACATTCTCTTTTTCTGCTAATCCGCCATCAAGACCTTTTACAACTTCTTCTGAAGGGATGCGGTCTGAGTTGACCTTTTTTTCATACTGGAATGACGGCCAGTTATCAGGTAAATCTGCAAGATGCACAAATTCCATATTATAAGGCATGAGATCAATCTGCTCTTCTAAGACTTTATCTACGTACTTTTTATTGGGTTCAAAAGTTATCATAGGCCTAATCGAATCAGCCTGCATGATATCTTCAATGTTTCTGCCTTCATGTTTTTTAATTAAATCTGCACACATGTTGAAGTGGGTGATTTCCATCTGCGCAAAGTGTTCCCATAACCTTCTTATCCTTCGGTTTGGCTCTGTTAAAGCGGCTGAACAATAGTTATACGCTTCGTTAAGTTGTATCATTGCTACTTTTTCGAGCATAGTCTCATTTGGATCACCCAATAGCCCATATTGAGTTACATGCTGTTCTTCAATTTCTGCAATTTCGGAATACAGTCTACGTGCCAGATCATCACTGCACATGTTTCCATGGGATTTGTAGAATAGTTCAGTTTGCTGTTCACCGGAAGTAATAGTGATATAATTCATTTTTGTCTTGAGTTCGGCCTCATCCTTGTCATAATGATTTCTCATGGAATCATCAGGATGTCTGTGCTCCATACTGGTAGGTCTTCCAGGTTTAATGTCAGTTTTTCCTTTAGTTATCTGTTCAGGGTCTTCACTATTCAGTATCTGCATTAAACATCCATATCTATAAAGATGGTCAAAATCTTCAAGCAGTGCAAAATCCAGTGTACTTTTCACATAGGAATCTGGTTCGTGTTGAGCCAGGTTTGCTGTAAGATCTACAGCAACTTGTTCATAACCGAGGGTAGTTTCCAATATGGTTTGATCAGGAGGATTAAGCCAGTCTACAGTCTGCTGCTGTTGAGAGTCTGCACGACGTATTTCAGCCATTTGCTTCTTAATTTCAGGATTATCGGCCATTCTTTCCACGGCATGAGATGTTAATACAGAATTAGTCTCGATTCCATTCATTAAAATAACTCTAGTACGAGTATAAGGATCTACGTCCATTTTGTCATACGGTTCCTGAATTACTTCTTCCCAGTTCATATATTCTGATTCCACAGGAATTCCATCCATTTCAAATGGTTTAAATTGAGCCATACTATCAACCTCCACTTTAGAATTTCCTATGTAATACTTTATTTATAAAATTTAATATTATTGGAATAAAATACTGAGCTTATTAAAGATAATACTGGCAAAATAAGAGTTATAACTAGATATAAATTTTTATATAATCATAACCACACTATAACTAAAAAATGTATTTAACTGATTTTTAACCTTTTAATGTTTAATGAACTAAGTCCCAATATATCAAAAACAATCCAGTACCCCTTTGGTGACTTAACTCACAATAACAGAAATAAATTATTACCCCCATAAATTTAATTCTCTTAATCCAATAAAACGAAAAACAATTCCAATATACATGAATATAATCATTGTGATCCTAAAAATATAATATTTATCCATTTATAACTCTTTAATAAATAATTTACGTTTTAATTGTATAGATAATAGTGAAATATAATGTGATTAAATCTATTTTACATAGGTATCCATTTAAACTAAAGATAAAAGTTTTATGTTGATTATAGAAGTATAAAAATAGGAAATATTATATTGTATAGCGTTGATAAACTACTGTTAAAGATATGATAAGGCATTTCAAATTAATACTTTTATACCGCTTCTTATATCAAAATGAAAGTATACATGTAACACTTTGAACCAGCCTATTATTTATATAGGAAATAAAATATTAAATAAGGTGGAAAAATGGCAATTATACCCAGTGCATTATCTCCAGTATCTAACATTATTGACAACGTTGTACCCGAAAAATATGCTGTTATGATGCAGGAAATGCTTATAAGAAGTGGAATGTATGTTAAAGCTTCAGATATTATAACTCTAGATCTCATAATTGCAATTGGGTTAGCCGCACTCGCAGCTGTTTTATCATTATTACTTGGCATAAACCCCATTTTAGGTGCATTAGCTGGTTTCGTAATACCCACCATAATTATAGGTGTTTGGATATTTTTCATGATGGAACGCAGAGTCGATGCTATTGAAAATGGAACTCCTGATTTTTTAAGACAGATCGCATCTTTACTCCGTGCGGGTGTTGGTCTTGAAACTGCTCTAGAAGACGTCTCAAGACATGGAGAAGGCCCATTAATTGATGAATTAAAAAGGGCCGTAATTGAGATTAAAATTGGAAGTACATTTGATGATGCAATACTCGCAATGGGCGAACGTCTTAAATCTAAAAACTTAGATAGGACATTCAGGATGATATTAGAAGGAAAGAAAACTGGTGGAAGCCTATCTGACGTTGTTGAAACAGTTGCAGAAGATTTGAGGGCTGTTTTAGCACTTCAAAGGGAAAGGAAAGCAAATGTAATGATGTCGGTGATGTTTCTTATCATTGCAGCTATCATAGCTGCCCCTTTTGCACTCGGAATGATAATGACATACAATTCATTTATTGCATCTGCAGGTAAACCAAACCCACTTGCAGATGTTGCAGTGACTGCTGCAGGCGGTTATATAATCATCCATTCCATCATAGCATCACTGTTAATTGGTATTGTTTTATACGGCAGTGCAAAAAAAGGTGTTAAATTTGCATTATTACTGGCCCCGGCAGCCTATGGGATATTTGTTGTAATACAAATGTTGGGTCCAAAGATTTTAGGAACAGGTTAGTTGGTGTTAAATATGGGAATGCTAAAAGAAGAAAGTGGGCAAGGTGCAGCTGAACTTATACTAATTTTTGGAGGCATAATTGTAATTGCAATTATAGCAGCAATTTATTACAGGAATTATTTAGTAGGAATGGGTAGCGAAATTAACAAGACTGACGTGAAGAATATCAATGATTCCCTAACAAATTTAGCCAATAAATTCAACAGTAACTAAATCTACAAACACATCTTAAAACTGCAATTTGCAATGTAACTTTTTTCTTATTTAATAATTGACTCATTTTTATAATACATTTTAATCATATCTACAAATAATCGTGTTAATAATATTAGTATTAAATATTGTTTACGAGTGGGTGGTAACAATATGGATATGTTAATAAATGGGAAATTAATAGATAAACCAGAGAAAATAGAAATTAGAAATCCGTTCAATAATAAAGTAATAGATAGAGTGCCTCAAGGAAATCATGAAGATGTAAAAAATGCACTTGCTGCGGCAAACAGGGCCAAAAAAACCTTAAATGATCTTTCATCCCGTGAAATATCAGAAAGTTTATACGGAATTCATGAAGAATTATCAAAAAATTCAAAATCCCTTGCAAAATTAATAACCCTTGACTGCGGTAAACCGATTAAAGATTCAATAGAGGAAGTGAATCGTTCCATACAAACTATTCTACTTTCAGCAGAAGAATCAAAACGCATATACGGCGAAACAATACCTATGGATGCCTGTGCCGGCGGAGAAAATGTGATTGGTTTTACAATGAGGCTCCCCCTAGGTGTGGTTGCTGCTATAACTCCTTTTAATTATCCTTTAAACCTGGCAATTCATAAAGTGGCGCCAGCAATTGCAGCTAAAAACAGCGTGGTTCTAAAGCCATCCATGAAAGCGCCGCTTACTGCGCTGAAAATGGCCGAAATTATGGATTTTTACCTTCCAGAGGGGGCTTTAAATGCTGTAACCGGGCATGGGAGAACTATTGGTGATGAGATTGTAACAAGCCCTGTTGTAAATAAGATCTCGTTTACTGGAAGTGTGGAAATCGGCGAACATATATCTAAACATGCAGGGATGAAAAAATTAACACTTGAACTTGGGGGAAATGATCCACTCATTGTACTTGAAGATGCAGACATAGAAAAAGCAGCTGAAGCAGCTGTAAGAGGTTCTTATCTTAATGCAGGCCAGGTTTGCATTGGAGTAAAGCGCGTGATTCTTGACAATAAAATAGCGGATGAATTTATCCAGAAATTTGTAAGTAACACTAAAAAACTTGTTACTGGAGACCCTATGGATCCTGAAACAGATGTAGGTCCTTTAATAAATAAAGGAGCAGCAATTGAAGTTGAAAACAGGGTAAATGAATCCGTAAACGATGGGGCAGAGCTTTTATGCGGTGGAAAGCGTGGAGGGACTTTATACATGCCAACAATCCTGGACAATGTTGATTCTAAAATGAAAATAGTGCAGTATGAAACATTCGGTCCCGTCTCTCCAATAATCCGTATAAATGGAATTGATGAAGCAGTAAAAGTTGCAAATAACACCAAATATGGATTACAGGCAGGAATATTCACAAATAACATTAACAATGCCATGAAAGCTGTAAAAGAGATAGAAGCCGGAGGAATTATAGTAAACAAACCCTCCACATACCGTATGGACAACATGCCTTTTGGAGGCTGTAAAATGAGCGGTTTAGGTAAAGAAGGCATAAAATATGCCATTGAAGATATGACTAAAACTAAAATTGTGGTTATTAACCCTCTTTAAAAAAAATGAAAATAAGCGGTTGGATGATCAACCCTTCAAAATTCCTTGAAAAGTCGGTACGAACATAGGTAAAGCATGGAATATAGGTAAAAACCTTAAAAAAGAGAATTAAACATTATATGGTGCATTAAGTTGAAAAATCATGTGTAAAACTTGAATTCAATCTTAAAGATAATTGGCAGGAACCGTAAAATAAAAAGTTGAACCTCTTTCAGGTTTAGATTCAACCCATATTCGCCCGCCGTGAAGTTCCACCACTTTTTTACTAATAGCCAGACCTATCCCTGTACCTTCATATTCTTCTTTGGTATGTAGTCTCTGGAATATAGTAAAAATACGCTCTGCGTACTGTTGTTCCATCCCTATCCCATTATCCTGAATACTGAAAATGTATTCCTCCTTATTTTTATCTTTACAGACTTTTATATTGATTTTAGGTGGGACTTCTGGTTTCCTGAATTTAATGGCATTTCCAATTAAATTCTGGAATAATTGAATCATCTGCCCGGGTTCAGCCATTATTTTTGGAAGGTTTTCATAGGTAATTTCAGCATTATTTTCATAAATGGCAGTATTAAGGTTATTTAAAGCAGATTTAAGAACATCTCCCATATCTGTCAGTTCGAACCCTTTTTTTGTTGCTACACGCGAGTAGTTCAGGAGATCATTAATTAAAGTTTGCATCCTTTTTGCAGCAACTACAATATACTCAATAAACTCATCAGCGTCCGAATCTAACTTATTCTTATAACGCCTTTCAATTAACTGGGTAAAACTGCTAATCGTCCTGAGAGGTTCTTGAAGATCATGGGATACTACATAAGCAAACTGCTGCAGTTCTTCATTAGAATGCCTTAATTCTTTTACAATTTCTTTTAATTCTTCTTCCAACTGTCTTCGTTGTGTAACATCATGACTTATTACAAGTAATGACTCTATTTCACCATCATCATATTCTGGGACCATATATGAATGAAAAAATTTTAATCCATGGATTGAAGGAAATTCATATTCCATTTCCTGTATTTCTCCAGTTTTTAAAACCTTTCTGGCATTTTCCACCCATATTTTAGCAATTCCATTTAATGGAGTTATATCCTCAATTTTTTTACCAATTAAATTCTCAGAGGATAATCCCAAAGTTTTGGAACCATGATTGACATATTTATACCTTAATTCTTTGTCTAATCTTGAAATAACATCGGGAGAATTCTCTGCAAGAGCCCTGAATTTTTCTTCACTTTCCCTTAAAGCTCTTTCTATTCTTTTAATCTCAGTAATATCGCTTTCCAGTCTTATGTTACATCTTGAAAGTTCTTTAGTACGTTCGTGGACTTTTAACTCCAAAGTGTCCTGTGTTTCCATTAAAATACTTTCTAACTCTTTAAGTTCAGTGATATCCTCACATACAATTAATATCGTAATCTTCCCACCAGTTTCTTTTACTGCACGTGCTGTTTCCTTAACCCAGATCATACTGCCATCCCTACGAACTTTTCGCAGTTCCCAGTGGAATAATTGTCCAATATTCTTAACACAGCGTTTTATATTTAAGATAGCATCTTTTTTATCTTTTTCATGGAACACCTTTAATACAGATTGTCCAACTAACTCATGAACTGTAAATCCTAATTGTTCAGCTCCAAACTGGTTTACAGACAGTATTACAGCTTCGCAGTCCACAGTGAAGTACATTGAAGGATTGTGCTCATATAAAAATCGGTACCGATCTTCGCTTTCTATTAAAGCCTCTTCCCATTGCTTCCGATCCGTGATATCAATCCATACACAGTGAGTTTGCTTAAAAGTACCATCTGCTGCATATTCAATATTACCATCAATCAGTATAGTTATTTGAGTATTATCTTTACATAAAAGCTTGAATTCTGATTTCCGCATATATCCTAATTCATTAAATCTTTTAAAACGTTTTTTAAATGTATATGCGCATTCAGGAGCCATTATATCTGTAAATGGATGTCCAATGATTTCTTCCTTGGCATAACCCATAGCATCAAGAAATGCCTGATTTACCTCGATAAAATTACCATTACAATCCAATGATTGGTATGGAAGAGGAGAATTTTCATATAACAACCGGAACATTTCTTCACTTTCTCGAAGTGCATTTTCAGTGCGTTTATATTCCTTTATTTCATTCCTCAATTTTTCATTGTTTTTACTAAGACTAACCACATATTCTGCAATTTGTTCCAGTTCAACATTTCCATCTTGTAATGCCCTTTCCAGGTCGCAGATAAGTTGTTCTTTAGTTTTAATCCCATTTTTCATTTTGAACAACTCACAATATTTTTTTTATTCATTAACGACTAATTTGAATTTATTTAATTATATATATCGTATAAACACGTTTTTATTGTTAACAAAGCATTTAAATTCAACTTTTCAAAAATAGTTCCTCAAGTTAATTTTTATTTGAATATGTTGAACTCCTGTTTTCCAGCATAACATACACTGGATGTATGCTTTCAAATTTAATTATACTTTAATCAAACAAAGTATTACTTAGATAGGATTTCTTAAATTTTTTATTCAATTCGTATCCGTTTTTATTATTTGATCATTAATACATTTTTCGATTCTTTTAACAGGACGAAAATACGGTAAATTCAAAATCAAACGAATTTTAAAAACGGAATTTGTCAAATATTATAGATAACATCATTTTAATAGACTACCAAAATTCAAGTTAGTTAAAAACAAAATTCAATTTAAAATTTAAAAATAGAAATTAATGCTTATTTTTTATTTCAAAAGCCTACAAAAACATAACATACAAACACTGTCAAAAACTTCGTTTTTGACGCCACAGAAAATTTAACTTACAAACACATAGTTTTTGTGCCATCGAAACTTTCTGTTTCGTGGCATTTGAAATTCATAATTTCGATGCTCCGAATGCTGTCAAAATTTATAATTTTTATGCAGCAAAAATCACTGATTTTTGAGGATTTTTGCTGTTCATAAACCATAAAAACAGGTTAGTGTTTTAAGAAGCATTCAAAAACTATGTTTTTGCTGCATAAAAAAATAAACTCATGTTATTTTTTTATAAAGTCTTCAACAAAATTTCTGGCCTCATTCAACGCTTCCAGAGGAATTCCTTTTGGCATTCCACCTATTTCTCCTTCAACATTTTTCAAAACGCCTTCTCCGGCACCTAAAAACATTCCCTCACTTGTAATTCCCATAAAGCTTGTCGGTGGGAGCATTGCCACAGCGACCTTATTAGATTCTTTAACTTCTAAATCATTAGTTACAACTGTTATGACTCTTTTGATATTTACATTACAAACTAAGAGACTGTCTGCACCGGGATGTTCTCCAGCACTTACAATATCCCCAACTTTAATATCAATGGCAACTATAGGGTCATCTATTGGCCCAAGAGCCAATCTTTTATCTAAATTTAAAACTGTATCTAAAAAGAAACGGATTTTAGCGATAGCTTCTTCTAATTTAATTTTTTCTTCCTTATTTACCATATCTAAAAAATGGCTGTACCACTTTTCCCCACCGAAATTTTCAATTATTTTCCCTGCTTTTTCTTTTAAAGATTCAATCTGAGGCATTTTGGCTAAATCAGCAGGTTCAACATAAGAATAGTACATGGATTGAATTTCAGGGATCATATCTCGGGCTATTTGCCGAACATCTCGTTTATTCCACCTTCCCCTTAAATTGGCTCCTTCTATGGTTCTTAAAAAAAGATCTACTGACTTTTCACATATTAATAATCTGTAATCATTGCTTGTATCCCACATATAATCACCATAACTATCAAAATTCGAATTATAAGTAATATATTAATTCAATTTCTTTATTTATTTTATAGAGTTAATTATTAGAATTTTAATTTACTTTATAATTGTCCTTTACAATTTATAACTTCAATGACCACTGGCGTAAATAATAGTGAAAAAGTATGATTAAGTGAAACTTATGTAATATTTTTAATCATAGGTTATAATTAGTGGATTCAAAATTCCATTAATACATTTAGGTATCCTGTTTTAAAACATTGGGCTAATTTTCGAAATATTTAAGTAGATAAATGATTCAAACCTTATTCAATAATCAGAATTATTTAACTAAATGTGGTGGTAACAAATGGTCGATTTATCTAGCCTATATAATTTAGATGTATACACAACACGTGGAAAATACGTTGGAAGAGTTCAAGACGTGGTATTAAACATTAAAAAAGGAAGGGTATCAGTTCTTAAAACAAGAGTAATGGCACCAGATAAAGTAAAAAGTGTTGGAATAAGGGATGTTATTAAAACCAGCATGCGCTTTGTTCCAGAAGTAGACGAAGTAAGACCTTTAAAAGAAGAAGGCAACATAGACATACAGTACGACAGAGTACAAGCTGTAGGAGATATTATTTTAATAAGTCCAGAAGTATCGACCACACCAGCAGCAGCAACCACATCAAAATAAGGGAAAATAAATGAAAGTAGGAATTATAGGATGCGGGGCCATAGCTAACATCATGACCAATTTTGCAGTTGAAGGTAAATTAGGCGTTGATTTAAAATTCTTTTATGATAAAGACATTGAGAGGGCAGAAAATTTAGCCCTTCAAGTTGATGGAACAGTGGTTCTTGAAATTGAAGATATGTTGGACAAAGTTGATCTGGTAATTGAAGCTGCTTCACCTCATGCCGTTGGAGAAGTTATCCCTCAAGTACTGGAGAGCGGAAAAAATGTTCTCATAATGAGTGTTGGAGCTTTAATGGATTTTGAACTTAAAGATAGGCTTGAAAAGATTGCAACTTCAACAGGAGCTAAAATATATGCCCCTTCAGGCGCTATAGTAGGTTTAGATGGGATTAAAGCAGCTTCCATTGGAAAAATATCAGAAGCCTCGCTTATTACCAGAAAACCTCCCAGATCACTTGGAATTAAAACAGATGGGGAAACTATTCTTTATGAAGGAAAAGCATCAGAAGCTGTTAAAGAATTCCCTACCAATATAAATGTAGCAGCAGCCCTGAGTATTGCCTGTGGAATAGATATTGATGTTAAAATAATAGCAGACCCTTCAGTTGATAGAAATATGCATGAAGTTCACGTTGTCGGAGACTCAGGTGAATTTACAACTATCACCAAAAATGTTAGGTGCTCCATGAACCCTAAAACAAGCGTTTTAGCCGCATATTCTGCAATTAAACTTCTGAGAAGATTAAATGAAAATATAATTGTAGGAACATAATTTTTTTCCTATCTTATTTTTAGAAAACTTTGATATTATGAGAGAATGTGAAATATTTTCCAGTTTGAAGGTTCCCTGCGGATCCAAAATTGTTATAAGGATTGATGGAAGGACATTTTCTAAATTATCATACGATTTAAAGTTTAAAAAACCTTATGATGACCAGTTTAAAGACATAATGGTCAAAACATGTGAAGATTTTTTTAAAGAATTCAGCCCTGCACTTATTTACACATTCTCTGATGAGATAAACATTTTATTATCTGAAATTCCCTTTGGGGGAAGGATTGAAAAGCTGGACTCAGTTTTTGCAAGTTTTATTACAGGAAGTTTCACAAAAAACCTGTCAAAAACAACAAAGAAGCCTATTTCATTTGATTCCCGCGTAATCCCACTTTCAGAAAAAGGCACTGTAAACTATTTTAAAGAAAGGCAGGATGAAGCCTGGAGAAACTGCATCAATGGATATGCTTACTGGACTTTAAGAAAGGAATATACTAAAGGCGAGACCATGGAAATTCTAAGAGAGAAAAAAAGTAGCGGGCTCCATGATATCCTGTTTGAAAGAGGTATAAATCTAGCTGAACTTCCAGCATGGCAGAGAAGAGGTATGGGAATCTACAAAAAAGAAGAAATAATTGAAGGATATAACCCTGTTAAAGACGAAAAAGTAAAATCTGTGCGGAAAAAAATCTTTGTTGATGAAGATCTGCCTATATTTAATGCTGAATTTTTCAGTGAGAAACTAATTTTATAGATATCTATAACGTATCTATCTAATTTTCATGTTGCATAAAAATTTCAACTATAAATTATACAACAGATAAAAATGATTGTGATTTTGTTAAAATAAATAATTTATAAAACTTTAAACCTGATAAAATGAAGCTGAATAATTTACTTGGGAAACTTCTTGGAACGTCTAAGTACCAGTTTGAAGAAGTGCATGTGGAAAGTCAAGTTATAGATGAAATAATAAATATTTCAAAGGAGGCATATCCTAACGAGTTCATGGCACTTTTAGAGGGAAAAGTAAAAGAAAAAATACTTAAGATAACTGGTTTAGTATTTCTTCCAGTTGAAACTTCTCAGGAAGGTGCTGTAATGCAGGTATTCATGCAGCCTTTAAGCACCAATTCAGTGGGATCTGTTCACAGCCATCCGGGCCCTAGTGCTAGCCCATCTGATGCAGATCTGAATTTTTTTGCATCAAAAGGATTTTTCCACATGATAATTGCAGAGCCTTATGACCGTGAAAGTATCAGGGCTTATGATTCCTTTGGTAATATGGCAGATTACAGGATAATTTAAAAATAAATATTCATTCTGATTTTGTGGTTTGAAAATTAGTTTAATCAAGCTTAAAAATGAGAAAAAATAGAAATAAATAATTTAATTATCTATTTTTTGATCGTTGATGTATTATAACTGGACATATACCGCATCATAAACATGCTCTAATGCCCTGATTTCATCAATTACATCTACTGGAACCTTTTGATCCACTGTTAGAACCATTACAGCTTCTTCGCTAGGTGCCTGTCTACCGACCTGCATTTTAGCTATGTTTATTCCGTGTTCGCCCAGTTTTGTTCCAATGGTACCTATACTTCCCGGAATATCTTTGTATCTGGCTATTACCATTGTTCCCTCAGGTTTTACGTTGACCCAATATTTGTCAATCCTTACAATCCTTGGCTCTCTTGTAGCATTACCTTCAATGCTTAGTTCGCCTTCATCGCTCTTAATTTCAATTTTTATAAGGCTTTTATATCCTTCTGCTTCGCTTCTTTTACTTTCTGTGATGACAATGCCCCTGTTTTTAGCAATGGTAGGTGCATTGATCATGTTTACAGGTTCAGTAAGTATGGAATTTAATGTTTCTTTTAAAATTGTCCGGCTTATTACGTCTACCCGTGGGAAGTCAGCTAGTTCTCCGCAGTAGGTTATATTAACTTCAGTTATGTTGCCTTTTGCAGCCTGAATTAAGAAATTAGCTAATTTTTCAGAAAGTTTTAAATATGGTTTTATG
This sequence comes from Methanobacterium bryantii, assembly GCF_002287175.1. Taxonomy (NCBI): domain Archaea; kingdom Methanobacteriati; phylum Methanobacteriota; class Methanobacteria; order Methanobacteriales; family Methanobacteriaceae; genus Methanobacterium; species Methanobacterium bryantii. The sequence goes on along the minus strand of NZ_LMVM01000037.1, from coordinate 73,257 downwards.
GCGTGAAATGTTTCTGGATCTAAAACTGGCATGTTTAAAACGTTTTTAGGTGCTTCACCCATAAAAACTTTCTTAACTTCGTTTGCAACGATTATTGCGGCATCTCTTTGTGCTTCTTTAGTTGATGCTGCAATGTGAGGAGTTACAACTATATTATCAAGTGTTAAAAGAGGACTGTCTTTTGGAGGTTCTGTTTCGAACACATCAAGTCCTGCCCCACCAATTATATTATTTTTGAGTGCTTCATAGAGGTCATCTTCGTTTATTATACCTCCCCGTGCACAGTTTACTATGAAAGCATTTTCTTTCATCATTTCAAATTCTTTTTTGGATATGAGATGTTTTGTCTCAGGAGTAAGTGGAACGTGTATTGTCATGACATCTGAATTTTTAAGTAAGTATTCGAGGTCTACAACTCTAACTCCTATTTCTGCTCCTGCTTCTTCAGTTACGTATGGGTCGTAAACAAGAATTTCCATTCCAAATGCTTTTGCCCTTATGGAAACCTGGGTTCCAATTCTCCCTAAGCCTATAATACCAAGGGTTTTACCATTCAGTTCTATACCCATGAATTTGCTTTTTTCCCATCTTCCTTCTTTTACGGACTTATCTGCAATTGAAATTTTCCTTATAAGTGCCATTATAAGTCCCATTGTGTGCTCTGCAACAGTTATAGAGGTTGATTCCGGCGCATTAACTACCATTATTCCTTTTTCTGTAGCAGCAGCCATATCAACGTTGTCTACACCAACACCTGCTCTCGCTATAATTTTAAGCTTTTCTGCTGCTTCTATTACAGCACGAGTTACTTTGGTTCTACTTCTAACAATAATAGCATCAAAATCTTTAATTTCTTTTATGAGCTCTTCTTGAGTTATGGAAGTGTTTACTACAACATCTGCCACATCTTCAAGCTCTTTAATTCCTTTTTCATTTATTTGATCAGCTATGATTACCTTCATCTTATCCATTATTTCACCAGCCGCATATCTATTTTATAATTTGCCATTGTGCAAATGTAACTATAATTTTCATATGAATTATGAATGAAAAAAGTTTAAAAATTTAAGCAAATCACTTATTAACTAAATAACATTCTTCACATGATCACAGCATGAGCCTAAACTAATAGAATCACTACTGTACAATATATATAAATAAATTTAAACTATTGAGGATTTAATTTAAATATATCTATTATTATAAGTTTTGTTGTTTATGATTTAAACTAATTAGTATAAAATTCAATAACCTTTAATGAAATTAAGTAAAATATTATCATCATTTAATAATGACCTTCTTTAATTCCCAAATTTCTAAAATCCTCCCTTTAAATTATTGTATCTCCTATTTTATTTAAATGAAAATAAATTTAAATCTGTTGTTACAGAGTATTAAATAATACATAAAATTTATTAATTGAGGGGATAAAATTACATATGATACTCAAGAACAGATAAACCAATTCTTAGAAGATAAAAATTTAATTGTTGCATCAAATAGAGGGCCCGTTGAATTTCATATTAAAGAAGGAAAAACTGAAATGAAAAGGGGAGGAGGAGGATTAGTATCTACTCTACTTCCATTTATGACCCGTGTTAAGGGATCATGGGTTGCAAGCGCCATGACTGAGGGAGATAGAAAAATAGCAGCAGAGCATAAGAAATGCATGGTGCCAATTCCCGAAGATAATCCTGATTTTTGTGTTTCTTTTGTTGTTGTGGATCCAGAAATATATAAAGATTATTACAGTGTAATAAGCAACCCTCTCATCTGGTTTGTGCAGCACTACATGTGGAATACACCTTATATGCCAGAAATTGATGACAATATCCATAAAGCATGGCATGACAGTTATGTATATGTAAACCAACAGTTTGCAGAGAGAATTATAGAAGAAGTGAAATTAAGTGAAAAAAAACCTCTAATTATGCTTCAGGATTATCATTTATATACATGTCCCAGTTATATACGAGAAAAACTTGGTGATATTTTTTTAAGCCATTTTATCCATATTCCCTGGCCTCAATCCGAATATTTTAGTATTCTTCCAGAGTATATGCAGGAAGCCATTATTAAAGGGCTGTTATCCAATGACATAATTGGATTTCATCTGGAAAAATACGCCCGGAATTTTCTATATACCTGCGAACCGTACGTAGATAAAGTAGATTACAAAACAGATACAATATGGTACGAAGGGCGTAGAATTTTTGTAAAGAATTATCCAATATCCGTTGATGATAAAAAACTCATAGAAAATGCAAAAAGCCCAGAAGTAATAAAAAAAGAGGAATTAATTAAAAAAATTAAGGGAGACAATTTTTTATTATATAGAACTGATAGGGCCGACTTAAGTAAAAATATAATCCGTGGATTTAAAGCATATGAACTATTTTTACAGAAGCACCCTGAATTTCATGGAAAAGTGATATTTCTATCAACTGGGATGCCTACAAGACAGCAGATAAAGGAATACTGTGATTATAGAGATGAATCTTACAGAATAATTGATTCAATAAATGAAAGGTATTCCAAAGATAGTTGGGTGCCAATTAAACAGATTTTTAAGGCAGACTATGGGCTTGTAACTGCGGCCTTTAAACATTATGATTGTTTACTTGTAAACCCCATTGTAGATGGTATGAATATCGTTGCCAAAGAAGGACCCGTAGTAAATGAAAATAATGGTGTTTTAATAATGTCAAATGGTGCAGGTTCCTATGAAGAGCTTAAAGATTATTCTATCATTGTGAATGCTTATGATATCAGCCAAACAGCAGATGCAATTTATCGGGCCATTATGATGAGCAAACATGAACGACAAAGACTTATTGAAGGGCTTAAAAAAACTGTCAGGGAAAGAAATGTTTATATCTGGATGCAAGAACAGTTTAACGATATTCGTAATCTATTTTAAATTATATATGTTCTAATTTTGTAATAAATTCTTATTTTTAACTTATCTTAATTTATTTGAAAATAATTACTTTAAATAACAGCATTTTAAGCTTGTTTTTTACTGTAAATCTTCTTTTGAGTTCAAAAAATCAAAATAAATATAAATTCTTAAAACATATATTAATAAAAAAAGTTTTTTTAACAACGTTCATGACTTGAAAGTAGTGCAGTTATCATAGAATTAATGCAGATTACACTGCAAATTATTCTACATAGCTAAAATTACAATTTAATACAAAACAAAATTCATATATCCAATATGAACGTTTAATATAACTACATCAGGAGGAAATTAACATATCAACTTCAGATAAGTGCATAAAAAAGTTTCTTGAGGATAAAAATTTAATCATAGCATCCAATCGAGGACCTATAGAATTTTTTTATGATGTTAAATGCAGAATAGAGATGAAAATAGGGGCAGGAGGAATAGTTCCTACTTTACTTCCATTTATGGAGAAAACAGGGGGTACATGGGTTGCAAGTGCCATGACCAATGCAGATATGGAAATGGCTGGCAGATTTCCAGAAAATAGAATACCCTTTCCCTTAGAAAAGCCAAAGTTGAATGTTCAATTTATTATGTTAGACAAAGAAAAATACTATGAATTCTATAATTCTTTTCATAACCCATTTTTATGGTTTATACACCACTATTTATGGAATTTAACCTATACTCCTGAAATTGATGACAGCTTACATCATGCCTGGCAGAGCTATCAATATGTAAACCAGAAATTTGCAGAAAAAATAATTAAAGAAGTGAATTCATCAAATAAAGAACCTTTAATAATGCTTCAAGATACCCATCTGCAAACATGTCCAACATATATCCGTGAAAAGTTTGATGATATTTTTTTGAGTCAGTTCATACACATTCCATGGCCCCATCCAGATTATTTTAATATATATCCACGATACATTAGTAAAGCCATTATAGAAGGGCTTTTATCTAATAATCACCTTGGTTTTCATACTAAAAAATATGTTAAGAATTTTCTCATGACATGTGAAAAATATGCGGAGGAAGTAGACTTTAAAAATAATATAGTGCATTATAATGGCCGTGAGACCTTTGTAAAGAACTATCCTATTTCTGTAGACATTAAAAAGCTAAATGAATTTGCAAAATCCAATGAAGTTTTAAAACAGGAGCAGTATGTAAAAAAAATCAAGGGAAATAACTTTTTAATTTACAGAACTGAAAGAACGGATCCCAGTAAAAATATTATAAGAGGTTTTAAAGCATATGACCTTTTTTTCCAAAAGCACCCCGAATTTAAAGGCAAAGTCACATTTTTCATAACTGGGGTGACAACCAGAGAGAACGTGAAAGAATACGCGGATTATAAAACTAATGTAAATAATATAATCACTGAAATCAATGAAAAATATTCTAAAAATGGGTGGAAACCTATAGTTCCTCATTTTGATGCTGAATATTCACTTGTAACTGCTGCACTTAAAAACTATGACTGCCTTTTAATAAATTCAATTAATGATGGAATGAACATCGTCCCTAAAGAAGGGAGCACTTTAAATGAAAATAATGGTGTTTTAATAATATCTGAAACCACAGGAGCTTACGATGAACTTAAAGAAAATGCAATTAATATAAATGCACTTGATATTACAGAAACAGCTGATGCCATTTATAAAGCCGTTACAATGAAACATGACCAACGTAAAAAGCGTTTAAATGGACTTAAAAATACTATCTATCACTATGATGTATATAAATGGATGGGAGAACAGTTCAACGATATTCAAAAACTATTTTAAGCACAATAATAAATAGTTAGTTCACTGTTAGAGGGAGGCAAAAAATATGGATGTAAATGAATTCATTGTGGTAAGTTCAAACTACGTACCTGGATACAAAGCTGTTAAAACTCACGGTTTTGTATATGGACTAACTGTAAGAAGTAGAGGTCTTGGCGGACAAATAGGTGCTGGACTGCGTTCCATGTTTGGTGGGGAAATAAAAGAATATGTTAAAATGATGGAAGATACAAGAGATGAAGCTTTACGCAGAATGATACGTCATGCACAATCAATGGGAGCCAATGCTGTAATAAGTGTGCGTTTTGATTCAAATGACATTTCAGACGTGATGCAGGAAATTTTAGCCTACGGAACTGCAGTAACAGTGGAAAAGGAGTAAATTTGGGATAAAAATGTTTGAGGGAACTATTACAATCAACGACAGGGAAATACCAAGAACCCTTCTTGGAACTTCCCCATTTATAGGGGCAGCTCATTTTGGGCATAGATCCAGATTATACCAGTTAGACCTTTATGACAAACCAGAAAATATACTTAAAATACTTAAAAAATCACATGAACTTGGAATTACAGGTATTCAGCTTATACCTTATGAACCTGTAGTAAAAGCCATTAACTGGGCCGCAGATGAAGGTTATGATTTTAATATTGTTGGAACTGTAAGACTTGACTGTGAAAATGAAGATATAGAACTTCTATCCCGGCTTGGAGCAAGCGCTATGATTCTTCATGATACAGCTACTGACAGTTTGAATTACGATTTTTTAGCTGAAAAACTTGAAGATATCAAAGAGACAGGGACTGTTCCAGGGCTTACAACACGCAAGCCTTTCAATACAACAAGAAATCTTTTAGAATCACCTATACTAGACTTATTTGATATTTATATGGTCCCAGTAAATAAACTGGGATATTTAATGGATACTGACGTGTTTATAGCTAAAGAGCGTGCTGAATTTAGAGATATAATCATTAAATTAAATAAAACAATCATTGCAATGCAGACTATGGCTGCGGGAATACTTACTCCTGGTGATGCCTTTGACTTCTTGAAAACACTGGATTATGTTGATTTAATGACTGTGGGAATTGCCTCTGAAGCTGAAGCTGAAGAGACTTTTGGCCTGCTTAAAAACAAGTAGCCCTAAAAATTTTTATTTTTTGGTTTGGATTTATTTGTGGATAAAATTGATTTCTTTTTAAAAAAATATGAAAAATAATTGAACCCTTTTCTCCGCAGCGAAAAAACTCTGTTTTTTCGCGAGGCTTTCAAAAACCAAAGGTTTTTGATGCCCCGAAAATCTTCGATTTTCGAGGGATTTTTTTGATCAATCCTTTTTTTAAAAAAAAAGTTGTTAGTTACATTCTTCTTTCCGCTCTCTGATGATCTTCAAGAATTCACCGCGGCTTTCCATTTCGCTCATTTCCCAGCTGTGAACGGCTGGGACACCTTCAATACAGCTTAAAGGTTTTTTATTCTTTAAGATGAATACTGCATCTGTTCCAGTTACACCTGCAAGGTCTTTAACATTTACCGCCATTTTTTCCAGAATCTTTTGGTTCCTGTTTTTTTCCATATTGGTCATCATGGCGATCTTTTCCTTTAATTGAGGGTCACTGGTTGTGAGTGCGTCGAAAGGAGTTTTACTGGTCGGAATAATTCCAAAACCTAATTTAATTAACTCTTTTGGTGTTTTTTCGGTGATGACCTCTTTTTCAGCTTCTGGAACTTTAAAGAGATCAACTGAAAGTGTGATTTTCATGTTTAAAATAGTTTCAAGGGTTATCACAGTTTCAGGGGATGCCCTAACCTGTCCACGCTCATATTTATATATAGTTTCACGTGAAACGTGGGCTTTATCTGCTAGTTCTTTGAGGGAAAGGTTTTCTCTTTCTCTAGCTTCTTTAACAGCTTCACCATCTATCTGAACGAAGTATCCCCCGCGGTCTGCAAATACTTCAGGATAAATTTCTTCTGTAATCATATTCCGCAGGGTTTCGGGAGCAATTACAGGTATTCCATGTCTTTCATAGACAACATCCTCTTCCAAATATTCGTATTTAGATTTTAATCCCACAACTAGAGGAGATGCTAGAAAAGTGCTTGCTAACTTCTTTATTTCTTCTGCCTGCTGCCCGGTAAAAGAATCTATATTGATTAAAACTTTAAGTAATAGCAACAACAATCTTTTTCGAGCGACCATATCAAAACAACTTCTATCATATATGTGAGAAGTTTCAAAATTATGGTTTGCTAAAAGTTCGTTTATTTCTCTTAAGATATGATCCCTTTGCATTTTGATCACCGAATTAGATCTATGTAATTGTATATTGTCAGGTGAATTTTATGTATATTGGTATAGATGATACAGACTCCAAAGATGGAATGTGCACTACTTTTATATGTAGTGTTATAATTGATGAACTTAAATATTTTGGTTTCAACATCATTGGCTATCCTCGTTTAATACGTCTGAATCCGTTTGCCATGTTTAGAACACGTGGAAATGGAGGTTTATCGTTCAGGTTAAATGTGGAATCAGAAGAAGATATTAAAAAAGTTAAAGAAATAGTTTTAAAAAAGGTAGAAGAACTCTCAGAACTCGGCGATGAAAGAACCAATCCTGGTGTTGTATTTTATCAAGGTGAAATTACAGATGAGCTTAAATCTTATTCTATGAGAGTCATAAGGAATATAATATCTATTGAAGAAGCTGAAGAATTTGCAAATAAAATAGGGGCCGAATTCTTCAAATTTAAAAAAGGCAGGGGTATAATTGGTGCACTTGCAGCTATAGGATGCCCTACTACTGATAAAACCTATGAATTACTTGCATATAGAGTGCCTCAAAATTATGGAAAAGAAAGACGGATCGATCATGAATCTGTTTGTCAGATGAATAAAGCAACTTACCCTGAGACTTTCGATAATTTAGATATTGACAACTGCTATGTTGCAATTGAACCTCATACACCCTGTCCTATCTTATATGGAATACGCGGCGAAAGCCCAGATGCAGTCTTAAATGCAGGCAAAATGGTAAAAGTTTATGAAGAAATTGCAGAAGCCAGAGTATTTGAAACAAACCAGCACACAGATATGCATCTTATACAAATCGATGAAATTTCCGACATGGAGAAGCTCAAATGCTACATCATAGAAGGAACTGTTAAAGACTTCCCTTACACTAGAGAAGGGGGCCATGTTATATTTACTTTAAAAGATACATCTGGTGAAATTCCATGTGCTGCCTATGAGCCCACCAAAGAGTTTAGAGATATTGTACGGGAATTAGCCCCTGGCGATAAAGTAAGGGTATATGGTGGAATTGGAGAGAAAGGAACATTGAACATAGAAAAATTCGAGATTCTAGAAATTGCAAAGATTTATGAAACTAAAAACCCCCTTTGTGAATGTGGAAAACGTATGAAATCTGCAGGAAATGGAAAAGGTTATAAATGCCCCAGATGTGGTGCGAAATTACGAGACGGCACTAAAGATACTGTTGAAGTAAAAAGGAATATTAAAAAAGGATTCTATGAAGTACCTCCTTCTGCAAGGAGACATTTAAGTAAACCACTTGTAAGAATGATATAATTCATTTTTACCCTTTAAAAGTTTATTTAAATTTCCATTTCACCAGGCAGTCTTGCCCAATTAATCCAGAAATCCCCAAGAGAGTCAAAAAACTTTATAAATGAATTATAGTCGCTTGGTTTGACGATGAACGCATTTGCATGATAGTGATATGCACATAACATATCTCTTTCATTTCGGGATGCTGAAATGATTATCACGGGGATTAATTTGAGATGATCATTTGTTTTAACTTTTTTTAAAACATCAAAACCTCCAGTTGGAGGTATATTGATATCAAGTAATATTATATCCGGTTTAGGGACATTAGTATATTTTTCCTGACGATTTAAGAAATTATTGGCATCACTGCTATTTTTAACTGAATAAAATTCATTTTGAAAGTTTGATTCTTTAAATGCTTCTTTAAAGAGACGAATATCTGCCGGATTATCCTCAACTAACAATATTTTAGTAAATTCAAGATCAGACATACTATCACTTTCTCAGTTTATTTAAGTTACAGGACAATATACGAACATCATATCAACTTATTATTCTTAAGTTGACCTGGGTGTCACACTCAAATTAATTCAATCATCTACTGTCCGCATTCTGGCTTAATATTTGTATTTTATCCTATAAAAAGTTATTCCAAATATGATTGTCTATGAATATTATCATACACTTTTCTGGTTCAAATGCATATAATATCATAATATATGGAAGTAGTGAATTGGATAAGAACCAATGTAAAATTGAATTTAACTATTTAAAGTAATATTAATATATTAATTTATATTATCCATATGATCTAGACCTTTTTTTATTTACTATTTAAACTATTCCCCTAGTTTAACATGTATTAACATATGATTTTTCAATTTGACAGTTTTTTAAGATTATGTGATTGGTAAATGGATCAAAAAGTTTATCTTATGAACCTAGAATTTACGATCAATGATAACAGGAAAATTTACAGATTTTATTACTGGAACCCACCATAAAAAAGTCCCTAAACAAGCCATAGATCAGGCAAAACTCTGTTTTTTAGACTTTTTAGGGGTAACCCTCAGGGGATCTAAAACCAGAAGCTCAATTGCAATAAATAATATTGTAAAAGAAGACAGTGAATCAACTATCATTGGCCATAAAAAAGCCAATATTCTTGATTCTGCTCTTGCAAATGGGATAGCTGCACACTGCCTTGATTTAGATGACGGACACAGATTTGCCCAGATGCATCCCGGAGCCTGTGTTATACCTGCAGCATTGTCAACATGTGAAGCCTCTAACAAAAATGGAAAAGAATTTATAAACTCAATCATTGCAGGCTACGAAGTTGCAATTTCCCTTGGAATTCTTGTAAACCCAGAACATCGAAATAAAGGATTTCATAGTACTGGAACCTGTGGAACGTTTGGAGCTACAGCTGCTGCATGCTACGCACTAAACCTTGACAAAAAAGAGACATTAAATGCCCTCGGACTTGCAGGAACCCAGGCAGCTGGTCTTTTAGAATCAGACCATTCTGGATCAATGGGAAAACATCTACATGCAGGAAAAGCCGCACATACAGGAGTTTTATCGGCGCTTCTTGCAAAAAAGGGATTTACCGGCGCTTCCTCAATCATCGATGGAAAAGAAGGGTTTATATCCGCAATGGTAAATGGTGATATTAAGAATAAGAAACTGGAAATAGGAAATTTCCATATTCAGGATGTATATTTCAAAAAATACCCAGTATGCAGACATTTACACTCTACAATCGATGCTGCTTTCTGTATTTTAAATAAAAACAGTATCGAAACAGATGATATACAAAAAATAATCGTTAAGACATATAAAATTGCTGCAAACCATGATAATTATGATCCAAAAACAAAAGAAGCTATAAGGCAAAGTTTACCTGTAAGTCTTGCAATAGCGGTGCGAAATGGAAATTTAAGTCTTGATGACTTGAAAACAGATGATGAAATAGCAAAAATTTCCAGTAAAATTGTTACCGAATGTGATGAGAATCTGGATGAATCATACCCTTATAAAAGATCATCAAACGTAATAATCCAAACTGAAGATCACTCCTACAGTGAATGTGTTGATTTACCAAAAGGAGAACCAGAAAACCAGTTTACCTTGAATGAATTAATGGAAAAATTCATCGAGTTGAATCCAGAAATATCTGCTGATATTTTAGAAATAATAAATAATTTAGAAAATTATAACATGAAAGAATTGATGATTGCACTGGATAATGAATTTAAAATGACTAAATAAAATATTCAAATTTAAAATTAATAAATTACGCTAATAGAGAAGGATAAGTGATAATGATGCAGACTAAAGAGTTTCTTAAAACTATTGGAATAGAAAATAATAATTTGAGAGTATCAAAAAAGAGGTTTCCAGATGGTTCACAGTACAGGTTCGAAGTTCCGGGGATTCAAAAACCCGGTGCAATGGCCGCCCTTATTGACGCTACAGATAAGTATGGCGTCGAAATCCACAGGGTAACACAGACTAAAGGGATAATGCTCCTTACAGATTATGAAATAGAACAGATGATAGACATCGCCCAAGATGCAAATGTAGAACTTTTCTTAAGCGTTGGGCCGCGTGCAACCTATGATACAAGTGCATCTGCAAAAACAAAAGAAGGCATGAGAATTGGTTACCGGTTGAGGGGATATGAAAACCTCGTATATGCAATAGAAGATGTTAAAAGAGCAGTAGATCTAGGAGTTAGAGGAATCGTAGTTTATGATGAGGGGCTTCTCTGGACACTTGGAAAAATGAGGGATGAAGGTGAACTCCCAAAGGATACTCATTTTAAAGTATCTGCCCACACAGGACATGGAAACCCTGCTTCTGCAAAGTTACTGCAAGAAATTGGAGCGGATTCATTTAATCCAGTAAGAGATCTGCAGATACCCATGATCGCATCAATAAGGAATGCAATTGACATTTCTATCGATCTCCATACAGAAAATCCCCAGTCATCAGGCGGATTTATAAGACACTACGAAGTCCCGGATATGATAAAATATGCAGCGCCAGTTTATCTCAAAACAGGCGGAGCAGTAGCTGGACATCATGGATGGGACACAACAGAAACTCAAGCTGCAGAACGTATAAGGCAGGTTTCACTTGTTCAAGACATGATAAATAGATACTATGATGATGCAGTAATGTCCGGGAAAGGCGCATCAGACTTAGCAATCCCCAAATAATTTTAGATTATCTAGAATTTAAAGCATATACTCAATTAGCTAAAAATTGTACTTAGGAAGTGTTTATTGGATGGAAATAATTAATTTAATCAGAGATGCAGTAATTGAAGCAAGTACAACTTTCAGGAAGGATCAATTTGATGCGTATAAAAGAGCACTTGACATGGAAACTAATGAAAACACTTCATGGATGCTTGAATTACTCATAGAAAATGCAGAGATAGCAAATAAAAATAAAGTTCCTCTTTGTGATGATACAGGTATTCCGCATGTTTTAGTGGAAATTGGAGAAAATGTCAGCCTACCTGCAAATTTCTTCGAAGATATAAAACTTGGAATAGAAAAAGGCCTTACTGAACTCCCTGCAAGACCTATGGCCGTACGGGGCAATGGTATTGAACGGATAGAACAGAGCAAAGGACTGTATACTGATCCTGCAAAACTCACCCCTCCATCATTTATACTTGATAAAACTGAAGCAGATGGTGTGAATATTCATGTTTTAATGTTAGGTGGAGGCCCCGAGATTAGGGCAAGCACATATAGAGTTTTCCATAAGAGGGATAATAGAAAAGTATTTAATGAAGTTAAAACATGGATGAAATCAGAGGTCAAAATGCTGGGGTGCACACCATGCATCCCCTCCGTAGGCATTGGTAGAACTCATTTTGAAGCTTCGTCATTGATGATAAAAGCAATGGCATACGGAAATTTAAACGAACAATCCAAAATAGAAGAGGAAATAACAGAATCCATAAATAGTTCTAAAGTAGGGGCACTTGGAATTGGCGGTTCTGTAACTGCACTCGGATCTTTTGTTAAAATAGGTCCACAAAGGGCAAGCGGTGTTAGAATTTTATCTATGAGACCCTGCTGCTGCGTGGAACCACGGAGATCGTCAGTATTCCTCCATTCCTCAATTCTGGAGTGATATATCATGGCAATTGGAAGAGAAACAATAGAAAACCTACTTAAACTTGGTAATCCCAAATGGAAGACCAGCATAACAAGCGTTGAACCAAATAAACTTAAAACTAGAGGATACCCGCAGGAGGATCTTATAGGAAATATATCTTTTCCTGAAATGGTTTATTTGCTCATAAAAGGAGAATTACCACCCAAAAGTGAATCCAAAATGTTTGAGGCAGTCTTAACTTCCTTTTGTGATCATAGTGTAACACCCCCAAGTACTCAGGCTGCAAGAATTATTGCATCTACAGGATCTCCAATGCACGCCTGTGTTTCAGGCGGGCTTTTAGCCTTTGGGAAACACCATGCAGGAGCCATAGAGAATGCCATGAAAACACTTCAAGAAGGCGTTAAACGATCACATGGAGACATAGAAGCAACTGCCAGAGAAATGGTAGATGAATTTTTAGAAAGTGGAGATAAAATACCTGGTTTCGGCCACAGATACCACAATGAAGATCCACGGGCTCGCAAACTTATAGAACTTGCCAAAGAATACGGATGTTCAGGAATACACACTGAACTTGCACTTACAATTCAAAGTATTCTTTTAGAAGAAAAAGGAATTAGAATGAATATCGACGGGGCCAATGCAGGCATATTGTCAGATATGGGTTTCGATTGGACTATTGGAACTGGAATATTCATGATTGGGAGACTTCCCGCTCTCGTTGCGCATATATATGAAGAACAAACCAGAGAAGCTCCTTTCAGAAAATTATTCGACACAGAAGAGATTTACTATGACGGCATTGATGAACGCAGGATAATAAAAGAGGATGAAAAGTAACATACTCCTTTATATATTCATTTATAAAGAAATTCCTTGGAAAATTAAATAGTAAAAGATAAATATAACTGAAAATAGAGTTTTGTTCATCATGGTGATTCAAAATGATGTCGATATCTGAAGCTATTACGACAATTAAAAAGGCAGAAAATGATGCCGATAAACTAATAGAGGATGCAAAGCAAAGATCCTCTAAAATGAAAGAAGAAGCGAAAGAAAAAGCAGAGGTGCTTATTAAAAAAGCTAAAGACGAAGCTCATGAAGAAACTGGTGATATAATCTTTAAAGCAGAAGATGAAGCTAAAAAAGAAACTCTCCAAATATCAAAAGAAGCTGACGAGAAAATAAATAAAACTAAAAATCAGGCTGCAGGTAAAGTTGATGAAGCTGTAGACGTTATAGTTAAAAATATACTATAGGCCTATTCTCGTTAGTTAAAAAAAAGTGATAATATGTTTAAGCCAGCGAGAATGAAAAAGCTTAAAATACTCACTTTAGATGCCTATTCTAATTCTGTGGTAAGTGCTCTTCATGAAGAAGAGATAGTTCAAATCCATGATATTTCCGAACGCATTCAACAGGATGCGGAATGGAAACAAATTTTAAAACCATCAAAGGCTACGGCCTATACGGGTAAACTATCTTCACTTCAAATGAAGACTACTGGAATTGTTGATTTTTTGAAATCCGCAGAACGAAAAGAAGGCGGCATTCTTAAGAGTATTGTAGGCTTTATAAACCCAAAAGTACCCGAAAAAAGAGAAGTCGAAGACTTAGGCACTGAGGCTCTAATTGAGCGTGCAGAATCTATTTTAGGGGAAGTAGAAGGGCAAACAAAAACAATTGAAAATAAAATAAATGTTATTGATTCAGAAAAAAATGAGCTTAACAGCGCTCTTAACATTGCAACTAAACTCCAAAATATTGATATTGATTTCAGTGATTTAGAAGATACAAATTATACTTCTGCAATAGCTGGAAAAATGCCCAGTGCTCAATTTGAAGAATTCAAAAAAGAAGCAGCTTCCATAACAGACCAGATCGTGATTTTAGAGCAAGATGCCGAAGAAGATACAAAGATCTTAATCGTCGTTACTTTAAAAGAATACGGTAATAAAGTTTCAGCTCTTCTAAGAAGATTCGAATTTGAGTTGTATAATACTTCAGGACTTTCCGGGAAACCAGCTGCAATAATTCAAAGTGCAGAATCCAGAATCAATGAAATTGATAATGAGAAAGCACAATTAATGAATGAACTTGCAGATATTGCGGGAAAATGGAAAGATGATCTCCTAGTATTAAAAGAGCAGCTCGATATCGAAAAAAATAGAAATGAGATATTCTCTTTCTTTGGAGAAACAAATAAAACTTTAATGTTAGAAGCATGGGTTCCAGTTAAAAAGGCAGATAAAGCTGTTGAAATTATTAAGGAATCCAGTGATGGTTACTCCATCATTGAAGTAACCGATCCTGAAGAAGGAGACGACATTCCAATTCATCTGGATAACCCTCGTTTTGCCAAACCATACGAGATGTTCGTACACATGTACTCACCGCCAGGTTATAAAGAAATAGACCCAACAATATTCCTTGCATTGATGTTCCCATTTTTCTTCGGGTTCTGTCTTACAGATGCAGGTTACGGTATTGCAGATGCTTTAATTGGTATAGTTCTGATTCTTGGGCTTGGAAAAGTAAATAAGATGATGCGTAACATGGGTATTATTCTTGTTACAGGTGGTATATGGGCCGTTATACTTGGTTTCATTACAAATAGTTTCCTAGGAAACTTATATGGTCAATTTATTGTAGGAGATCCAAATGCTGCAGTCCCTGGAACTATAGAAGCCGTCAATGCATTTGCGCATCCTGACGCTATATTAATTATGGCCATAACAGTTGGTGTAATTTACACAATTATAGGGCTAATAATTGGAGCTCGTAACAATTTAGTAGCTGGAAAAACCAAAGAAGCACTAGGAGAACAAATAGCATGGCTAATGATATTTGTAGGTGTTGGTCTTGCAGCTGCATCTTTCTTGTTAGGATTAAGTTCAATTTTACTCTACTTAGGAGGAGCCCTTGCTATCATAGCCATTATCATGTTCATATATGTTAATGGACCATTTGGAATCATGGATCTTATGGGAATGATTGGAAATATTCTATCATATGCAAGGCTGCTTGCTCTTGGTCTTGCAACAGGTGGAATAGCCATGACTGTGAACATTTTTGTTGGTTTAGTAGGTGGAATCCCTTATATTGGTTTAATACTTATACCAATAGTATTTATAGGTGGACACATTGCTAACGGCGCATTCCAGACTTTTGGAGGAGTTATCAACGCTCTCCGTTTACATTATGTTGAATTTTTTGGTCAGTTTTACATCGGCGGGAGTCAAAAATTCCGGGCTTTCCGTACAAAAAGAAAAATTACTACGTTAGGAGGTAAATAAATGGTATTAGAAATAGGTGCCGCATTAGTAGCAATAGGTGCGGGAGTAGCTATAGGTTTTGCTGGATTAGGATCAGGTTTAGGACAAGGTATTGCAGCTGCTGGAGGTGTAGGTGCAGTTGCAGAAGATAAAGGCATGTTTGCTCAGGGCCTTATCTTTGCAGTACTTGCAGAAACTCAGGCTATATACGGCCTGTTAATTGCCATACTGTTAATGTTAGGTGCTGGGTTAATTGGTGGAACACCAAAACCTATTAGTGTTGCTGCAGGATTAGCAGCAGTAGGTGCAGGTGCAGCTATTGGATTTGCTGGTCTTGGTTCTGGTATCGGTCAGGGTATCACTGGAGCATCATCTGTAGGTGCAGTAGTAGAAGACAAAGACATGTTTGCTCAGGGTCTTATATTCGCAGTATTATCAGAGACTCAGGCTATATACGGTCTGTTAGTTGCTATATTGATAATGTTAGGTGCTAGCTTACTGGGAGCTTAAGTATTCGGCAGAATACATGGAGGATAGTTAAATGAACTCTGGGGCAGATAAAATTGTCTCAAGCATAATTTCTGACGCGCAAAGTAAGGCTGATGTTATAATCCAAGAAGCTGAAAGAGAAGCTGCTCTTATTGTTGAAGAAGGAGAAAAAGAAGCAGTTTTAGAAAAAGAAAAGATCCTGGAAAACGCCAATAAACAGTCCGCAATGAAATATCAACAGCTCATCTCTGAAGCTAAAATGAACTCCAGAAGAGCAGAGCTTGAGGCAAGAGAAGAAATAATAGAAGGTGCATTTAAACGTGCCGAAGATGAACTAAAGAAAATTGCATCTACTGATAGTAATGAATACAAAGAATCTCTCAAAAAAATCATAGAAGAAGCTTCTATTGAAATTGGTGGGGGAGACTTAATATTATCCTTAAAAGCAGATGACATTGCCAAAGTCAAGGATGCAATTTCATCACTTGAAAAAAATATTGAAGGAAAAACTGGCACTAAAACAACCTTAGAGATTGGAGAAAACATAGCTACCATTGGGGGAGCTGTTGTAAAAACCAAAAATGGAGATATTGAAGTTAACAATACAATCGAAGCTAGAATGCTGAGGTTCAAAAAAGCTCTACGATCAGAGGTTGCAAGAATATTATTTAAATAATAAGGGGGAAAAATCATGGCAGATGGTATCATATCAATAGTAGCTCAAATGGGTTTTCCCTCTATTGATCCTCTTTTAGGTCTTTTAGCACTGGTAGGGTTAATTGTTGGAGCTATAGTGATAGTGGTAGTCATACGACCATTGTTAGATATTTTTCCATATGCTTACCCTAATGCACGAGTAAGAGCAAGAACAGGAAAAATTCTTACAGAAAAACAATTAACAGAAATTATCGAATCAAATGACTTAACAGAAGTGACAAATTATCTTAGAGGACTTCCAGACTATGCAAAATACATAGATCAGTATCCCCTAGAAAAAGCCCTTGATACGCATCTTGCAGATAATTATGAAACATTAACCAAAATAGTCCCAAAGGATATTAAACCTATTTTTAGTGTTTTACTCCAAAAATGGGATATAAGAAATATAAAAAGCATAATTGCTGCAAAAGAAGCAGATTTATCCAGAGAGGAAACTGTAAATCTTATAGTTCCATTTGGAGAGTTAAAAGACTCACTGGATAAACTTTTAGATGCAAAAAATATCACTGAAATTATCAACGGTCTTGAAGGGACAGCATATGCACATGTTCTTGATGAAGCATTACCTGCATATCAAAAAACAGGCATGGTTTTACCTTTAGAAGCTTCACTCGATAAATTCTTCCTTGAAAACTTATTAACTGCTGCATCAAATCCTTCTGATGAAAGCGCAAGAGCGTTACATTCATATATAGGAACACAAATTGACGCAGCTAACTTAAGTATTATTTTAAGAGCGAAGGCTGAAGGTCTAATGTATGACGATATACAACCTTATATTATTTCAGATGGTTATCAAATCAGGGAATGGAAATTAAAAGACCTGATGGAATCTGAAAGTGTAGGAAATGTTGTAAGCAGCCTAGACGGAACTGAATATGCACAAATTCTTACTGATGCTTTACCTGAATATACCAAAACAGGTTCTGTAGCACCACTGGAAGCAGCTTTAGATGAAAAAGTCAGACAAACTGCAAAAGCATTATCAGTTAAAATACCTTTCGGAATAGGGCCAATTGTAGGTTTCTTAAGCAAAAAAGAAAAAGAAATACGAAACTTAAAAGTCATAACTCGTGCGAAAAGAGAAATTGGATTCTCTAACTCAAAAATTAAGGAGTTGCTAGTATGAAATCAAGTATAGCAGTGATCGCAGATCCAGACACAGTTACCGGCTTTAAACTCGGAGGTATTAAAACCGGATATCCTGTTGAGGATATGAATAAAGCCAAAACACGTCTAGAGGAACTTTTTAAACAGGATTTCTCAATTATTATAACCACTGAAAAAATTGGGGATGAGTTAAGAGAAACAATTGACAAACTCACAAGAACAAGCACATTACCTATGATAATTGAAGTACCTGATAAAACAGGGCCAAGTGAAAGGGCAACTGATCCTATTGGTGAACTTATCAAACGAGTAATTGGGGTTGAGATGGTAAAATGATTACAGGAAGGATAATTAAAATAGCAGGTCCCGTTATTGTTGGAGACGGCATGAAGGGAACCCAGATGAATGAGATGGTTAGAGTCGGTGAAGAAGGACTTATCGGTGAGATAATCGAACTCGAAGGCGACACAGCAACCATTCAGGTTTATGAAGAAACCGCAGGTATTAAACCAGGGGAACAAATTGAAAGTACAGGAGGACCACTCTCCGTAGAGTTAGGTCCTGGAATTCTGACATCGATTTATGATGGAATTCAAAGGCCACTTGAAAACATTAAAGCCTTAACTGGAGACTACATTGAAAGAGGTGTAGACGTTCCAGCACTACCTAAAGACAAAAAATGGAAATTTACTCCAAAAGTAAGTGCAGGAGCACAGGTAAAAGGCGGAGACGTTATTGGTGAAGTTCAGGAAACTTCTTCCATAGTCCACAAGATTATGATCCCTCCAAAAACAGAAGGTACTCTAAAAAGTATCGTAAGTGAAGGGGAATATACAATAGTAGACGACATAGCTGAAGTAGAAACATCAGCCGGCGTTGAAAAAGTACAGATGGTACAGAAGTGGCCTGTAAGGGTTGGAAGACCATACAAAGCAAAACTTGACCCAGATATACCACTGGTAACTGGTCAAAGAGCGCAGGACACATTCTTCACAGTTGCAAAAGGTGGAACAGCAGCTATGCCGGGTCCATTCGGTTCAGGTAAAACTGTTACACAGCAGCAGCTTGCAAAATGGGCTGACGCAGACATCGTTGTATACATAGGATGTGGAGAACGTGGAAACGAAATGACAGAGGTTCTAACCGAGTTCCCAGAACTTGAAGACCCAAAAACAGGAAAACCACTCATGGACAGAACAGTCCTTATTGCAAACACATCAAACATGCCTGTGGCTGCAAGGGAAGCATCTGTATACACAGGAATTACCATTGCAGAATACTTCAGAGACATGGGATACGATGTAGCTCTTATGGCTGACTCAACATCAAGATGGGCAGAAGCTATGAGGGAAATTTCAGGAAGGCTCGAAGAGATGCCGGGTGAAGAAGGTTACCCAGCTTACCTTGCATCAAAACTCGCTCAATTCTACGAAAGAGCAGGAAGAGTAACCACAGTAGGTACAGAAGACAAAGTAGCATCATTAACAGTAGTTGGTGCAGTATCACCTCCGGGTGGGGACCTTTCAGAGCCTGTAACTCAAAACACTTTACGTATATCCAAAGTGTTCTGGGCGCTTGACTCATCACTTGCAGACAAACGTCACTTCCCTTCAATTGACTGGCTGCAGAGTTACTCATTATATGTAGACAGCATCGCAGGATGGTGGAACACCAACGTAGGTGAAGATTGGAGAGAATTAAGGGACGAAGCAATGCTTTTACTCCAGAAAGAATCCGAACTTCAGGAAATCGTTCAGCTCGTAGGTCCTGATGCATTACCTGACCGGGAAAGAGTCACCTTAGAAACCACAAGGATGTTAAGGGAAGATTTCCTCCAGCAGAACGCGTTCCACGAAATAGACACTTACTGTGCACCAGCAAAACAATACGGAATGCTTAAAACCATAGTCATGTTCCAGGAACACGCTACCGCAGCTCTTGAACGCGGCGCAGCGTCCAATGAGATCATTGCACTCAGCGTAAAAGAAGACATCGGTAGAATGAAATACATACCTGAAGCAGAGTTTGAAGCTGAGATTAAAGCAATTCAGGATAAGGTAATTAAACAAACTAGTGAGGTATGAAAATGGATTTAAATATCAAAACAAGGGAATATACAACCGTTTCTGAAGTTTCAGGACCTCTCATGATTGTAGAAGGTGTTGAAGATGTCGGCTACAACGAAATAGTAGACATAATAACACCTGCCGGGGACGCCAGAAGAGGACAAGTTCTCGAGGTACGTGAAGGTTTTGCGGTTGTACAGGTGTTTGAAGGTACAAGCGACCTTAACACAGCAACAACCAAAGTAAGATTTACAGGTGAAACAGCAAGATTAGGTGTTTCCCTTGACATGTTAGGAAGAGTTTTCGGAGGTACTGGAAAACCTATAGACGGCGGTCCAGAGATCATCCCCGATAAAGAACTCGATATTAACGGGAACCCAATGAACCCAACCGCAAGGGAATTCCCAGCAGAATTTATACAAACTGGTATCTCAACCATAGACGGAACAAACACCCTTGTTAGAGGACAAAAACTCCCTATATTTTCAGGATCAGGATTACCTCACAACGACCTTGCAGCACAGATTGCAAGACACGCTAAGGTAGTAGGAGAAGAAACTGAATTTGCAGTTGTATTTGCTGCTATGGGAATTACCCACGAAGAAGCAAACTTCTTCATGAGAGATTTCGAAAGAACTGGAGCTCTCGAAAGAGTTACAGTCTTCATGAACCTTGCAGACGACCCTGCAACTGAAAGGATCATCACACCAAGGATGGCACTTACAACAGCAGAATACTTTGCTTTTGAAAAAGGAATGCACGTTCTTGTTATCTTAACTGATATGACCAACTACTGTGAAGCATTAAGGGAAATTTCAGCTGCACGTGAAGAGGTTCCAGGAAGACGTGGATACCCAGGTTACATGTACACTGACCTTGCTTCACTCTATGAAAGAGCAGGTCGTATGGAAGGTAAAGAAGGTTCAATTACCCAGATGCCAATTCTTGTTATGCCTCAAGACGATATTACCCACCCAATTCCTGACCTGACAGGTTACATTACCGAAGGACAGATCGTATTAAGCAGAGACCTTTACAGGAAAGGTATTTACCCTCCAGTAGACGTTCTCCCATCACTTTCAAGATTGATGAGTGGTGGAATTGGTGAAGGAAGAACAAGAGAAGACCACAGTGGTGTATCTGACCAGCTGTATTCAGCATATTCTGAAGGCCGTGACTTAAGAGACCTTATGGCTGTTGTTGGTGAAGAAGCACTTACAGAACGTGACCGAAAATATCTCGCATTTGCAGATGAATTCGAGAACAAGTTCGTAACAGAAACCAAAGATGAAGACAGAACCATTGAAGAAACACTCACCATTGGTTGGGAACTTCTAAGCTTACTTCCTGAAGCCGAACTTAAGAGGGTTAAAGCAGAGCATATTCCAAAATATCATCCTGCACATAAATAACCTCCTTTATTTATTTTTAAAAGAGGGATAAAAAATGGCACAAGAAATGTTAGAAGGAGTTAATCCAACAAGAATGGAACTTCTTAAACTTAAGGACCGTGAAAAGCTCGCAGTTAAAGGGCATGGTCTCCTTAAAGAAAAAAGGAACGCTCTTATAATGGAATTTTTCAACATACTGGAACGTGTAAAAGGTTCCAGAGATGAAGTTGAGAAAAAAATGGCTGAGGCATTTGAAGATCTCACAACTGCTCAAATTGTTATGGGAGACTTAGCTGTTAAAAAAGCTGCTGTGTCTGTTAAAGAATCTGTCAAAGTGGATATCGACTCACGGAGTGTAATGGGTGTTGTGGTGCCTATACTTGAAGCTGAAACTTCACAAAGAAACATGGTTCAAAGAGGTTACGGATTTGTAGATACTTCTGCCAAACTTGATGAGGCAGCAAGGAAGTTCGAAGAATCAATCAATTTAATACTTGAACTTGCAGAAATCGAAAAAACCATTGTACTTCTTGCAGAAGAGATAGAGTCAACAAAAAGAAGGGTAAATGCGCTAGAGCACATAATCATTCCAAGGGTAGAAAATACAGTCAAGTATATCGAAATGCGGCTTGAAGAAATGGAAAGAGAAAACTTCGTAAGGTTGAAGATGATTAAAAAGGCCATGGAGTCATAAAATGGGAGCTATTAGAGTATTAAATAGAGTAGATGAGGTTAAAGAAGAGCTTAAAGGCGAAGAACTTCATGCATTAGGCAATTTTAAAGTAGGAAACATTATAGGTAAACTACGCGCAGTAATAGCTGATGAAGATGTCGATATTAAAGCTAATGAAGCCAAGTCAATAAAGATTAAAAAAATCAATATCCCTAAAAACTATATAACCTTTTTATCAGCCTATGCATCAAACAGATATGGTCATACAGTAGCAGTGGGAGAAGAAGTTCATCTTCCCATGAGCATGAAAAGAACAGTTGACTATGCTTCATTTCTTGCAAACATCGATGGTACTATAAAAGAAGACGACTTACTTGGAGTTTTAGTTCTTCTCCCTGTAGAGATGATTAAATAAACTCCTCTTTTTTACTATTTTTTTATTTTAATTACCCAAAAAATAAAAGCTATTTATACAGTTAAATCTATATTAAAAACATTATTTCCGCATTTTACATTATTTTTATAAAATTTATATGAGGGGAATAGATAAAATTAATAGATGAAAAAATTAGATCCTTCAGATAATATCCTTAAAAAGCAGGTTATAAGTTTAAACAGACATCTCCCTAGACGTCGAAAAACATTAGAAGAGCTTTTGAGAGAAGAACGTCCCCATGTACTCGGTGCAGATGGCACAAGGCACAGATTTAAAAATGCTGAACTTAAAAAAATTGCCAGCATGATTGATAAAGAGGACTATAAAAAATTAAAACTTCCTATTTATATTGAAATTGAGTCACTAACATCTGGAGCAAGAATTGCTGGAGACCTTGAGTCAACCATTATTTGCAAAATATTAAATATAGATCCATGTAAACGTGAACTTTTTATATATAGACCTCAAATAAAAGAACTTAGAATTAAGTTTCCAACAACTACACAGTACATCTTTCTCGTAAGATAGTCAAAGTCAAAATACATTAAGGTGATCAAATGAGTATAGACCCAATAGAAGATATTATGGATGATCCAGATAAACGTGCAAAATTATTTTTAATACTCTCTGGAGCATCAATTGTAGTAACTATGATGATAGTAATAGGGACCTTAATCTTTATTCTACGTGTTTTAGGCCTATTTTAATGAGAGTTTAATTATAAATTATTTGTAAAATTAAAAGTAATTGATAAGTAGCGAGTAAAACTACTTATCTTTTCCAAAATATAATGAAACGCTATTTTTAAATATCACACACTAACATTTCTGGCCAGTATTTTTTCAGGGAAAGGTTCAAGCTCATTATAAACTCTTTCAACCAGTCTTTCTGCTTTATAAATGGCCTTTTCAAGACTTTCATCTGATGTTATAACTGTTGCGGCAGGTTCATCTTTTTCAATAATGACATTTCGCTCAGGAATATCATATACACCCTCAAAATCTAAATTTCCCGCAATACAACGCCTTTTTGCAAAAATAACCATCTTAACAGCGAATTTATTTGGTTCTGGTATTTCAATTATTGTGCCGCTGCACGCATTAACATGGGCATCCACCATGTTAATTCCAAGCACTTCTTCAGCACACTCAAAGGTACCCTGAAATCTCGGGTTAACTTCTATAACATAGATGTCTTCTCCAGTATGGATCATATCTACCCCATTTGATCCTAAAAGTGATAACTCCATTATGGCATCTTCTGCTGTTTTTTTAACCTGCACGTCATCAGTGAATGGAACTATATTTCCACAGTATGCAAATTCATCAGGCTGTCCAAGTCCATCTTCTCCAAGTATCTGCCTGCTTGTAAAAATTGCCTTTGCTTCATTCCCTGTTGATAAAACAGATGCACTGACATTTTGGCCTTCTATAAACT
The DNA here is from genome assembly GCF_002287175.1 of Methanobacterium bryantii. Classification (NCBI taxonomy): domain Archaea; kingdom Methanobacteriati; phylum Methanobacteriota; class Methanobacteria; order Methanobacteriales; family Methanobacteriaceae; genus Methanobacterium; species Methanobacterium bryantii. The sequence goes on along the minus strand of NZ_LMVM01000037.1, from coordinate 49,188 downwards.
CTTGAAGCATCATTCCATTAAAATTAGTGTTTTCATTTGTTTCCTCAAATCTTTTAATGCCTTTGCCCCCAGCCCCAAAAACTGGCTTTACAAGGAACTTTTTGTCGTCTTTACTCCCTACTATTTGGGCCGCCTCAGCATACGAAGATACTAAAAAAGTTTCTGGGACATTAAATTTATCTTTGAGTAAGTTGTAAAGGTTATATTTATTTTCGATTCCTGCGATTTTTTTGTTCCCTATCACTTTTGATTCTGGAAATTTATCAGGCATTGCCCCTGCACTGCATAGGATACAGTCCACATCATCAACAACTTCATTTGCATAAGTCTCAAGAAGTTCAGGATCGAACCTTTCAATGTAGTATCCGCAGGATTCATAGGGAATTTGATTTAATATGCATCTTAAATAATCAGAACATTTTACAAGGTCACTTGTACAAAAATAATCTACTGAATAGATGGTGTTTCCCATCTTTTTTGCAGAGCAAGCCACAGGTCGCGAATTTGTACCTACAACAAGAATGTTTTTCATAAAAACTACCTCTTGTGTTTTAAAAGGAATAGTCCCGAGCGGAGTCGAACCGCCGTCGCCGGTTCCAAAGACCAGCAGGATTACCACTACCCCACGGGACTAACTAAAATAAACAGATTATCTGCGCCGTGGCATTTCAGTTATTTACTGTTTGTCATATTTAAATTTATCGCTTATACATTCAAACAACAAACTAACTTATTTCGAGCTTCATTGTATTTAAATGTATCTTTAATGCCATTGGAGTATCCTATATTTTTATTTAACTTTAATACAGGATTAACAGATAATTTGCTTATTTTAAATTCCCCATAGTATTACAATATTGCTATTTTTTATGTATGATTACATATAACCTTTATGGAAAATTAGGGAGAAAAAGGTTATTATAAGTTTAAAAAGAAAAATATATTCCACAAATCAGCTCTTAATTTTATAATTCTCAAGAGCGGCATAATTACAATCAAAAAAGAGTATTGATTAAGTTATTTACAGCAGAAACCGTTGAAAACACGTTGTTTTGCAGGTATTTTCATACTCTTCTATCACATATTTTATTGAATCTGCATTTTCTGCATTTATTAGGATTATCAGTGGAACCAAATTCAGTATTTCCAGATATCAAATCATGTACATGATCTATAAGGCCAATTATGCTCTTTTCAGCTTTTGCGTCAAAATAAGATGCCCAGAATATATTATCAGTTCCCCTCTCACGGAGGGATGCTACAATTTGCCTGTCTTCCCCAACCATATCTTTAAATGCCAGGCAATATCCATATACCTGATTTATACTTGAATAATAAGGTATAACACCAGGTTTATCATCTATTATTATAAATTCATCAGGAGTCATCCATATTTCATCTATAAATCCGCGAATTCCATAATTAGCTGAAACTACTGGAAATTCACGCGATAAAAGTTCTCCAGTTTTTGAGGATTCAAGCATTTCATCGAATGTTGCGGGTACTGCTTCTTCTTTGAAGTTTTCTTCTAAAACAGCGTGTTCTTTTACCCCTTTAACCATAGCAGCTGTAGGTGCAGTTTTAATCTGGCGAACATTCTCAAGAAAAATGCCATATTCACAGTAGCCCTGCTTATTTAACCAGCTAATGGGGAAGTTAGTCTTATTTTCAATTATCTTAACTTGAGATACAGTGGGGTGAGGAATTGAATCTGGAAATGGCATGCATTATACTCCTGAATCTTCTAATATATACTATTAGAAGTTAAATGAATTATATAAACACTACCTTTTCTCCACTCGTTTAAAAAACAGATAATACAAAAATTATGCATACTAAAAAAGTCAATCTGATTACCAAAATTCAATCAGAAACCTTAATTCATAAAAATTGTGTTTCATAATTGATTAATATTTAATATAAAAAGTTAAAAATAAATAGCATTACCTATATATGAAACAGGTTATTTAGTCCTTCCCAATGCCATTCACCATCTCTATCCCAACCCGTTGCAACATTAGGAACATATCTCAAGGCATTATTAAAGAAATAGCCATCTTTTAATGAATTTAGACCCACAAGTAACAGTAGCCCCTGAGGCCTGCTGAATGCTACAAAATACTGCCTTATAAGGTCATCAAATGCCCTATCAAGCGCACCTCGTTTTGGTATTCCCAGTTTAGAAAATTTCCTCATGTTATCCTCCAAGGTACATGACTTTCCAGGGGTTCCAGGAAACCTTTTAAATGCATGGTTTGCATAATTCATTTTAAAATCAGAGCCCACGTCCACTATAACAATAGGAAACTCTAAACCTTTAGACTGGTGAATTGACATTATATTTATCCCATTTTGAGGCAGGTTCTCAAGAACATCCAGATCAAGGTTTATAGCACCTAATGCAATAGGTACAAATATATTCCACATTACCTCTATTACTGAATCTTGATCTATATCCCTATTCCGCCCATTTAATATGATATTTGATTTAAAATCACTGAATAAACTGGTCTGCGTAATGGTTTTAATGATAATTTCCAGATAGACAAGGCCTTCCTCATCTAATATTTCAGGTATCCATTTAACCATTTTATAGATAAGCTCAACTAGAGGAACCTCCATTTTGTCCTCTTTTATTTGAAAATAGCTTCTCCACGTATCTATAAAAGCGTGCATTTCTTCAGATTTATCTCCTTTATCATCTATATATTTTAAAGCCTTAGACCTCCAGATTTTAAATCGGAATACCGCATTTTGAGGCAATCTACCAAAGGTATTCTGGATTTTACACCCAGGATCTATACATTCCAAAAGAATTCCACATAATATCTCAATAACAGGTATTCTACCTAAACTCTGCCCACGGGGATTAAAAACAGGTATCTGTGGGTTAATTTTATTTAATTCATCTTTAAGTAGAATTGGAAGCCTCGAATTACCTTTAAAATCTAGTTCAAGAGGAGAACTACATAAAAATGCAATATCTGAAGGAGATCCCTCTTTTTCATCAATTTTGATTTTAAATGAACCACCTTTATAATCTAAATTAAATCCTTTACCATAGCTGACTTCCCTAATAAAATTTGCCAGATCTGCCGCAAGTGTGTTAATATCATCTCTAAACATTCCGAGAACAGGGACATTAATCGAATTTTTTAAACTGGGCGAAATTGACCTTTTACCTTCTGCACGCGCATTTTGAAACTCTTTATCAAGCTTTATAAACTCATTGCAGAAATCAACTATATGCTTGGTGGACCTGTAATTTTTAGAAAGATTTACAAAAAGAGGGTTTATTCCAAGATACCCATTTAATCTATTTCCAAAATCCGTAAAAAGATCCACAGTGGCGCCTCTGAACCTGTAAAGTGACTGGTCATCATCACCAACAACAATGATACTCCCTTTATTCTTGACGGCTACATCTGCAATCTTCAGGTAAATAGTTTCTTGAAGCAGGTTTGTATCCTGATATTCATCCACCAAAACTATTTTGATATTTTTTAAACCTTTAAGTCTCTCAGTTTGGAGTTTTCTTAAAAATTCATCCTCAAGCATTGAAAAATCAAGGAGGTTCCTGTTTTTTAAGTCACCGATATAATCAGATATTGCATCATAAGCTATTTTAGCGCCAGGGTGCTCATAATCATTTATAAACTTTTCAAAATCAATTCTATCATGGTATATCCTATCTTTTATCTCAAGGAGTATCTGACTCATCATTGAAACATTAAGCCTTGTTTTTGAACCTCGTATATGATTCAAAAACCCCCTGAGATCCTTATTTCTTTGACGGTCATGGTCAAGGATCCCAACTTTTATCATAAGTGCATTTGATACAAGATCTTCAATTATAGCCGGTGCTGGACCTTTAATATGATTATTTTCTAAAATATCCTCCGCTATACTATCCAGCGTTCCTGTAATTATCCTTTTAAAATCAAGTTTTTCAAGGAGGACATTAATGGATGAGTGCTTTGGGTTTTCCATTAAAGTTGATTTCAGTTCATTTCCCCATTCAACAGTCCGAGATTTTAATTGAGCAGCTGCTTTCCTTGTAAAAGTGGTTGCTAGAATTGAGGAAGGTTTTATACCATCTACAAAAATAAATTTCAGTATTTTTAAAACCATTACTGTTGTTTTACCGCTTCCAGGACCTGCCACTATAAATAACGAAGTATCAGGAGAAGATATTATTGCATTATGCTGGTCTTCATTTACCTCGATCCTTATATCCCTTCCAAGCTTTTCCAGGACTATCTTTTCAAAATCAGAGTATTCAATCATAAACCGCACTCATTAAAAATAATTAAAAAAAAAAATAAATATTAAATCTTTTATTCATCCTTAGGTACCAGTTCCTTTTTCCCAAGGCGGTTCTTTATCATAGACCAGAGATCTTTGTCTTCATCCGGTTTATCTTCATCTGGCTTAATCTGTTCCTCAATAATAGTACTTTTATTTAAAACCAGATCATAATCTTCTTTTAATTTATTATATTCAATATCCCGGAGTTCCAATTGTTTAGCCAGTTCTTCAGTTTTAGCTGCTAATTCCTGGAGTTTTGAGGTATCCATTTTGTATAATTTTGTGGCTTTGGTATGCTTGCTTAAAAGTTCCTTGTAAGATTTTGATAACTCACTGTGTTTCCATTCCAGATCTTTAAATTCTTTCTGATACATAAGTTCAAGTTCTTTAAATTCCTTTTTATATCCTTCAATGCTCATTTCATATCCTTTAAGCTTGCTCAAGTATTCCTTAACTGCCCATGTATCTTCCACGCCGAATAACTCTTTAAAGTATTTTTCAGGTATTATAAGTACTCCTTCTTTACATTCCAGGTTATCAGATCTTTTAAGGGGGATAAGATACTGATTATACTCATAAACCTTTTGTTTACCGCCCACTGTCTTTTTAGCTCTTTTTTTGTAGCATTTTACAGAGGTCTTAATTAGCTGTACCATTTATTCACTACTCCAAACCGAAGTCTAAGGGAAAATTTAGAGTATAACGCTCTTCAAGTTGTTCTATAGTATATTTATACATATATATTTCCAACTTACACTAGCCATATGTTTATTTTTACTATTTTTATACCTTATCATATTGAGGGCAGTAATATAAACTAAGGATAACTTATGGCATTTTTATGAAAGCATCTTCACAATATAATACATTTAAAAAAGATATCCCTCAATCATATTTTTGAATTTATTTTCATAGTTTTAACTTGCTCTAAGCGACCTTTAAGGCCCATGGTTAAACATAGCATTATAACCGCGGCAATACCAACTGCAATATATGCAAATTCGTAACCTGCATAAGTTCCTCCTTTAAAAGCAATTATACCCCCACTAATGCACCGCCAACTAACTGCCCAGCACTGGCATTGGTGTTGATCAGTGCCTGACCAGAGGCCCTGTATTTTTCTGGACTTTCTAATAACATGATGTATATCAAAGGAGCTTAAATAATTGTAATTAACCCCACACCCAAAATGAGGCCAGATAAGATAAAAATATAGAATGAATATGCAAAGAAGCTTAAAATAAAAATGCCTGTAATTAATATAAAGCTACTGTAAACATCACTTTTTGATCCAAATTTGTCAAGTAATTTACCAACTAAAGGTGCACTGATAACTTTGGTAATCACCAGAGGAAGAATCATTAAACTAGCAGTAGAAATGGACAGAGATAACGAAATTACCGCAGATGGGAGAAATACTATTGCCACTTGACTTAAACCGGAGCTTATTGATATACCTGTAGCCAGCCTAACTTCCCTATTTTTTAATAAATTAATCTGAATTACAGGGTCTTCAGCACCTTTCTCAATTCTCCATAGGACAGGCAGTAATGCAATAGAAAATATTAAAAATGGCCATACATAAAGCGATTTAAGACTTTCAGTAAAATTACTGCTGTCTATCTGATTTACCCAAAATGCAAGTGAGGCAACAAGAATTCCCAGTATTATGGCCCCATACCAGTCAAAACATGAAACCCATTTTCTTTTAGTTTTAGGCAATATGAAATATCCTGCATTTATAGGCATATTTATTATAAAAAGCCACCACCAACCATAGTTAAGAAATAAACCCCCAGGTATTGGTCCAAAAATCGCTGACAAACCAAATACGGAGCCCATAATACCAAATGCAGAGCCACGTTTTTCCGGATGAAACGTGTCCCCAATAAATGCACTTGCAACTGGAAAATTCCCCCTACTTCAAAACCTCAGATAGCCCTTTCAAGAAGCATTATTTCAAAGGAAGATGAAAATGCAGTGATTACAGAACCTGCAGCAAACAGAAATATATCGATTATATATTTCTCCTACTTTAAACATCAGATTAGCCATAAGCAGCGTCCTATCATGAAAAAAGGATATAAATGGTAAATATCAGGGACAGCCCATCATTTACAGTAAAAAATGATTTAACGGCAGGTAATACTGGCCCTACAATGCCAATATCAAGGGCACCCCTAAATACGCCCACAAAAAGCAGGGCCAAAATTCTGTTTCTCTGTTTACATGATACTTCTTGTATATATTTGTTAAAATATTTTTGAGCATGTTTAATAACTTTGAGGGAGAATATATGATAAAAAGTAATTAAAAAATAAATTCTATTTTTTAAACTTCCACTATTACCTCATTTCTCCTTAAAAATCCAGGTACTGCAGGATGGTTATATTGCGCCACCATAAAACGTGATTTTGGCTTAATTTGATTTTTAGAAAGCCACTTTTTTAGTTCTTCAATTTTTTCTGCAGCAAGTTTTTCTTTTACTCTGCCTTTAAATTTTAAGACAGCATTTTTTTGATTTTTAAATTCTTTAAAATGAATTCTTTTATCATTGGGCTCTGGCAAAGTATCCATAGTATACTTTGACGGCATTGCAAAAGATATACGTTGAAAATTAGCTTCTGTTTCTTCTTCAATAACTGGAGTAGCCATGCCTATCTTCTCTGAAGCACTAACAGTTTCAGTAGTTACTGGAGCGGTCATTTCTATTTTTTCGCTTATTTCCTCTTCCACAACAGGTGCAGTCATTGCAATCTTGGAACGCTTTCTGTTACCTCCAAAAATGTAACCTGCAAGGATCATGAACCCCTTACGTACAGCATCATCAAATGATGCGCCGATATCCACCTGGGCTAAAATATAATCAGCATATTTTCTTATTTCAAAATTACCTTCTTTAATCTCTACATCATACGCCAGCGTTTCAGTCATATCTAACCCCAGATATACTTTGTTTGAAATTATTTAAGTAATTATTTTTAATGTATATTTAATACTAAAGATTTAACGCTTCCACAGCCCACCACATATTAAAAGCTCAAAAACAGGGTTAAAGTTATAAATAGTAAAAAGAATTCAAAGTAATATTTTACCTATATACAGTTTAAAAATCATAATAAATCCCGAAATTTAAAATATATCCTGTAAAAATAGCATAATTTCAAACAATTCATTTAAACAGCAATAAAACTTCATTAATCAAATATTATTTATGTTATAAAAGATAAAATTGATATTAATTAAATAATATTTGGAACGTGTTAAAAATGAAAGCCAGCAAATTTATAGGAATGACAGTTTTAGATAATGACGCTAAAGAAGCAGGTAAGATAGCTGAACTTGAAATAAAACTAAAACACTGCCTTGTAGATAAAATATGGGTGGCTACGGGATCCGCTTTAAATAAAAAATATTTTTCAGTTAAAGAGGGAGACCTGGACAAAATAGGAGACTATGTACAGCTAAAATTGAATGGAAAAGAGATTGATCAAAAAACTAAGGTTAACAAATTAGGAGAACTTGCAGAAACCGGCTCATTATTTAAGGATATTGTAGGAAAAACTGTCTTAACCTACGATGCTATGGATGTAGGTAAAGTGGGCGACATGCTCATCGACCCTAAAGGGTGCCTGATCCATAACGTGCTCATATCCACAGGACCCGCTTTCAGAAAAAAACATTTAGTAGTATCTGATGAAGATGTACACAGTTTTGGAGATTATGTTATACTGAAACTGAGTAAAGAAGAGGTAAATAAAAGAACTACCGATTAATTGTTTTATTTACAATAATTTTTATTCTCTTTTTAAAAACAACTATCAATATGGTTGTAAATTTTTACACATTAGTTAAAAATATAATAGTACTGATGACCAATATATTATAGTGAAATTTTTATTTTAAAAAAATTTTATTTTTAAAGTAAACCTGCTCATTTTTGTGAGTGATGGTTAAAAATCTGATTTAAAGTTAAAGAGCTGATTATATCACGCCTAACTTAACAATAGTTACAAAAATCAGGTAAATGGTGAATAACATGGTATGGGCCACTAAATTAAAAGTATCTATTTTGGAAAATGAAAAAGTCTTTGAAAAAGGTAAAAACAGCGTAAAATCAATAAATATACAGGAAGATATTGGAATAATTAAAATTGAGTATGAAAAAGATTCCCCGTGGGATATTGAATTAATTCCAATTCAAAATGCCCAGATAGCTTATAAAAAAGAGGTATCTAAAAGGGGTGCATTAAATTTTGATCCCCATATTAGAGCAAGGGATTAACTACTTTTAAATTTTTAACTTTTTAATAACATAAGATTTCCTTTTTACTATTTTTTATAGTGAATGACCAAATATTTTTGACGCTATTTAATAAGGTAATCTGTTTATATGCTTTCGAAAATACGATTCTCGAATACCTAAAATTTATAAATTTAAAAAGTTATGTCATTGACTTACTTATTGAATGTAAAAATTTAATTAAACTTAAGCAAAATGAAAATCATGGATACAGATTATCTCGAAAATTATCACCTTGAACTTAAAAACAGGAAACATAAAATTCTGGATGAACTCTGGGAACTCACACAAAAGCACCTGGATGAATACATAGGCAAAATTACAAAATCCAGGGAAGAACTAGACATTTTAATGGCTGTAGAAAACACAGATGAATTTAAAACCCTTTTAAAAGATTTAAGCTGTGTAAAGAATAGTTTAAATGAACTATATACTCAATTTTTAGATGATAATCTTGATACAGATCTTAAAAAGGACAAAATTATCGCATTAAAGGAAATGTGGAAAGAAGAGATAACTACTGAAGAAATCACAAGGGCCGTAAACTGCAGTAAAGGATATACAAGGCAGTTTTATCTTTTAGATGGAAAAGTAGTGCAGAAAGACGGTAGAAATGGGATCAGTGCAAAAACAAAAAGATACGTCTTAAAGAGGGACCAAAATTCATGCGTAGTATGTGGATCCCCCAAAAATCTTGAAATACACCACATTATTCCAGTAATGGGTTCTACAATTAAAGACCAGGATGAATCCCATAATTTAGCTCTGCTGTGTAAAGAGTGCCACTACCTCGCTCACAGCGGTAATTATTATAAGGGCCTTGCCTATGAAGATCTGGAAGGTTTCTGGGAATGGACTCAAAACACTGAAAAAACAAAAATATGGCTTATTTTAAAGGATATTCATGGCGTCGGCCTTAAAATAACTGAAAATATTTATAGATGCTTCCCCAGTATGGAAGAGTTAGAAAATGCAAATATTAAAAGTTTAACCAGGGTTCCACTTGTAAATAAAGGGCTAGCTGAGCGGATTAAATTAAAACTAGATAATAGGATCATTTAATACATTTAAACTCATTTATTGACATCAAGAATCCCTTATTAAATTTTACTAAAATATTTTTTTAACGCTCATGTCCATGATCCTGTGCATGAGTTATACTATTATGCTAAATTGTAATTTTTAATTGATTATATGGGATTTATCTTAAAAAAATATAATTTACTTACCCAGACACACGAGTGAAGTGATATTATTTACACAACATTCTGGGCATGAGCGTTTTTTAAATAAATGGAATGCAACATTCGATCCACCTTATTTAAAATAAAAAGGATATAAAAGAGAGTAAGATTTTTTAGCAAGTTAAAAATAAAATAAATGATATTCCCTAATTATAACTTAATTGAAATTTAATGTTTAAAATTATTTTGGAATTTAAGGTTTTAAACATTATATAACCGTCAAAAATACGTTTGTAAATCTTATTTCATTTTTTAAATCCAAATTACACTGTTATTAGTCCTATTAAATTATAGCAAAATATAATAATTAATAATGGCAATTATTAACTATTGTTAGAATTTAAGAGTTGTTGGAAAAAAGCTTAAGAGGTGATTGGTATGGAAAAAACGGGAAACGCAATAATTCTCATAGTTTTAGGTTTAATAGTTTTAGCATTCCCACTTTTAGGAGTAATTCCATTTAGCGTACTAACTGGTGTTGCAGTGCTATTTTTGGGTTTAGGTCTTCTATTTATGGGCGCTGCCTCAATGGGCGAAAGTCTAGTTATGGGCATTATAGAACTCATTTTAGGATTTTTAGCATTAATTTTTGGCCTAGGATTTATATTTAATCCTGCATTATTTAGTTTCGTGGCAGCTTTATTCGTGTTCATTGCAGGTATATTCCTGGTAATAGCAGGAATTGTTGCCATAGCATCTAAAACTACAGGAAGCAGGTGGACAGGACTAGTAGCTCTAATTTTAGGTATAATCTACATAATTGTAGCTGCATTCATTAAAGATCCGCTGTATTTAGGTATATTAATTGGATTATGGCTTTTAATAACTGGAATAATAATGTTATTCCAGAAAGATTAATTAAAAGTCTTTCCAACAACTCTACTTTTTAACAGCTGTTTTTATCTGCAATTAACTATTAAATGTTTTAAACTGTATTACAGTCAAAAAAATATAATAAAGCGTTTTTTTTTAAGCATGTGCTTCCTTCTTTAAAAAAAGGGAAAGCACAAATACAAACGCAAGTATTATTGCCCCTATTAGAAATGAAAAGTTTACACCAGATATTAATGCAGATATCTGCTGTGCTGGATCTGGATTAATGATATTTTGAAGGTAGCTGTGCTGTCCAAATGACATAAAGCTTACAAATAGAGATGAACCAATTGCACCCCCCATCTGCTGCAGGGAAGTCATTATGGCAGAACCTGAAGCGTAATGTTTAGAATCCAAATTTCCCAGAGTATTTGTCTGGTTTGGAGACATTAAAAGGGCTGATCCTATATACAGGCCGCAGTTTATAATTAACACGGCAGCAAGGGTGGTTGAAACAGAAAGGTTCGATAAAAATATCATGGAAATGCACATAACAGCAAGACCTGAGCTAACGATAACCCTTGGCCCATGTCTGTCATATATATGGCCTGCAAGAAGAGGCAGTAAACAGTTTAAAATATTTCCAGGCAGCATTACAAGACTAGCAACAAAAGAAGTAGTTCCAAGTCCATTCTGCAGGTACATTGGAAGTATAATCACTATTGCAAAAACGACCATCACATTAATTACATTAATTATTATCCCTATTGTGAAAAAGGGATATTTAAAAACATGAAGGTCCAGTAAAGGGTGTTCCATGGTTAACTGGCGTGCTGCAAATAATATAAGGCTAAATATGCCTATAATTAGAGGCATTATAACATTCAAACTTAATCCATAGTCTCCTAAACCGCTGAATCCCATTATAATTCCACCAAATCCCACAGCAGCCAGAATAACAGATAAAATATCAAGTTTAGGGCGTGTTACTTCAGTGACATTCCTTAAAAAAGAAATGCCTAAAACTGATGTGGCTATGAAAAAGACTAAAACCAGCAAAAAGAACCAGTGCCAGTCCATAAAGCCCATAAGAAATCCCATAAATACTGGTGCAAACATTGGTGCAGAAAGGATTACAAGAGATACAAGTCCCATGACCAATCCCTGTTTCTGTCTGGGTATTAATATTAGTATTGTGTTAAATATTAGAGGTACAAGAATACCTGTTCCAACTGCCTGGATTACACGTCCAGTAAATAAAACCGGAAAATTTGATGAAATACCTGACACAATCGTTCCTATAATTAAAAATACCATTGAAGACATGAACAGTTTTCTTGTTGAAAACCGCTCAATAAGAAACGCACTGATAAGGAATACAATACCTGAAACAAGAACATAAATAGTGGTCAACCACTGTACTGTCCCCGCTGAAATATTATACTGCAACATTATATGAGGAAATACGATGCTCAACGCGGTTTCACTTAACATCGACATGAATCCGCCAAGTAAAAGTACAAATAAAATTTTTTTAGTGTTATTTTTGTTAACTGAAAACTTATTTTCGTTTGAATTTAAACCCATTTGTGGATAATCTTCATCTGTATTTAAAACCATTTTTGAATTCTCTCCTATATTAGACCAGTCTACATAATATTGAAAATTAGAGATACTTCCCATTATCCTAATTAGACCAGTCTACATAATTTTTTAAAAAAATTCATTCAAAATTCTTCCAACAATAATATTATTGAGCCAGTAGAATAGGAATCTGCTTTGCAATTTCAATGAAAGGCTTATCACTCTTTTTCGTTAAAGACATGATTATTGCCCCTTCCACCATTGACTGAATAACCAGTCCAAGGGTTTCTGCTTTTTCTCTGTTGAAACCCCCTTCTATTAACTTCTGAGTATAAGCATCTTGCCATACATTAAAAGCAGATTCACACGCTTTTCTTAAAGTTTCGCTGGTTGCAGCTGTTTCCAGCGCAATAAGGTTGATCGAAACTTTTTTAGTGCTCCTAAGTGCTAATTTTTCATCTTTTTGAGCATATACCAGATCTGCCATTTCTTCGATGGAATTTTTAATGGATTCTGCAGGATCCTGGATTTTTGCAAGCCTTTCTTTTATTGTTTTTTCGACAAATTCTTTTGTTAAATTTACAGCTTCAAGTGCTAGTTGTTCCTTCCCATCAGGAAAATAATAGTATAAAGAACCTTTAGGAGCATTACTCTCCCTTAATATCTCATTTAATCCAGTAGCATGATATCCTTTAAGCTGAAAAAGAACTGTTGCAGCTTCCACTATTCGATCTCTTGTATCAGTTTTTTTCATTATACCATCCAATTATAACGACTGGTCTATATAACCATATTCAAATTATTGAATTTGATCTATAAATAGTTATAGGCCAATTTAACTATTACCCAACCGGGCTATGTCCCAATATTTCAAAATAAAGTTAAAATATGATTCATTTTAAAATACATTATATATCACCAAAATAACCAAACATGCCTACAAACGTACTCAAAACCTAAAATAGTCATAAAATACACTTATTAAAAATTTAACTAGAATCATATTTATAAATAAATCCAAAGCCAGATAGATTAAACTTATAACAAGCAGTTAACATGAATCGTCCAAATATTTCATTTTTAAAACTCATTTTTCTACAAATTTTATATTTAATCTTTTTAAAAATCAGAATAAAAAATTAATAAATATAGAAACCCCTTTGCTTTAAATATTAAAAGGACAGAATATGGACGAATTATGGAATGATTTTGGAGTAATTCTGGAAAAATTATTTTTATTACGCATCACCCATTTTAATTAAAGAGCATCAAGGTTCATTTAAAAATAATGTGATCATCATGGTTTATGAAATATTTATACCTTCAATACCGTTTGTAGGGGGTTATTTAATAACATATACACTCTACAATACAGGTTTAATAAAAAAATCACTTCATGCGAATTTATGGAACTTTATATTACTTAGTGCATTTTTAGTAGCTGCGTGTGCAGGATTTGTACTTATGGTTTTACTTGAACTAGGCATAATTACATCCATCAATTCAGGACTTCTTTACTGGCATGTAGAATTCGGCATCACCATGGCATTAGTTACAGTATTCCACATAATCATTTACTGGAAAAGTACCAGAAGGCTGTTTACAGGAGGGAAGGTAAAATCTTGAAAGATAAAATTAAAAGTAAGTTAGCTGACTTAAAAAATGCAGTAAACCAAAATATTTCCCCTCAAAAACAGAAAATGATTGGGGCTGCAGCAACTGTGCCTGTAATTGCAGCATCAGCCATGTCCGGAGTTTGTGCAGGAAGCTGTCCGTACGGCTTAACAAACGATCCTTATCCCGGACAGTGCCATCTCTACACTGACAGTACTGGAGACGGTATCTGCGATCTTTCACAGGCCGCTGCCACTGCAAGCACTCAAACTACAGATTCTAGTACTCAGACTACAGACTCAAATACAGATATAGACACTCAAAATAGCACATCCAGTGATGGATATCATGGAGGGCACATTCAAGATGGAACTTCAGACCAGACAAATGCAAGCACCACTACAGTTCACGATCCCAGTTCAGGGACTGGTGATTCATTAAATACCGGCAATGACTACCACATAATTCCCGTAAGTCTTTTAATTATAGGCGCGTACCTATTTACACATTACCTTTTCAGTAAAGGCATTCTAAAACCTCAAAAACATAAAAGGTTGTGGAACTTGCTGTTAATGGGAGGTTTCTTGGGATCCGGCATCACAGGAGTGCTGCTAATCTATATGATAAATTTAGGTATTGGCCTGGTTTACAGACAAGGCCTGGATTACTGGCACGTAGAATTATCACTCCTGATGATTATAGTCACCCTGATTCACTTCCACATATACAGAAAACCATTTAAAAACATGTTTAAAGTACTGTTCCCCTTCAAATCGAGTTTAAATAAAAATAAATCAAAAATTAGAGGCACGTCCAAATAAAGGACTTTACCTCTATCCTTCATTTTCCAATCTGCCCCCGATTACTTGTTGAAAAAGTCCAGCGTGACACTTTTGGCACTTTTAAGTTCCTTAGGCGGTTCAAGTGCCTTAAATTCAAGTTGATACTTTTCAAGAAGTTCCTGAGCGTCTTCAGTTATAGATGGAGCTACCAAAAGACCTCTAACAAAATCTTTATGGTCCGTGAAGTCTTCAAAATATTTTTTTAACTGCTTAACCGCATTGATACCTGCCTGCCTGCTTTTAAGTTCCAATACCATTAAACTGCCGTTTTTATCCTTACCCAATATATCTATAAACCCAGTAGATACCGGATATTCCTTAGAAGTGGGCCTGAATCCTTTTTCAATAAGTTCTGGGCTTTCCATTATCATGGCACGCATATCTTCTTCGTAACCTGCCAGTTCAAGCTTTTTAATGTCTTTACCAATATGATACGATATCATATGTGTTTTACATATCTCAACTTCAAGAGACTCAGGTGGATTTCTCCTTACCCCACAGAGGTAAACTCTGCCGTTTTCCATTCTTGTCTTGAATTTACAGTTAGGGGGCTGCCAGTTAACAGGTTCCAGATTATAATCTTGATGGACTAAAAATGAACCATCAGTTTTGATAATTATTGTCCTGTCTCCAGATCCTAACCTGCTTGTAGCCCTGCCCCTGTATTTTATCCTGCAGCAGGCCACTATTATTATAAATGCCCTTTTAGAAATTGCTTCGTTTATAAAATCAAAGACTTCCTCTGTCCCCGGATTTTCATCTAACTTAATTATCATTAAACATCCTCAAATTATTAAAAAAAGGTAAAAACCATTTTAAAACTAATATTACGTTTTCAACATATAAAAATATAATTATAAAAGCAAATAGAGAACTGTTTAATGATTTAAAGGAAGATTAACATAAAAATAGTTATTATAATATTAAATTTAAAATAAGATATATTCATCCAGTAATTTAAAAGTTTAAATTAAAATTAAATCACTTTGAAGTGATTTTATTTATTGCTCTTTTCAAAGCAGATTCAAATTCATGAGATTCTCCATTTGAAGATTCTAAAGCTCCTTTAAGATATGGAAGTGCTTTTTTATCTCCTATAGTTCCAAGGGCATTTACCGCATTTACCCTGACAAGATAACTTTCATCTTCAATGGAACTAATCAGGTACTCCACAGATGTATCACCAATTTTACCCAATGACAGCACAGCACAGGATCTTAAAATGTAATCATTTTCTTTTAAAATTTCTTTTAACGGTTCAAGAGCGCGATCATCACCCAAATTTCCAAGTGCATCCACCACTTCACATTTAACATTTAAAGACCCATCATTTAATGCATTAATGATTGGTTCAACTGCCCGCCTGTCACCAATTGCACCGAGAGCCCATACTGCAGTTTCACGAACATGCCAGTGTTCATCCTTTAAAACACTGATTAAAGGTTCAACAGCATTTTTATCCTCAATCGTGCCCAGAGATACAACTGCAGCTTTACGAATAGGCCAGTACTCATCGTTCAAGAGATTAATTAAAGGTTCAACTGCTTCCTTTGCATCTATATCTCCAAGAAGATATGCTGTTTTTTCTCGAATTCGTTTGTCATTATCATTTAATGCATTTATGAGGCCATTTACATCCTTTTTATCCCTCATTTTTTCCAGATCTGAGATAGAACTCATGGTTATACATCCCTATTAAATCGCTGATTTACCGCCATATTTATTTAATGCCCTTTATTAATATTTATAGAGCATATAATTTTTATATGTGCCTACTAACTTAAATTATGTTTAAAATCATTTTTGAACACATTGTATCATAAAATAATTGCTAAACAACTCACATGATAAACACTTTGTGCAAAATAAGCTTTGATAATTCCTTTAATTTTAATAAACAAATAAATCTATTAAATGCGCTTGAAAACATGCCATAAATCTTAAAATACAATAATAATATGTTATTTATATAGTTTGTAACTATTAATTATTTTATATTAAAAATTAGATTAAATCATCTTTAAAATATAATTTCAAGATATTTAAATCCTGCAAAATTAACAGCTGATTTAATAGACATATATCCGGAAATTAATAGGATCATTTTTCTTAGTTTTATTTATACCTGATTAATTATATTAATTATGGCACAAAGTATTATAATAGTTCTCCCATTAAGCACCATTAATTTTGTATCTAAATTACATTTACGCGAAATTATTATTAGTTATGAAAAACATAAAAAAAGATACGAAATTATGTAGGGGTGGTTGCAATTAAAGGAAAAATACTATTTTTAGTTAGCGCATTAGTCATTACAAGCATTACCGTATCTGTTTATCCAGTAATATCTGCTAATTCCCCATTAGGACGGACAGACCAGCCAAATTTAGGGAATCCAACAAATAATAATCACAAGATCAGTTCAATAAATAAAATATCAAACAGGGGTTTACATCAATCAGATCTCAATGTTAAATCATCAATCCCGAAAAAGTATACAACTTCCAAAATCAAGGCCAAATCATCTAAATCTCAATTAATTGCTAGAAAATATATAAAAGAACCTAATGCAGTAGCAGGTAAACCTGAAAAATACAAAATAGGTGGAAAATGCACAGATGTTGTTCCTGTTTTATTGAAGGGTAAAAGAGTAGGAGAAATAAATATAGACCCTAAATCCGGGAAAAACGTGGGTGGTGCAGGAGGAGCACCTTAATTTACTCTTTTTACGCATATAACAATTAATCGGGTAAATTATTCCTTTTAAACTCTTTAAAACACTTTATCATGATACATGGGGTAAAATATGTCCAAGATATTTAATAACAGAATGTAAATATTTATGTTCCAAAAAAGATAAAGTAATAGATGAGGTGATTATGCTTGGCAGAAGTGTTAGTACCTGTAACTTTTAGTCGAGAAATAGAAGGGAAAATAAGTGATTTAGTCATACCTGAAGAGTTTGTCAAGGATTTCCGTTTTATAAGTGATACTGAACTTATAGTTGTTATACGAGTCCTAGGCTCAGATATAGAAAAGCCCCTAAATTTCTTTGAAAGCAGCAAAGGAGATAAATTCACCATAAAAACCATAGAAAGTAATGGAAAGCAAATATATGATGAATTCACATTAATTGATATGGAATCAAACGAAGGGCCCTATCCCACTGCAGATATAGATATCGAACCGCAAGAGATTAAACTAATACTAGAATTTGAAATAAAATGACCAAATAATTATTATTTTAAATTAATTTTATTCTCATTTTACTAATTAATCAAAATATTACTTACTTAAAATAAAAGCATTAATGCCTATCTTTCTCTTTTTGCACGCTCTCTGGCCTTTAAAATTAAAAATATTATTACACCAATTACAATTGCAATAATAATGCCCCATATCAATGCGACTCCTATAATGAGTATTGCATTAATAACTGCATTTACAAAGCCCATTATTGCATTAACTAATGTAGATATTATATCCATGTATTATTGTTTTGTTTTTAATTGGATATAAATTTAGAGATTTTTAAAAATTGATTTACTGTTATTTAATTAACGTTCAAAATGTACAAAAAACAGCAAGTTAGATAGTGATCCCGTTTGAAATTGGTAAAAATATAAATAAAAGTTAGAGCATAGTTATTACTTAAATTAAATAATTTAATAATTTTTAATGTAATGGTGGACCATTAAGTGAAGCTGTTGAAAAATACATTAACCTTAATACTTATCTTGCTGGCAGTATTTGTAACTTATGAAACATTTTTTATAGATAATAATCCTTTAAATTACTTTTCTTCTAAATCAGCCAGTTCAACAGTTTATGTTGAAAATGGAGTTTCCGGCATAGTAACTATAACTGATCCATCACTTAACAAAACAGTATGGTTTAATATTAGTTTTTATCCCTTAGAAACTGGTTCCGGAGTTATTGTAAGTAAAAATGGATATATCATAACTGCATTTCATGTTATAGGTGATCCCGAGTCTAATACTATCAATGTACTTAAAACAATGAGTGATGATGACATCAAGACATATGTGGAGCAGGCAGCAGTATCTACCTATTTATCAAATTATAACCCCCAGTTAGGCGCAGAATTATCTGGAAATGATATGATCAGTCAAAGTAATTTAAGCGCCAATACACGTGCAACTACAGATCTGTTGATTCAAAACAATTTAATTAGTGCAAAATACTATAAGCAGGTCATTAAAGTTAAATTTCCATCTTCTACAGGAATTAAACCACTAAATGCGCAGCTGGTTGATGTTGGAAATTCAGGCAGCGATAATGATGTTGCCCTCCTGAAAGTTAACCCCGCAGGCAGCAATTTACCTGCATTAAAAATCAGTTCCCATGATCCAAAGAATGGAGAAAACATCCGCATATACGGTTATCCTGCAGACAGCAATGTGACACAATCCCAGTTATCAGTAAACCCCTCCACAACCACAGGCAGCCTCATATCAGGAGTACGTAATTCACACGATATACTTTACTACAAAACAAATGCATCTACGTTCCCTGGCTATAGCGGAGGTCCGGTTTTAAATAGTAAAAATGAAGTAATAGGTATTTTAATATATGGAGTGCAGTCAAAGGGAAGTTTTGTACAACAAATAAAATCAAGATATGGCTTATTTTTATCCTCAAACTACATAATACAGATATGTAGAGAAAACGAAGTTCCCATAGACATCACATAATATGATACCTGTAGATCTACTAAAAAAATTCCTAAGTAGATCTACTAAAAAATTATTCTAAAGTAAGCAAATCTATCTTATTAATCAACTGCTCATTTTTAACTTTAAATACCTCAAATGCTTTTTTATTTCGATTGTTGTATTCTACAAGGGATTTTGATATACTGCCTGAAAGTTCTTCATAATCGGTTTTAAAGTTTACAAGCAGTTTTTCCAGCTTTTCCAATTCCATTACTTCAGGACATTTAGGGTTAAACAGCCTAGCGGTTTTAAACCTGTGGTTACCCATTAAACTAACCCCACCTTCTAATCTAAGTGCCGGGCCATATAATTCCTGCAGTTTGTCTGATTTTTCCAACAATTCTTTTAAAGCTCTTACTTCATTTAACTTAGAATCTATTAATTTAACAATATTAGATTCCATGTTAGGCTCCAAATTTCCTTTATTTTTTATACCCTCTTTACTCTCCATATTTACCAGTCCTCCATTTATATTCCTTATTTTCCAATAAGCTTAAATTTCACAACTGAATCTAGAGCATATGCCCAATTAGGACATAATATAAATATTAACTGGATGCTGGAGTTCTTAATCAAACTAAAACCATCTTATTAAGATTAAGGAT
This sequence comes from Methanobacterium bryantii, assembly GCF_002287175.1. Taxonomy (NCBI): domain Archaea; kingdom Methanobacteriati; phylum Methanobacteriota; class Methanobacteria; order Methanobacteriales; family Methanobacteriaceae; genus Methanobacterium; species Methanobacterium bryantii. The sequence continues at coordinate 29,136 of NZ_LMVM01000037.1, read as the reverse complement.
TTCATATACTTGCGTGTATCCTAATTTTAAATCATGTATTTTGAATATTATTTGACTCCTCCGCCATATCGATGTAAATTGGTATTCCAAACTTAATATGGAATTTGTAATAGTGGCTCATAATAACATTATGTAATATTAGGAATGATTCTAATATAAAAGATTTTCTGTCAGATATAAACTTAAAAACGCATTAAGAAGACCAGTATTCCAAACTACCAACATAATAGTACAACTACCACAACCTGCAAATTAATAATAAAAACTGCCCCCTGAGCAGTGAATCTGAAAGGCAGCACAAAAATTAATTTAAACATCTTGATTTGAAAATTATTACTTTCAAACAGATAAATGAAATAAATTAACGTCCATCACGAACTTGGAGCAATTTACAGTTAATAAAAATGATGGATTAAACCAGGACTGCATAGCCCATATAAAGATGCCCTGAAAAAATAATTTTTCATCTTAAATAATTTAATAAAATTTTATAAAAATTGCAGTACAAAAAAGATTAATATTTCACTAATTCCCAGTTTTAATTCGCTTTTATACCTCTTTAAATTCAAAAAAACGTATAATAATTATGTTTTCATGAAAAAATTAAATCAAAAAAAATATATGCTCAAAAAGACCATAATCACGTGTCAATAACTCCAAACTGGTGTTAATATGACATCTGAAAAAATGGGAGGCAGTATAATGAAGCGACTTTCGTTGCTTTTAGTGCTCATTATTACATGCGGAGCACTCTTTAATGTAAATACCATATACGCCACCACAGAAAATTCACAGATACCACCTAACTGCGATGACACAAACCTTGTTCTTAACAACACAACAGATGCACAATCTAACGTGACGATTCAAAATACAACAGGATCTACACAAAAAAATGTAACAGAACCTGTTAATAACACTACAGTAACAAACCAATCAATGACTCAAAATCCAACAAGTTCCAGCCAAAACAGCGGATTAACTCTTAAAAGCTTTAGCGTGACAAGCGTCAAAAATTCTACAGACACCACAGGAGCTAAATATAAAAATATTAGCGCAATTTGGCTAAACGCTGAATACGCAGCTAATTTAAATATAACTAAAATTAAAAACACCGGAATTACAGATATATTCGTTAAATGTAATATTTATTCCAGCACTTACCAGAACACCCTGAAAAATATTGTATCCATGTTCAAAAACAGTGGAGTACGGATAAATGCATGGGTAACATGCTTTTTAGATGCAAACAGTAAATGGATCAACCCTGCAGGGACAACTTACACATACACTGTAAAAGTGACCAAAAAAGTTCCAGTAAAGACTCATTATAAATACTGGTACAAATCATGGTACAAATACAGGGGGCACTGGTACTACAAATGGAAATATGTCTGGAAAACCAAAACAACGTATAAAAATGTCACAACCACCCAAAAGAAAACAGGCTTAAATACCACTTATAATACCAAGGTTCTAAATGCCACCACTAACATGGTTAAAAACTGTGGAATAGATGGTATCAACCTTGATTACTTACGTTATCCCGGAACAGCTTACAAGTACACGAACAGCTCGCAGATCATTACCTCTTTCGTTAAGAGTATTTACAATTCAGTAAAATCAATTAATTCATCAGTAGCAGTTTCAGCAGATTTAATGCCTGAGGGGAAAATGAATGCATATTACTATGGACAGAATTACACTCAACTTGCAAAATATCTTGATTTCATGGTTCCACTGGTTTATAAAGGTAATTTCGGATACAACAGTTCAACAGGCACCAGCAGCGGCGGTAAAAATGGTACCAGCTGGATAGGTAGTTCGATAGCATATATAGTCAGTCAGTCCAATGGAACTCCAGTTGTAGCTGGCCTTCAAGCTTACCGTTCAGCAAACAACCAAACTGCAATACCTGTAAATGAATTGCAAAACGATATAAACTCAGCTGTAAAAAATGGCGCATCTGGATATGCATTATTCAGATACGGTAAGATAACAGAGGCTTTCTTCAAAAATTCAGCTCCAATTACCTTCACTTCAGAGCAGATTCAAAATGCTGCAGCAAGTCTCAGAGCATATATAGAGACTAACAGCAAACTTCCAGCCTATGTGACAATTGGTACAACCCAAGTTTCGATTGAAGATCTATTGAACTTGATGGTTACAAACGTCCTACAGCTAAACAATGGAAGTAAAACGCATTTAACATTTAAAAACATAAGTTCACCAGATAATCCAACAGGTGACCTTGTAACAGGGTCAATAACAAAAACAGAATATCTAAACATCGCACAGAGAATTAAATCATTTATAGATGCAAACAACGCCGCACCAAACTATGCATCAAGTTCCCTTGGAAATATTCAGTATGAATCACTTGTTTACATGTACTCGAAGATACTGGATTTCTACAGTATCACCAGTGGACTACCAAATTATGTTGATGTAAAGGCATGGACAGCCCTTACTCCAGTTATAGAAGCAAGACCCGTGTATATAACCAGTGATAACATCATAAACACAGTAACTGATACTAACCGGATAAATACAATCATCAATGCTTTAGAAGCATTAGGATTAACTGCAGTAAACTGGGGATTAGGTCCAAACAGCCATTACAGCGTGCTTCAAAATAGTACCGTCCCTGCAAATGCACTAATAGTAGACATATACGGAGGAGCATGTGCAGGTACCATATATGAAATGGGACAGAATTATTATAAAGTATTAGTCGGAGCTAAAAAAGTATTCAGTGTCTGGTTGGCACCATACGCTACAGATATAACTAATTTAGCATGGCTGCCCAGGTCAAAAGACGATGATTTTGACCCCCCAAGCTTTACAGGGTTAGCAAATCCAGATCAGTATCTATTGAATAATGGATATGAGTACATCTATTCCGGAGATTTAAGTGCCATAATAAACCGAATATACCAGGAAGCAACAGAACCTATTGAGTAAATTAATTGGACATAAAAAAATTGTGCCAGTTTATTTACTTTTCCTATCTTTTTAAATTTCAAAAAATAATTTAAGATCATATTGCTACTTTTCAACCTTTTCTTTTTCTATAATATCCGGCGGCGGTTTGATGAATAAAGACAATAACAGCCCAATAAACAGCATGACAGCAGAGGCTAAAATTGCAGCCTGCATCCCACGACTATCAGAATTAAATGTAAGGGCAAAAAGTTTAGGGTCATCCATAATAGTCGACATATCTGGACTTAAAGTTTTTCCCACCCATGAATAAATATCATGATTTAAAGCCTGCTGATTTTGATATACTGAATATTCAACTGGAAGTGTAGCTGCAACATTAAAGTACAATGCCATAAAGAAAATTAATCCAATAGCAACAGTTCCAATTGAAGATCCAACATTTATGAAAGTGTTATGTATTCCTGAAGCCTCTCCAAGCTGTTTATCATCCACACTGGAAAGAATAATATTGGTAATATTAGGAGTAGCTAATCCTAAGCCCATTCCCAGTATAAATAAGCTCGGAATAAGATCCATCATATCCAAACTTGCAGGATACATAAATGAATAATATAACATCAAAATAGCAATGATAGACAAAGCAAACCCTATAATAACAAGATAATGGGCTTTGATACGTTTTGTAAGTTTACCAATACTTATTGCAAATATTGCACTCCCAATAGAAGTAGGTAACAAAATTAAACCTGTTACCAGAGCATTGACCCCCCACCTTGTCTGTACATATACAGGTATGATGTAAAACAATCCAGCTAAAATTAAGGCCAGGATTAATCTGGATAAGTTACCAAATGTAAATGAACGGTTTTTTAAGATACGCACGTCTATAAATGGTTTTTTACCCTGTTTAATTAACTTTCTTTGATAATAAAAGAAGATCACTATGAATAGAATACCGATCAGGACCATTGACATTGCAAATGCAAACCCGATGGGATTTATAATGGTCCCATAGTGGTTAACCCACGTAGCAGGATTGTTCAACTGCAGTACACCTACTATAAATAATAAAATCCCTGATGAAACAAGAAAAGCTCCTCTAAGATTTAAATCGGACCATTTCAATGTTATTTCAGACTCTGCAATGTCATAGGACAAGACAAGTATAGCAACTACCAGTATAGTTTCTAATGCAAATCCCCATCTCCAAGAATAGAATGTTGTAAGGTAACCTCCTAGTAGTGGCCCTATTGCTGTCGCAGCTATATATAATGTAGATGAAAATCCCAGTGCAAAAGCTCGTTTAGACCCAGCGTAATGAGCTGTGATTATGGACGATGTTGCCGGCAGCATTAAAGCCGCACCAAAACCTTCTATTATAGACCAGCCCACCAGCAGCATAAGTGCATTTGTACTTACGGCTGCAATTAATGCCCCCACACCATAGATAATAGCTCCAACTACAAAAGTCTTCTTTCTACCGATAACATCCTGCAATTTACCTCCAAATAGCACAAAGCAGCCCATTACAAGAGCATAAATAGCTATTATAGACTGTATATTGGCAAGAGTTGTATTCAGATCTTTTACAAGATATGTCATTGCCACGTTCATAAATGTAGCATCTAAACCTATGATAAACAATGCTAAAGAAACAAAAATTAAAATTGACCACCCATAATTCGACTTGTTCAATATAAACGCCTGCCCAAAATACTCATTTATATTTATGGTAATTTTCCCGTTATTTAAATATAACTAATTAAATATCTCATATTTTTAATAATACAACATGAATTTATGATATTTGCCAAAAAATGGTAATGAATTGGAATAGATTTGGATATGATTCGGGAAAAACTATTTTTAAGCTTTTTTAGAAAATATAACTGAAACAATGAGTTAAAATACAGAATAACCAAAAAAAATTTGATAATTAATTTAAGACAAGAGGTGAATAATTTGAAAGTAGAATGGAAAAATGAGGATTTAAAAAGTGAATTAATAATGAACACACTTGAGTATCTGGGTAGGAACCAGAATGTTTCCATTAAAGACCTGGCAAATTATACAGGACAGGAATATATTTTAATAGCCTTTTTAATGCAGGATTTAGAAAATAAAGGCATTATTAAATCAGAAAAAATTTTTAACCTAAATAAATAAGTTGAATTTAGCAAGATGTTTCAAATAAGAAATTAAATTTTAAATTATATAAAAAGTTATTTTTTTAAATATTAAAAAATTAATTTTATCTTGAAAAATTAGTTAATAAATGAATATACTGTTTTAGTTATTTGAATAATAGTACTTTAAGCTCGCTCAAGTTATCCCTGATAAACTGTTCTGCCTTTGGATCTGCAAGTATTTTTAACTGTTCATGTCCTTTTTCAGAGTAAGCTCTGGCCAGTAATCCCTGAAGCTCTGGAACCTGCATTTCAATGACTTTTTTAATCTTCCCAATTTCTTCATCACTTAACTGATCTTTATAGTTTTCTATCTGAGATCTAAACTTTTTCACCACATTCATGTTCCTAGAAACAGCCATTTTTAATATTACAACTGGAACTTTGGTAAATAAGTCCACTACACCCATAACATCTTCTTCAGTTATATTTCTTTCCTGAGACTCCATTTAAGACCCCTTTTATAAATATTAAATATTGAATTACTTGATAATTTTAAACTGGATCTATTAGAACTTTTCCAATATATTTTATTATGGATTAAAGCTATACATTTGATATAATCTTATTAAAGAGTATCACTTAATATACATAAATAGAACAATAAAGGAGCAGAATATGAATAAAGTACCTTCAACTGAACTGGAAGACCGCATGACACGTTTTAAAGCACAGATGGATATATCCAACCCCGAATGGGAAATAGCCGCAGTTTTCAGTAAAATAAATCAATATTATTTTACAGGAACTATGCAGGATGGAATGCTGCTTATTCCAAGAGATGGTGAAGCCACATTCTGGGTACGGCGTAGCTTTGAAAGAGCGACTTATGAATCATTATTTCCACAGATAAAATCCATGAAAAGTTTTCGAGATGCTGCAAAAAGTGTAGATAAACTTCCAGACACAGTTTACCTTGAAACTGAAACAGTTCCATTGGCATTATATGGTCGGTTTCAAAAGCATTTTCCTTTTAAGGATGTTAAACCTGCAGATACCAGTATTGCTGCAGTAAGAGCGGTTAAAAGTGAATATGAACTGGGGTTAATGAGAAAAGCAGGTGAAATCCACCAGCGCGTGCTGGAGGATATAGTTCCAGAGATGCTGGTTGAGGGAATGAGCGAAGCAGATCTTGCAGCAGAGCTGTTTAAAATCATGGTAAATGAAGGATATCAAGGAATAACTCGTTTTGGCATGTTTGATACAGAGATGGTACTCGGCCATATTGGTTTTGGTGAAAGTTCGATTTACCCATCTTATTTTGATGGGGCCAGTGGAAATTACGGGATGGGTCCAGCAGTGCCTCTTCTTGGAAGCCGTGAGCGGAAGCTGAAGAAGGGAGATCTGGTATATATTGATATTGGATCAGGAGTAGAAGGCTACAATACAGATAAAACCATGACATACATGTTCGGCAGTTCTCTTCCCCAGTACGCCATAGATATCCACAACAAATGTGTAGATATACAAAATGAAATATCAGGAATGCTAAAACCTGGAGCAATTCCATCACAAATTTATAACCACATAATGAACAGTTTAGACGATGATTTTCTACAGAATTTCATGGGATTTGGTAACCGCAAAGTCAAGTTTTTAGGCCATGGAATTGGTTTACTAATCGATGAACTGCCAGTAATAGCAGAAAGATTTGATAGTCCCATTCAAGAAGGAATGGCCTTTGCAGTAGAACCCAAAAATGGAATTAAAGATATTGGAATGGTAGGGATTGAAAACACATTTATAGTAACTGCTGCAGGCGGTAAAAGCATCACTGGAAATAACCCTGGCTTAATTCCAGTATTTTAATTTAAAATTCATATAAAATTAGGCCCCGTCCTTATTTTTATTATTTAAAAAGTTAAAAAAAATTTTTATTTATAAAATCAATCAGTACGCCGGTAATAGTGCCTCAAAGTCTCTGCAACCCTTTCTTCATCAAAATTTTCCTCACCCAAACAGCAGGAAGTTGATGATCCATCCAGGCAAAAGTAAAGCGTAGGAGTCCCTGTTTCCAGATCGTTTTCTGCATAAATAGGGCAGTTTCTACATAAACATTCTTCTTTCCGGTTCAGGTCATTGCAATGTTCTATTCCCGAGGCACAGTGCAGTGCAGGAAACTCTTTAGGTTCAATCAGTGAAGAACCCAGCGCCCCTTCCTGAAGAAGTATCGCTTTATCATGTACACACTGACTTTTTTGTACTTTACACTCAAGACAGCGGCATTTTTCAATATTTTCCGTATTAAATTCGATTTCCATATTACCCACCAAAAATTTCAAATCATTCTAAAGGCTTAAACAGGAATTTTCCGGCTCGACATTTAGGGCATTTCCACCCTTTAGGTAAATCCTCAAACGGTGTACCCGGCGCAATATTAGAACGTTCATCTCCCCTATCAGGATCGTATATGTAACCACAAACAATACATTGATATTTCATGGATTAACCTCCCTGTGCTTTTATCCTCAAACCTATGATTTTGTAGGCTCCAAACACTTTGTGTTTGATGATATTTTGTTTTTCATTCCATAAATTTTTAGCTATATCTTAAAAGAGTTATATTCATTTGAAATACGGCAGATACTATTTTAAAATCAATGATAATAAACTAATTAATCCCTAAAAAACATTTCAAAAATAGGTAAAAAACTAATTAAAAACAAAATGAGGGAAAATTTCCCCATTACTTACTGTTAATTATTTCATTAACAGCTTTGCTGATTTCTTTATTCTGCATTAAAATATTAGCTGCAGTTTGGATATTTCTATCCTGCATTAACTTATTAATTTCATCTTGAACGTCTTTATTTTGTATTAAGCTGTGTATCTGAGATCTAACATTCTTGTTCTGCAGGATATCAACAATTAAATTCTGAATATCACTATTTTTAACTACATAAGTTATCTGCAGGTTATCCTGCATGAAATCTGCTTTTAACTTATTGATATCATTAGATATATCTGGACTTGCATTTTGAATCTGTGCAAACGTGTTTTTAATTTCACTGTACACATTAGAATTCATATTCTGGATTTGATGCTTTATTGTGGCGTTACTTGAGTCAGCCGCGTACACTGGAACTGATCCAATAATTACTGCCAGAAGACAAATCGTTACGATTTTGTTCATTGAGTATCACCCCGTGCTTTAGATGTAACTTGAAATCATTGACCCATTATATGCCATTATAAAAATAATTTTCCATATTTACAACATTTATAACCATGCTTATTAAACCAGCTAAATACAAATTTAATGTGCAAAAAATCTTTTTTAAGCATTAAAAAGGCTATAAAAACCAATATGGACATCATACTAAACTAAGTTAAAAATTTTTAAGTTCTCCACACTATAACCAATTATAACACTATTAAACCATAATAAACCTATTTGCATATAATAAAAACTTAAAATAGAACTATAAACAAGCATAATTATATAATACTAACTTAATTTTGCAAAATAAATATAGAATCATCCTGATTTAATTTATATTAGCTGTGAAGTTAGTAAAAATTAAGCCATATAATTTTTACACTTAAAAAGAATTTAAAATTAGATTTTATATACAATTCCCAATAAAATGCCCTTAATATGAGAAACACAACATGTCTTATTCTAGCACTTACTAACTCCAATTTTAATTTAGATCAAAACATATAAATAAAAAGATTAAAAGATTTTTTTGTTCCAGCACATTGTGAATTAATAATTCATGCTTTTTAACAATTATCAACCGGTGGTGAAGGATTGAAATCAAAAACAGCGATAATAATAGGGGCAATTATATTAATTATAGCTGCAGCTTCAGCAGCTACTTTTTTATCTGGACAATCGACCGATACCACCATAAATTCATCAAACCAGCAGCAATCAGCACCTATAGTAGAACCGAATGAAATAGGCATAACTGTAAAAACTGACGGGAAAAACGTGACAGTTCAGGCAACATCGGTTCCTGCAGACGTCCAGGTGCCATCTAAAATGATTACAGAAATGAAAAATAAAGCATACAATGACATTCAAAGCTATTCCAGTACTTCCAGCAGCTTAAAATCAGACATGCAAACTATTGCAAAGAAATATAATTTTACGGCAAATATTACCCTAACTTCACAATTTGGAACTAACCAACTGCCATTTTTAGCAATTGTAAGTGGAACTTCTATGATTCCAACTTTAAAAGATGGGCAGGAAGTTACAGCTCTCAAAACAAAAAATATCAAAGTAGGAGATATAGTAATATCAAGACACTCTACCTACGGCCTTATAGTAAAAAGAGTGGCCACCATAGAAAACGGTAAAGTTTATTTGAAAAGTGACAACAGGGAAATATCCAATTACATCAAAGAAACAACACTTTCTGATGGAGTAGTAGAAATTTCAAACATTACAAAGACACCACTTGATACATGGCGCTCCATACGTGACATAGTGGGAGTAGTGAAAGATTACTAAATTTAAATTAAAATAAATAAGACTGATTATCAAAATCAGTCATTAAAGTTTTTCTATTTTATATCCCAATATCAATAGTAGACTTAATCAACAGTCAAACACATCGTGTTTGGAGTGCCAAAATCAATTTATATTTCTATATCTATTGCTGATTTGGGTAACCAGACCTCTTCGTTGCCCACTTTCATCAATATTGCTTTTTTAGTTTCTTTTTTAATTATACCAACAACTTCGCTGGACAATCCTTTATTGGTGGCAAGCCACTCAGGCAGCTTAACAACCGCTGTTTCCCCCTCTTCTTCAGGTTTTAGCTGGCCACTTTGAATTTCCCTTGCGACATATAGATCTTTAAGGTCTATTTTGATAGTTTCCCCTTTTTTAATATCCTTTAATGCAACTATTGTCCCATCTTTTTTTAAAAATGCATCTGACAAAAAATCACCTGTAGTATTTTTAAATGTTCTTGATTTGAATTCTATTTCCCATCAACACGAGCAGGAGGCTCTTTATCAATATCAAGGGAAGAAACATTACCCCATTCTCTAATCCTTTCACATATCAATTCTTCAAACTGTTTAGGGCTTAATCCTAGCTCTTTTGCACGATCTCGTATAGCTTTAGGTTCATGGGCCTTGTGTTTTATGTAATAAGCAGCAAATCTTGAAACATATTTTTCAAGCTTTTCTTCACTTGAAGCTTCTATTATTTCGGCCGTATCATCAGAAAGCATGTTTAGATCCTTAAGTGGAATTCTTAAGGGCATAAATTTAATTACAATATCTCCAGTATGTTTATCAAAGATTATACTGTCTATACCTGCTTTTAATCCTTTTAAAACCATAATACCACCCGTTTAATTAGTTTAAAAAATAAATTAAAATTTTAATATTAATAAAGTTAAATATGTTTCTATTGTATTTAATACTATTGATTTAAAATTAAGCCCAATTTAGCTTTATTTTTATATATACCCCCAAATAAAGAATAAAAATCTAAAATAAACTTATAAATTAATTATAAAAGGATACTAGTTGTTTTAATCCTTTATTTTTTTGACAGTTAATAGGCAGATTTGTAAGGTAAAATCCATTAAAATAAAGCCATTTTTGTTGCACCTGCAATTGTTGCATGAACAACATATTTATATACCATGAAAACAGAATAGGATATGCAAATGTTAATAATAAATCTTTTTTTATTTATATTTAAAAGACTTTAAAACTATTATTAATGATATTACAGTTTTTTATAACTATTTATAGAGGATACATACTCTTAAAATCTGTAAACACGATTTAGTAGATATATAGATTTTTAGAGCTAATTTAAACTCAAATTAAGTATTGAGGTGAATTTTACATTGCATCACACTAAAAAACTACTAGAAAACACTCCCGAAGATATTCCGCTCGGAGTATTCATATCCATAATACACAGGACCCGCATCATACATTTAAACAACAAAATGAAAGATTTAGAACTTACTGCAGGTCAGGTACCGTTCCTCATTCAGTTATCACACAAAGAAGGCATAACACAAGACAATCTCGCAGTTCATTTACACATCGACAAGGGAACAGTTGCCCGCGCTTTAAAAAAGCTGGAAGACAATGGATTTATATACCGCGAAATAAACCCGCAAAACCGTCGGAAATATCTTCTTTTTTTAACTGAAAAGGGAAGACAAATAGTACCTAAAATTCATCAAATTGATAATGAATGGGAAAAATCAGTCTGCTTCGACTTATCAAATACAGAATACTCCCACCTAGTTAAGACATTACAAACGCTGGCTACAAAAAGCCTTGAAAAAGTACATAAAAATGGTGAAAAATAAAAATGAACTTAAATAAATCTCAAAAAGATGATAACATAAATAAACGTATCTCTTTAATTACTGGAAATCCAAAAAAAGCAATCCGCAGCCTGGCAATGCCCATGATAATATCCATGTTACTTATGATGGCATACAACCTGGCCGACAGTATATGGGTTGCAGGGCTTGGCTCAAATGCACTTGCTGCATTAGGTTTCATCACGCCTGTGTTCATGATCATTGTAGGTATAGGTAATGGTCTGGGGGCAGGTGCAACATCATTAATTGCAAGATGCATAGGTGCAGAGAATAAAAAAGGTGCTGATAATGCAGCCATACACTCTTTAATCATGACAATTATAGCTGCCGCTGTTTTAACCATAGCCATACTGATCTCTCTTCCAGAAATTCTTACAGTTATGGGCGCTGGTGAATCCCTTGGCCTTGCAGTTCAGTACGGCCAAATAGTATTTGGAGGGCTAATATTTTTAATCCTTTCAAGTGTTGCTTCAGGTATCCTGAGGGCCGAAGGAGATGTTAAAAGAGCAACATATGCAATGGCTGCAACCGCAATCTTGAATATAATTTTAGACCCAATATTCATTTATTCCCTTGGAATGGGGGTTGCAGGGGCTGCATGGGCAACAGTAATATCTTCAAGTCTCTCTTCGGGGCTGATAATTTACTGGCTTGTCCTGAAACGTGACACTTATGTATCTTTATCCATGAAGGACTTCAAAACAAACTTCAAGGTTATAAAGGATATTTTAGGGGTTGGAATGCCTGCAAGTGCTGAGTTCCTCATAATGTCCATTCTCGGTATAATTTTAAACATCATACTGGTCACAACTGGAGGAACGGACGCAGTCGCAGTATATACTGCAGGCTGGAGAGTAGTGAACATTGCCATGATTCCAGCCATAGGGATAGGTACTGCAGCAATAACAGTTGCTGGTGCTGCATATGGGGCTAAAAAATATGGAAATGTTTCTACTGCACTTAATTACTCTGTAAAATTAGGTATTTCCATTGCAGCAGTTACCAGCATCATTACATATATATTTGCACCAAATATTTCAGGTATCTTTGCATATTCATCCCAAAGTGCATTCCTTGCACCATCAATAGCCTCTTTCCTCCAAGTAATGTGTTTGTTCTACATCGTAGTCCCCCTCGGGATTACCGCCAGCTCAATATTCCAGGCCATGGGAAAAGGGACAACTTCATTAATCCTGACCATAATTAGAGAAGTCGCATTTATTTCTGTATTTGCGTACTTATTTGCTTTCGTCCTTGGTATTGGATCACAGGGCGTATGGTGGGGAATTGTAGTTGGAGGAGCATGCGGATGTATATTGGCATATATATGGGCACGTACATATGTCAACAGGCTCAAAAGGAACTACAACGGGAAAAAATCCACAGATAGAAAATTTAAACTGGACGCCAAAACAAAAACACCCCATGTCCCGCAAAAGGATTAACTAATCCTTTCTTTTTTAATTTTTTGAAAATGCCCATTAAATCATTCAATTTCTAAATTTTTTATTTTCTTCAGTATATCGATGCAGTTGTTTTAGTATAAATAACAATTAGAATATATTAACTACCTCATTTACCCGCTAAAATAATTTAAAATAAAATGACTATTTTTAGATGACATCTATTTTTATCAAATTTTTATATCTTCTTTTAAGTTAGAAATCAATTTTCTAACTCCAATATACTCCTAAAAATTGATAATTCATTTTTTATACTATAATAATGTATTAATATTATTTAATAATATATTACTTAGTGAACAGAGTAATTTTTATCTAAGCAGTATTTTCCAGCAGTATAAAGTGGTATTATGAGAAGAAAAAAGGAATTATATGTAATTTTTACATTTTTAATATCATTACCTCTAGTTTTTGGAAGCATACCCCATAATTTTGGGGAATTATCAAATATACATCCCGACATATGGAATAACAGCTGCAATAACAGTACAGGACAAGGAAATTTTACATTAGAGTCAAATAACTCAACTAACCAGACCATAACTCCAGTTAACCAGACTATAATAAATGATACCCCCTCAAATCAAAGTATCGAGGACATACTCTTTGACAGTATATCATTAAATCTAATTAAAACAGAACTAAATCCATACGTTATAGATGAAGCTGCTGGAGATTCAACAGGCATAAATAAGACTTTAAATCAAACGGGAGAATTACCTCCAATTAAAACGAAGGTATCACTTGCAAAATGCCTTAAACCAACGTCCAATGCCCAGTCAAATGATCCCCGTATCAAGGCCCTGGCAGCAAAGATAACAAAAGGCGCGACCACCAAATATGAAAAGGCAGTTCGGATATTTAACTGGGTAAGAGACAACCTGGACTATTCATTTTATTATAATACAAAATATGGTGCTGTAAAAACCCTTAAAAATAAGGAAGGAAATTGTGTTGACCTTTCTCACCTTTTAGTGGCTCTTTCAAGGGCGGCAGGGATTCCTGCACGCTATGTACATGTTACTGCCAAATTTGCAAGTGGGCATGTATGCGGACATGTTTTTGTCCAGGCCTACATCAATGGCAAATGGTACAATATGGATGCAAGCAACAATATAAATGAGTTTAACGTCATCAATAACTGGTATAAAGTTACAGCAGCAATAAAAGGTATTTATACAAGTTTGCCTTTTTAAAAGTGTGTTTTTGATCAACTTTACAAAATCGAAGATTTTGTAAGCCCGAAAAATCTCCGATTTTTCGACGGCCTTTTTTCTAAAAAGCCCTCGAACATTTCATGTTCGGGGCCCCAAAAATTCTATGAATTTTTGAGGGGTTGAATGGAGTTTATAAAAGATTACCTTTTTAAAGTGTTCAATTTGACACCTTTAAGTAGCCCTAAATAAATCCAACTTAATATGTTCCATTTTCACTGTACGGTTTTAAAGCCCTTAAATATTCTTTAAATATTTTATCCCTAAGGTGGTACTTGCCCCTCTCCTTTTTTATTATGAGATTTTTGTCCAGCATTGTTTTTAACCAGAATGAAGGTTCAGATTTTAAATTTAATCCTTTTTTAATTTCTTTATATGATAAAACCTCTTTATCACTTTCTGCCATTAATCCAAGGATCCTTCTTTCTTCATGAGTTGCCTTTTCATACATGCCCCTAAATTCTCTTTGAGCCAGCAAATTCAACGACCTTTTAAATGAAAGTTTAAACTCGCTAGTTCTAACTATACCATTTACAGCACCTGCAAAACAGTTGTAAGCTATAACCTGCATGTAATAAGGAATTCCTTCCGATAATTCATATATCAAATCTATAACGTCCTCCTCGAATTTTATGCCCTCATTTTCAGCAGGTATAACAACAGCTTCCTTTAATTCTTCTTTAGATAATAGTTTAAGTTCATACGGCTCAAATATTCTCACAGCAGAATCCAGATGGTCCTGTATCTGCGAAAATATGTCATGGGCCCCTGTTGCAACAAACATTATGTTCATACCCTGGATGTTGAGTTCCACCAGAGCATTCTGCAGTATACTTAAAACTCTACTTGGACCATTATCTGAAATTATTCTCTGCAGATCATCGAATAAAAGAATTAAGACAGGGTTTTCTCCTTTTAATTCCAGGTAAATTGTTTTTAATATTTTTTCAAGGGCCACAGATGGACTTGTGGCTGGTATTTCCCTAGATACAGTAAATCCTCCTGCAAGGGGGATATTAACTCCAAGTGAAGTTATATTGTCCCAAAAGTGTCCTTCACTGATTTTAAGTGCATCCGCACACTTATCAATAATTAAACTGTAAATATCATTGAAGTTTCCCTCAACAAGAGGAATACGTACTGTATATACCCCTTCCACATTATTTAACTGCTCCTCAAACTTAATTAATAAACAGGTTTTTCCAATACCTTTAGGGCCGTAAATAAGTATATGTCCTGCAGCTCCGGCCCGTGTAGATTCATAAATTTCCCTTAACTCGTTAAGTTCATCCTTTCTACCTGTAAAATAAGAAGGGAAAATACCTGTTCTCTTTCTAAATGGATTCATGCCTTTCACCATATCTTCCCAATGTAAAAAATCATAGAAATAACCTATGATCCCTATGTTTTCTATGTTTGAAAATCGTAGATTTTCAACCGTGAAAAAATCAAAGATTTTTCACATGTTTGTGAAAACCTCTGGTTTTTGTAACCGTGAAAATTTCCAATTTTTTACAATGAAAATCAAAGATTTTCACATTTTAATGCCAAAACTATTAAATTCTTCCATATATCCCCCGCTCAAAAAGATAAGCCAGATCTAACCATTTTATAATATTAGAATCACTACAATACTTTCTAACTAGCATCGGCCAGTGTTTTTTACATCAAACAACCCTCAAATTAACCCTTTAGAAATAAAACATATAATTAGCCATATTTTCAGTTTCAAAAGGTCAGCAGCATAATATATCCTTATATTTAAAGGGTTAAGTGATTTAAGCAAGAGCATGTGAAAAGTAATAATCGTTTACTGTCTAATAAATCAAAAAATAAAATTAAAAAAATAAGTTTCAGATTAAGTTATGGTTGAAACAATGCTTTTTACGGCCTTATCTATATGCTGCCGAAACCTTGACTGTTTACTTGAATCCCAGCCAGTATAAGCCCATGCTAGCACATAATAATATTTATCATTTTTAGAGAAGAAATAATAATCCTGAATATCCCCCGAATTACCATCAGTGGTCCAGAATGTCTCAACATTTATTCCATCCATTGTCTTGTTGTGTGTTTTCACCATGAAAGTTGTATTATCGATATGTAATGCCTGATCATGCTTAGCATCAAATTTCTGCTTGCTCATCTCTATTACCCGAATACGTGGATCACCATCCATCCAGATCACGGTACCCTCTCCAGGCATCCAGTGCAATTCCCACCCCTCAGGTATTGAAAAGTTAATATTGTTTCCCGATTGTTTTTCCTGCTGTGTGTTACTGGTACAGCCAAAGGTAGATGTCACTACCAGAAGAATTCCTAAAACTAGAGCCCATTTTTTCATTTAACTCAAATTATATTATATTAATACCAAAATATATTATTTATGATATTAAAAAAATTAGATTTGTGCAGTAACCATCTCTTCATATAACTACTCAAAAAAACGATTAAAAAAAAGCATTAAATTTATTTAAATGAACAAAATGAAGACAAATTCAACTAATATGATTTAAAAATCGTAAAATAAAAAAAATAGTATTTAAAACACTATTTAAATTTAAAGCTTTTGAGCCCAAAAAAGCTCCATTAATGAATATTACCCATTAATGATTTCAATATATAACATTAATTTTTCTTTTTATCAAGAGGATTGCCATTTTTAAGCAGGCCCAATGTAATTTCTTCAAATTCATCTAATAAACCTGGAGCTTCCTCTTTAAAACGATTAGAATGTGGGAGAGAAGATAATTCAGCCCCACTTGAGGCATAAGTGCTGTTAAACTCCCTATCCATAGTATCCAAATCCACCAATTTAGAATAAATAGATTTAAGAGATTCTAAACAATTATTAAAAGTGGAAACAGCCACAATTTCCTTATCTTTAAAGGTTATTGTAAGCAGGGAAGCATGTTTTCTCCACATGAAGTCATCTAGACATGGCATTGGCATTTTAATCAATCTTTTGGCAATGTCAATCTTTGACTCATCCATATTTTCTTCACTTTCATCAGATTTATTTAATTTATACCAGAATTCCTTAAGTGATTCCAGATTCCTTTCATTTTCAAGTAGTATTAACGTACGGGTAGAATTAATTTTTCTTTTTCTAGCTTTTTTAGCCTTACGCCAGTCGCTTAACTCTCTGGAACCTAAACCCATAAAAACACCCACAATTGTTGTTATTATGGGAGTATAACTCATAATTTCCAACGTAAAAATCAACTCCAAATTTTTTAGTAAAAATTAATAAGCTTAATCTTTTATTTTTCAAAATAAATATCATCAAGCCCATTGTTATAGTTAAATATCACAAATGCTCTGCTTCAGCACAGCATTCAATTAAAAAACGATTTATAAATGAATTTAAATGAATAAAGCAGCAATTTTAATGTCACCTTAACTTATTAATCCAATATTTGCTGTTTGTTTTTCTCTTTTAATTTCAAAATTAATTCACTCCAACCATATAACATGCTATTACAACATAGATCAATAGTACTATTTAAAGGTTACTACACAAAAATATGAAAAGTAATACTCAAAATCACCCACTCATTTAATAAAAATCAAAAATTTTATTCATCAAAGATATTACCTAAAAAAGAGTTAAAATAAAGGGTAAACCTAAAAAAAGCGCCAGTGAAAAAATAATAATTAATATAACCCTTTTAAAACGCTTCTTTTTTTCCTCAGGATCCTCCATTTCACTTAATTCCCTATGGAGCAAAATAAAAGCAAAAAGAACAACCGTAACAAGCGAAAATGCCCAGCTGACGTCCAGTATATCACCAAGATATGCATAATTTGGTTCTGCTGCCTGTTTAATATCACTAAGCACAAATACGACTGTAAACCCAACAGATACCATATTAGCCAGTAAAAAATATAACAAGTTTCTGCTGTATTTATCATTGAATTTAACAAGCATTCTGGCAAATAAGGCATAAAATGTCAATGTTAATCCTGCCAAAGTTAACACGATATCTGGATTTAAATTGTACATAATTTCCACCTGTGGCCTTGATTAAAGCTATAATTGACCATAAATACAAAGTAACAGGAAATATAAATTATTCAGACTTTTCCGTGTCTTTCTGCCTTAGCTTTAGTTTTATACATATTTAACTGTATTTTAACCTGTTCAAGCTCAATTTCCCTTTTCTTTAACTCACTTTTAATCAGGAAATTTTTTATCCACAGGTATACTGCCAGTACGAGGAGTATAAAGATAATGATCAATAAGACAGATATGGTGATTCCTGCTGCAAATGCCTGCCAGAAGAGCGAAAAACTATACACAATATAAAATATGGCAGCTAAAATTCCAATTACTAAAACAATGATTCCTGCAATCTTCAAAGTTTTCAAACGTTCATTATACATAAAATCACAGCATTTATGTTATAACTAACTGATAACCAACATAGTTAGTTCTAATTTCTAATACACTGCTTTTACATCAGACATTAAAACTTTCTAAAATCTTTTTAAAAGGTCATTTTACTGGTTTTAATTAGGGTAATTCACATTATATTTTATTAATTCTGCACCCTGCTCAAATATTAACTATATTATACTATTGTAGTTTAAGACCTAAAATTATTACGGAAGTACACTAAGTATATCTCCAGCAATAGATCTTAGTGCCTAAAACATATTCTATACTGCCCAAATTCAAGGATATACACACTATGTGATTTGCCTTTTACATATATAATTTATTTTAATCGGCTTAAATTTAAAAATTTGAATAAAAATAGGGTATATACTTGTAACACCTCAATAAAATCCTAGAAACTACATGCATAGAATATAAACATATCCATGCATGTAATCCCCTGCACATATCAAAAATTAATTTAATGGAGAAATATAAACCTGATTTTGGTACACAGTATCATACTAGGGAGAAAAACTAAACATTACCTCTTCATTCGCTCCCTATTGCTTTTTATAATGTAATAATATGTCATACCCATTAATGATAATTTTTATCTAATAAGAATAAATTAAATTCTATTTTATCAATTTAAAGGGGATTTTATGGGAAATATCAGGCAGGTATGTATCTGTTTACATGACCTATAATTACATCTATGAACATAATGATATGTGCATATCAAAATAAATTTATGTAGAAAGTACAAATTTAATTTTGGCATTACGACACTGAGCGGGAATTGATATCAATTTTACCTCCATTCCCCTCACAATACTACTTTTTAATCCGCCATTTACTCATTATTCCACGATTTATTTAAGATAAATTGGAGTATAGGGAGTTCCATTCCATAAACTTTTAATCGTGCTGAATTACCAATATTTCTCATGTCTAAGACATGCACATGAAATGCTTCATGTTAACTTGTAAAGGAATTATGTTAAATTTGTAGTTTAGATATTCCCTGAGAATATTACATTAGAGACATGAGCGTTAAACATAATTGGAACCTATCTTTAACCGAATAGATACAGAATATCCAGTTTTACCATCTCTGATTTTCGATCTCAAGATAAGTAAATGGAAATTCTTCCCTAACTCCCAACACTTTTTCGAGGACTTAACCAGTTATATTAAAACCACCACTTCGAATTATACCTATTAACTGTGCCATTTTACTTAGCATTGTATTGACATCGGTTAAAAGCTTGTCTAATGGTTGTCCAGTTGCATTTGTCTGTGTTAAATTAGTGGTGTCATTTAAAACTGGTGCCAGTAACTGTCCAATTATATCCCGTATGGTTGAACGATTTAAAGTCTGGTTTGTGGACTGATTAGTCACTGTTAAATTTGTACAGTTAAAAGTCTGATTTGATATCGGTCCTGTTATGTTCAGTGTACAATTGGTCTCATTCCTTGGAGTTGCATTAGTGCATTTTGGCGTTGCATTTATTTGAGGCATTATATAGCTGGTTGAGACCTGGGTTTTACTCTGATTTTGTTGCTCATTTGCTGTTACAGCTATACTGAAAACTGCAAATACAATAAGGAGCATTGAAATTGTCAGTATCAGTCGTTTTCTAATATTTTTCACCCCCCATTACATCAGTGAGCGTTAGAAAATATTTAACAATTCAAATAAGCATTTTAAACCATTCGGCAGAATTTAACATCTTAAAAAAACAGATTAAGATGTATATATCCATTTAAACTACACGATGATTTTAAATGCACTTATTATGTAACTGAATAACATTATTTTCTAACAATGTTATTATGTTATTACTTACTATATTAATATTATTATTAATACAAAAAAAGGATTTACTATCCAAATTTACAAACATATGCCTATAAAAACTAATGAAAATAAAAAGTTAAAATATACTCCACTTCTATATAAATTAAAAAACCTGTTTAGATGTTTTTAATAAATCAGTTAAGCTAAAAACATGTGAATACTAACAAAAATAAATATCATTTTATCCTAAATCATATGGTGCCCAAAAAAACTAATTCAAAAATGTGGCTCAATATTTACATCTTTTTTGGCAGGTAATGATAGATCTGCCCATAAATTTCTAGCTTATCTCCAGAAAGTAGTGAAACAGCTCCATGACCACTGCAAATTAAACATTTCTTATCTTTAATTGATAATTCTTCATTTAGTTTAGAAATTATCCTTAAAAGTGCTTTTCGTTCCGTTTTAGCCAGCTTTCTATCTACATTTACAGAAGTCATTAAATTTTTTGCAAGGAGGTTGTACCTCCTTCTATCTTCACTTAAACTATCAAAGTTAATTAAAGAATCCCCTGTAAAAATAATCCCTTCATCTGGACATGCTAAAAAAACCTGCCCATAAAGATGCCCACCTAAGCTTTCCAGCACTTCAAATTCCATATCCCCAACTTTAAAAATGTGAACAACCTTGAAAGAACCCCTCATTTTAATTATGTTTTCAGAAAAAATATTCACATCTGCCGGAGAGTTAAATCTTGAAAACAGGTTAATTAATTTGGTATATACCTCTTCAAGGACACATTCTTCCACATTGGATCCGTAAGCCCTGTTAGCTTTCCCAATGATATCTGACGTGCCCCTATGCATGAATGATTTAACCCCATAAAAGCCCCCTGCACCGCAGTGGTCTGCATCTGCATGGGTCATGTAGATACCTTTAAGATTTTTGAGGTCAATCCCACAGTGCTGGAATAATTTTAAAATGTCAGGGTAATAAATCCCATAACCCGAATCTACCATTACCATCTCTTCTGGAGCATTGATAACAAATATATTCCCTCCACATGGCGGCTGGAAGCAGTAAAGTTGAGTATCCTGGTTTAAATCTACCTTTTGAATATCAGCGTAGAAGCCGTCACCAGAAGTATCCTTTAATGTGTTTCCAGTAAGTAAGATACTTTCAAATACATGTTTAGGGTCTTCACCAAGGCGCGTGAGCTCCTGAACAATATGGTTAACGTCACCCAGCAGTTTAATTAAAAAATCATCCTCAGTATTTCCAATTATCTCCCTTAACTTCTGGGCAAAAAATATGTAAAACACAGTATCATCCAGTTTTTCACCTTCAGTATCATATTCAACGATTTCTAAGAGGTAACGCGATTTTAAATTATCCAAAAGGGCATCCACACTTGAAATTTTATCTAGAGTCAACGCAACCGTTAATTTATCGTGCCTGTTGCTTTTATCATCAAAGTCCAGAAATCCAATATTTGCACCTGCAGATGTTATACAATTTAAAAATTCAAATAAAGCTCCAGGAGAATGTGGAAGTGAGATATTAAACTTCAAATAATTTGCAGGTTTAAGTGTAGTTTGCAGATAGCCAATTTCGTCAAGTTTATTCATTATTTTTCCATATGATGACTCATCAGCCGTAATTTCAAAAAATACGGTGTTGGGATCAATTTTTCTATTGTAGTGAATCCGGTGGATGTTGCCGTTATAGTCCTTTGCTATCTCTGCGGCTTTATGTAAAGCACCTGGCTCGTTAGGCATTCTTGCTATAAAAGAAAATTTTTTCATTTCCATCACTATTGACCTATTTCTATCTTTCCATTATCTTATTACACTCCATATACCTTAAAATTATTCTACAATCTATTATTAATTTCATATCCTTTAGACCTGATTTTAAATGGGATTTCACGATATATACCTTGAAGATCTCCGCGCAGGCTTTCTAAAGACTCGGGATCTGGAGAAAATAAAAGTACTCCCCCTCCACCCCCCGCACCTAAAGGAAAAGCAGTACAGTTATGTGATTCAGCACGCTCCAGCAAATCCATAGAACCTCCCATATAATCCATGCAAAGCTTTGTTCGTATTTTACGGTATTTTACCATAGAATCTAAAACATGGCTCCATTTTTGCAGTCTCAGGCCTTCACGAAACCTGTAGGCCACTTCCATTTTTTTAAAGTGATGTTTATACCCCTCTTCAGCCCGCAGGGCATTTCTCCACGCAATATTAACTTCAGTACTCAGGCGGGAGTATCCCGAATGAAAAATAGCCATCCTTTCTTCTAACTTATGATAATCCTGAGGAGTTATCAATTCAAACCGCATTGAAGAGCCGTATCCGGTATCAGGACATCCCGGTATGCCCCATGGAAACCAGACATAATCAGTAACTCCCCCAAAAAGAACATTGGACTGCTCCTGAGTTCCAGTAATGCTTACTCCAAAATCCTGTTCAATACGGGAAGCCATAGCAATCAGCTGGATTTTACTAAAAGGCCGTCCTGCCAGCTCATTTGCAAGTATGCAAACACCTGTAGCTGCAGCAGATGATCCCCCAAGCCCTGAAGAATGCAGGCCTTCTTTTAAATTTTTCAAAACAAACATAACGCCTGAAAGATCGAATATTTCCAGTATTTTAAGCAGCCAGTTCTCTTTTACAGGGATAACCTCCCCCAGTGATGCGGAAACCTCTGTTTTATATTCAACAGACTTAATGCCTATACGGCCAGGATCAAAAGGATGGGCTTCAACCCTTGTTCCAGTATCTATAGTTATACCAACCGTTCTTGGAAGGTTGCATGTCCATTTCACTGCAGGGTCATCTTGTTCAGGTATATGCGGCAGTTTCCAGAATGCCTGTTGAAATTCGCTTAAATCCAAACTGGATCCCGGACCATCAATTCTATGATAAGCAATAACTTCTGGAAAAGCCTTCTTTTTCTCTGCTTCTTTTAGGAAATCATGGAGCTGAACAGTCATTAAAATCATCTCCTGCTTTTTAAAGCAGTTCCTTAGACAAATATCCTACTAATCTATAATTTTGCAGTTAAATATAATTAAATACATTGATTATAACAAATATCCAAACAGACCATTAACTCCCACATTACATTTTTTAAAAAATTAAACCCCATTTAATTAATTATATAAATCACAAGCCATGTTACGTTATTTACTAAAAAAACAAATCATTTCAAGAAATTTTAATGGCAGATAAAATCATTTTTACCCTGTTTTTAGATTACAGCTGAAATATCTCCCAATATGAATTTTGCAAAAGAGTTTATTAAATTACAGCACATAAATAATAAGCAGAATACATTTAAATGAATATTTTCACTAAATGTGCCAAAACCCAAAAAAATACAGTATTAGTTACAATCAGTAGCTTAAGATCAATTAAGGTAACTGGTATAAATGCAAAAAACTCTTTTAATTTATGAAAGCAAATACGGGACTACAGAAAAAATAGCCAGATACCTGTCACTGGTACTGGGACCTGCTAAATACTGCAGGACAGATGAATTTAAAGATCTTTATAAAGATTTTGACTTTGTAGTTATAGGATCTCCAGTGTACAGTGGGAAACTGGAACCCCAAATATGCCAGTTTGTTGAAAATAACCTTGATTGGCTTAAAGAAAAACCAGTAGCCCTGTTTTGCACATGCCTGAGCCCTTCAGACGGGAATGAAAATCTAAATGACCTTGCAAAAACAATAGGTAAAATTGTTGATAAGAACGTCTTAGGGGGCGTATTAAAACAAAGCACATTGAATGAAGAAGACAAAAAAGCACTCCAATTGTTCAGCAAAAAAATAGGGTTCGAACTAGAAGATATTGACAATTTTAACCTGAGTAACGTTCTAAAATATGCCCTTGAACTTAAATTAATTAAAGATGACCTGATACCTAAAGCGCCGTCACCTAAAGTCAAAAAGACAATAGAAAATTTCTTAACAACCCATAATACCTGTACACTTTCCACTTCATACAAAAACAGGGTAAGGTCAACACCAATAGAATACCTCTACAGCAACGGATTTATGTACTTTCTAAGTGAAGGGGGAGAAAAATTTTCTAATATCCCCCTTAACAAAAATATCTCCATAGCAGTTTATGACAACTATACCCGTATGAACAGCCTTGCAGGCATGCAGATAACCGGTTCTGCATATATCGTTCCAGAGGATACATATGAATATTACGATGTAATTAAAATGAAAGGTTTAAACGAGAACTTTATAAAAAATCTGCAGGTTAACATGAACATAATTAAAATAGAAATTAATAAGATCGAATTTTTATATTCCAAATTTAAAAAAATGGACTTTGAACCAAAACAGATTTATTTTTTCCCTAAACATCTTTAAGGAATTTTAAAATTAATTCCAGCAGAAACTGTAAATTTTCAGGGATAAGGACATTATGTCCCGTATTTTCAAGTATTACACGTTTTGATCCACCTATAATTCTATGAGCCTGCCCTGCAAGTTCATCTGGAATTAAAACATCTTCTTTTCCAGAAATTATTAAAGCTGGTTTTGAGATCACCGATATTTTGTCTTTAACATCAAATTCCATACACGCATCAACGGTATTGATCAGCGATTCTACAGACTCTGTTTTAACTTTTTCTTCCTTAATCTGCTCAAGTTCTGCCTTATTCTCATTAATTAATTTGGGAATTAAAACTAAAGGCAATATTTCGTCAAAAAATGCCGCAAAACCCCCTCCAACCAGAGACTCCCTGAGCTTCAGGAAAGTTTCATTTAATTTCGAATCAACAAAACTGAAACTGGACATCAAAACTATTGATGAAACCATTTCGGGGTAATTAACTGCCAAATCCTGGACTACAGCCCCTCCCACAGAAAATCCGATGAAGTGGGCCTTTTTTATGTTTAACTCATTGAGAAGAGAATATACGTCCCTACTGAACTGTTCAATGAAATAAGGGCCCTTTGGTTTGCCCGAACTACCATGTCCTCTAAGATCTAAAGCTACTGTCCTGTAATTTCTTGAAAATTGAGGGATTAAAGGGGCCCAAAACCTCAAATCATCAGATAAGCCATGGATTAAAATTAAAGGGAATCCCTCACCTTTTTCAATGTAGTTAAGTTTAACACTGCTTTCTGGCATCAAATATCCTCCAGCTCCAATTAGTTTTATATGCTTATGCAAATCATTTCTATTTACATATTCCTTTTTAAAGTCTGTATAACTAAAATTAGATGATAAAAATTTTATATAATACAAGATACACAAATATTTCCAACAGATATAAAACTATTTAATGTTAAATACATTCAAATAAGGTTAATACTAAACTATAACAAACTAAATTTAGGACTTGTCGCTAATGAGTCTTGTTTTAAAGTTGAATTAATCACAAAAGTTCATTTAACACTTTTTTACGCATAATTCTGGATGTATGAAAATATTTATGAATATAATCCAGTACATATGCTTCAAAATCCAAAAATAGTTTATTGCAGATATATATACTTTATTTTGGGTTGTACAACACAACAGAGAGGGAAATAACAGCCCCATTACCCCTGTCCCTCTCTGATTATTACGGGACTTCCACCCAATTTAGGTAAAAATTTAATTATACCTCACCACTTCATAATTAACTCCATTGTCTGTTACATTAACCAAAATATAGTGGTAAAAATAGTTTTCAGTATTATTAACACCAGCATGAGGCTTGCTTAGAGGAGATCCTGCGCCTCCAGTTGTTATAAATGATGTTTTGCCCCATACTCCCTGGAAATAGCCGTGGATATGTGATGTGAAAAGCATGGTGACGTTGTACTCGTCAAAAAGGTTATTAAGGGTTTTTGCAGTAGTTGAGTTGCCTAAACTGAGACCTTCACCTTTAAAATTATACCTAGGGTCATATAGCGGAATGTGCATAAATATAAATCGGTATTTATAATTTTGGCTCTTTTTAAGCTCGTTTTTCAGCCAGTTCATCTGAGTGTCGTTAACATTTGAGTTTGCATCATCCAGGACTATGAAGTAGCTGTTTTTTTCTGAAAATGAGTAGTAAGGGTTTCCAAACACGTTAATATAATTAGACTCGCTGCCGCTTCCTGAAAGATCATGGTTACCAATATTAGTGAGTAACGGCGCTTTTAACTGTTTTGCATCTATTAAAAAGTATCCAAAGTGCATTGGAGTTCCCGAAGTGGTTAAATCCCCATTATCTACCGAAAAAAGCACATTTTTGCTGTTTAAACTTTTTATTAAATGATTGAACCTTCCATCAGAGTTAGCACTATCCCCATACACTGCAAATGAAAAACTACTTTCATTTTTACTGATTTTTTGAAGTTCATGATAATTCCAGTTAGAATCATGATTATCAAAGGTTACCATATAATAATAAGAAAATGTGCCGTAAAGTAGTATTAAACCTAAAATTAAGCCCCAGTATTTCTTAGACATAAATCAACCTTTATTTTGAATATAGTATAAAAATGTTATGTCATAAAAAGTATCTGGTTGCTGATTTGTAATATAAAATGTTAACCAGATTTACCGACTTTCTGGTTTACATCGTAAGAAGACGAAGATTCAGGGTTTAAAGGGACCCTGTAACCGCATGCCCGGCAAACCATGTAATCATCCTGCGGTAACATTACCATATCACACTCTGGGCAGAACTTCATAGAGATACATTCCTAATTTTTTGTATATAAAGATTTACAAAATCAACCCGGTCAGTACACTATTTTGAAAATATAAGTACATTAACAACCTTTTCATTCTTTTTAAATTCATTAAGAGGTTCAATAATCTGTTTAAATCCTTCATCACCAAATATTTTATTTATAAAAATTATCAAATATTTATTCCCTGCTTCAGCGGCTTCTTTAAGCTTGAATATATCAAACTCAATCTCACGAATGACACTAATATTTCCACTTGTTATATACTTAAATTCAAAAGCAAAATCTATGTAAATATCTTTAATATCAAGATCCGTATTTGATAGCCTATTCCAGGGACTTAACTCGTTTTTATGTTTATTGTAAATCTCTTCTTTAAAGACAGCTAAAGCATATTTATCCCTGATACCTTTTTTAATTTCAGGTTCAAAACAATTCTTACCTGAGATATATTTCTCACCAGAAGCCTCTTCCTTAATAAATCTCTTTCTAGTTGGATATTCTGGATGAATTAAATTTTTAAACTCTGGATACATCTTACAGAAAAATCTATGGCGAAAATCATATTCATTAAAAAATTCATCTGAATTTTCCCGGAATTCATCAGCCAGGTCATTAACAGCCATTTCAACAATCCCCTCTGAACCCATATTTGACCCCCAAACCATTTTAAAAATAAAATACAAGCTGTTATTACTTATAATTTAAATCTTATTATAATTAGCGTTTATATTCCCAATCAATCTATCTGCAAATGACCGGATCAAATCACAGCATGCCAACTTATTTTTCCAGCTTTCAGGAATCCCACTTTCTCCATAATAAGCACCTGCAATCTGGCCGTAAACTGCACCTGTTGTATCAGCATCATCCCCTAAATTAACAGCCATTAAAGCGCCGTCTTCAAAGTTATCACTGTTGTAGAAAGCCCATAATGCAGCTTCTAATGATTTTACCACATAGCCGCTCCCCACGATTTCTGGAGGATTTTTATGCTTGAACGAACCGCGTGCAATTTCATCAATTTCTGAGGATAATTCATGTGCATCCCAGGAGCCAGGAACTGGGCAGTACATGCAAGAGAGTATTAACTTCTTTTTGTGGCCCATCATTGCACCGGCAATTAGCCCCGCCATATATCTGCATGCATCTACAGTTAAGATATGTCCATGTGTTGTCCTTGAACTTTTCCCTGCATTACTAACTGCATCTTCTGGACTTGAAAAATAGAAAATTGGAACTGGGGCTAAACGCATTATAGAGCCGTTTCCAGCAGAGCGCTCGTAGGTTTGGCCGCAGTAAGGTCCATGCGTCTCTTCAAATTTATGTAAAGCTTCACGCGTGGTGTTTCCAATATCAAAACATTTGCCGTTGACGCTTAAATGCCCTTCACGGTACCACAGAGTATATCTTTCAAGTTGATCCATAGGGTCGAATCCCTGTTGTTCAATCAAGCTTTCAGCCAGGCATAATGCCATGCTTGTGTCATCTGTCCATTCTCCAGGCTTTAAGTTGAACGATCCGCCCCCGATCATGTCTTCAACTGGTTCAAATGTTCCTGGAGATTTAAATTCCAGCGGGACGCCGAGTGCGTCGCCTGCTGCGAGGCCTATGATGGATCCTCTGGCGCGGTCGATGATTTTTTTATTCATATAAATCTACTTTAATTTTAATGCCCATAAATCACTTTTGAATCATTATTTAAACAAAATACAGTTAACCATGAAATTTTAATTTCAAAGATTCGACAAAATAGAGTTATATTCCTCTAAAAACAAATTATAAATCTCGCATACCCAAAAATAAGTTTTAAACGGCAATATCTGACTCTTCTGTAGCTTCTCCACGAGCCACAAAACCAAATAATATTATCTTATCTATTTCAGATAATAGACTTTGATAATCTTGTTATATTAATATATAAAATTTGTTAAATCATATCTAAAAATAGAATATTCTTATTGTTTCATATTTGGCGCGAGTGAACTTTTACATTCACTCTCGTGAAATTAATAACTTAATAAAAATAATATTAAATTTATGTAAAATTAATTCAAAATAAATCAATTGTAAATATGAGAGTGGCCGGCAACGTTTCAAGCTTCCCATAAAAGACATTATAGTA